>CAYFVL010000165.1:0-13574 GCA_964346405.1 uncultured Fibrobacterota bacterium
CGCTCGGTACGGCGGTTCTCGGCTGCGAAACCTGGGTTAAATTTCCATCGACAAAAACCCTGGAGCCGTTCGTCGGGGCTTTTCCGGGAGCCTTTCCGGAAAAAAAGTGCCGCGCCGGGTATCCAGTCTTGCCCGGGAATCCGGTGGCGCCATATCCATAATATAGAAATATAATTACGGCATTATGCGCAATCCATCAAACATCAGGCGACGAAATAGTGTCTTCCCGCCACCAAACAGGCTTTCCCGACGTTCCGGGACGTTTCCCGACCTGATATCATGCCTGAGAAAGTGCGCTTTTTATTATATTGGTTTTCACCATTTTCCGCAAATACGGATTCTGAACGGGATCCGAAATAGCCTCGACGGTTGCCTAGTGCCGGATTCAGTTATCGTTCTTCAAAGCAGTGCCGTGATCTCTCCGTTCGGAGGACTGAAGGAGACGGTCGAACAGTTGTCGCTGGGGCGTAGGGCTGTAAGGCCTTTAAGCGATTTCCCAAATCTGCCGCCCGGAGCGCCGTTCATCGATCCGCGCAATAGAGACGTTCGACATGCCGCTGATGCCCTGAAATGTGCCGCCGGGATTGAATCGTTTCGTGATCTACGGTTTCCATTTCTTTATTGTTGTGCCAAGGGAGATATTCGAGCACTTGAGTCGTATATTCGGGGAAATTTGGGTAAAAATCTCGTATCGCCGTTTCTCGACGTACAAGCTCATACGGTTGCGTCTGAATTGGGCCTGACTCCGTGGCGAATCCTGACGGTCTCCAATGCCTGCGCATCGGGGGCCCTCGGGGTGGCAACGGCAAAAGAGTTGATCGAGGACGGGGAAACCGACGGAGCGGTTCTCTTTGGTTATGACTGCATTTCACGATTCGTGCTTTCCGGTTTTGCCGCATTGAACGCGCTTTCCTGGACCGGACCGCGCCCTTTTGATATAGACCGGGACGGGTTGTCGCTTGGAGAAGCCGCGGGAGTCTGCGGTTTGCGCTATCGGGGGGCAAAACCGGGAGACATTTTTGTTGCCGGTGCTGGATCTTCAAATGATGCGAATCATCGAACAGGCCCTTCTAGAACCGGCGATGGACTGCTTGCGGCCGCTCGGGCGGCCATCGAGGATGCTGAACTGTCTCCGGACGACATCGGATTTGTCAAATGCCACGGTACGGCGACCGTGTATAACGACGCAATGGAGGCGAAAGCTCTGAGCGGACTCTTTGGAAAAACGATTCCTCCGTGTGTATCGTTCAAGGGTGCTGTCGGACACACCAGTGGAGGTGGTTCGCTTGTAGAGATGATCATTGCAGCCGAGTTCCTGAAGCGAAAATCGGTGCCTCCGACGGTCGGATTTGGTGCACTGGGGGTTGATGAGCCGATTCCTGTTTCAGGGGACGCCCAGGACTTTTCCAAACCCGCCGTTCTATGCCTTTCGGCGGGGTTCGGTGGTGTCAACGCGGCCATAGTTCTTCGGGAGCATATCTAATGAAATTGTCTGCCTATGTGCGCGGGTTTGCGGGGCTTGTTCCAGAGGGGATTCTGACCGCGGAGGGTATAGCGCCCTGGGAAGTGGATCAGAAAGGAGCGGCCGACGTCAAGCGATCGCAGGTGTACCAGAAACCCCATGCCGGCTTCGGCAAACTGCAGCCGACCGATAAAATCGCATTCGGCGCCGCTTCTCTTGCCTGCCGGTCGGCGGGGGAGTTTGACGGGCGTTCAACGGGTGTTTGTCTGGGAAGCGCATTCGGCTCCTTTTCTACCGACATGCGTTACATGGAGTCGGTTCTTTCGGGGTTTCCACGACCGGCCTGGTTCTCCGCAACTCTGCCTTCCTCACCAGTGGCCGAGACCGCGATCATGTTTGGCTTGAAAGGTCCGAATCGGGTATTCGTGGACAGTGGTACGCCCGGACTGACGGCGCTCGAGGCCTCCCTCAGGATACTGAAACATGGCGCCGTCGAGAATATGCTGGCTGTAATGGTACGTGCGTTGCACGAAAGTGATGCACCATTCGCGGGCCATATTACGACCCCACCGGCAACGGTCGGATTTGCGCTGTTTCTGAGTCGTAATGCGAAAAACGTCTCACCGTTGCTCATTATGGAAGGGGAGATTCACGATTCGAATGGGAATGTCGAGCACGCAAAAAGCTATTTTGGCGATATAATGAAAGCACTTATGCAGGCACGGAACACCACAATCAGGATTGATACGAGTCGGTTTGACGGGACCGTTACAGTGCAAAAGGAAGAATAATGGAAAAGCTCATCGAGGACTTGAAATCACAGATCATTTCCACGCTCAGTCTATCAGATGTGTCACCGGATGATATCGATCCCGATGCACCATTGATCGGAGGGGACCTGGGATTGGATTCGATTGACACTCTGGAATTGCTGGTGCTGCTCGAACGTGAATACGGGGTGACGGTCCCGGATGTGAATGTAGGGCGTTCGGTGTTCTCATCGGTACGGTCTCTGGCGAGATATATATCCGAAAACCGTCAGGAAGAGGAGGGGAGCGAAGAGTGATTCACTCCCGGCATACCTCGAGACAAATGTATTCCTTTTCCGGCAAAGTCTCGAAATAAATGGCTATAAGGTTCTAACCATGACCGCAATACCAATAATCGGACTCGGTGCGGTTTGTGCCGCCGGCAACAGTGTCGAGACCGCCTACCCGAAAGTGGCGGAGGGCGCCGACGGCCTTTCGGGGTTGAGCCTTTTCGATAGTGGATTGAAACAGGTCCCGCCGTGTGGGCAAGTCGATACTACTTCGCTTGGCGACTTTGCGGCAAAAGCACCAAACAGAACCACCGGTCTTGCACTTCATGCCGTCAATGAATCGCTTCGATCCGTTCCCGATCGCACGGGCCTGCGGCTTGGGTTGGTGTACGCGACAACGGTAGGAGGTATTACCAGATCCGAACTTTTCTATCGTCGGTTGCGGACAGACGAATCGGTGGCCGCCGAAGCCGCACGCGAACTCGCCTATCATGAACCAACCGCCGGAGCCGGTTTTCTGGCTCGTGCCGTGGGGGCGGATGCCGTATACACGATGTCAACGGCATGCTCAACCGGTCTTCATGCGATTGGATTGGCCGCGCGCATGATTTGCCGGGGTCGGGTTGACATGTGTATTGCGGTAGGGGCCGATGCCCTGTCTTTGCTGACTTTGCGCGGGTTTGCGGCACTTATGCTGGTTGATTTCACCGGGTGTAAACCATTCGACGCCCGAAGGCTGGGGATCAGTCTGGGTGAGGGAGCCGGTGCCTTACTGATGGCTTCTCCCAAAACAGCGGAGCGTTTCGGCGGTATCAGGGCATGGGTGAGTGGTTGGGGTGCCGGCGCAGACTGTCGGCATATGACCGCGCCGCATCCTGAGGGGGAAGGGGCACGAAAGACTGTCGAGAGTGCGTTGCGTGATGCGAAACTCGTTCCGGCCGACATCGACCTGATCGCCACTCACGGAACGGCAACGCCCGACAACGACATATCCGAGATTAAAGCCATGAACAAAGTGTTCAACCATCTGCCGCCGTTCTGCTCCATGAAACGAACCCTTGGTCATACTCTGGCGGCCTCGGGCGCCCTTGAAGCAGTCTTTGCCGTGAAAGCATTGGAGGAAGGGGCATATCCGGGTACCGGTGGTTTCGAGCAGCTCGATGAGGCTATCGGGGTTGCACCGGTATCGGCGGGTCGGGGATCGATACGAAACGTTCTAAAAAATTCATTCGGTTTCGGGGGAAACAACGCCGCCCTTATATTGACCGGAAAATAGTTTGAATCCTCACTGGAGATCAATTCGCATGGACGATATGCCTCAACTAGCTCAAATTCTTTCAATTGCGGCAGTCGAACCGACGAAGGACGCCAACTGGGATCGAGAGATTTCGCCAAAAATGAAACGTCGAACTCCACGTATATGGCAAATGGCGTATGCGGCGGCGGCTGGGGCGATCGCGAATAGTGCCAGGCCCCCCAGAGCGGTTCTCACGGCAACCGCCTTAGGGGCGTTGGACGAAACTCGGTCGTTTCTGGACGGCGTGTTCAGAGACGGCCTGGGTTCTCCACGGAGCTTTATTGCTTCGGTGCATAACAGCATGGCCGGAATGCTTGGTATCGAATTTTGTATCGATGGACCGAACATCACCTTTGTCGACGGACACAATTCGTTTGCCGGTGCAATTTCTTCATTGTCATTGTACGATTCCGATGCATTCCCGGTGTTGCTGGTTGCCGTAGATGAACGAATCGAATTGCTGAATAGACTCACCGATGCTTTGAGCAACGTTTGTCGATCCTGTCTCCTGGATTGGAGTGACGGTGCTGTTGCGGCCGTTATAGATCAGCCCAGTCCAACCTGCCGGTCCGGGATCGCGGGGCTGGCCCCGTGTCCGGCGTACTCGAAAGATCCCGTGGTAGCATTGGGCAAATTGCTCGGGGCACATAACCTCGATTCCACGGCCATGCTTCCGATCGCTGAAACCTCGAAGTCGTTTCTCGCCCCGGCAATGCATCTTCATCGGTTGTGGGGAGAACGCTTTCAGGACCCGGTTACGATAGGCTCCTATTCACCGACTGCCGACACTGTATCCGCAATTGTGGTGCACCCATGACACCCTACGGTTTGTGGAAAGCCGCCAATGCGGTTGCGGTCTTCGCGGCGGCAACCGGATTTATCCGTCCCAGGGCATTAGCAGGTTTTCTTATCGGTTCCGCCGCATTTCTTTCCTGCGGAGTCTGCGACCTGCGACTCAATTTTTTCGGGCGCTGTGCATGGCGGGGAAAAAGGAATTCTCGATGCATCTCTCTCAGCTTCGATGACGGACCCGATCCGGAGCTCACCCCGAGAATACTGTCGGTGCTCGATCAGTACGGGATCAAGGCTACTTTTTTTGTGGTCGGCGCTCGAGCGCAACTCCGACCGGATCTGGTTCGTTCGGCATTGGAGCGTGGGCATACGATCGGGTGCCATGATCTTTATCACCGCGGAACCGAGAATTTCAGATTCTTTCGCCGAGCATACGACGAGATCAATTCCGCCACAGAAATTATCGGGGATATAATCGGACGTCGACCGCGATTGTATCGCCCGCCCGTTGGGCTTATGAATCCCTATGTCGCAAAAGCCGTAAAGACGCTCGATCTCACCTGTATAGGCTGGAGTTCGTCGGCTCGCGATTTCGGCAACAGACGTACCAGGGGTGTTCGACAAATCGGCCAACTGGGACAACCTGGAGATATTGTCCTGCTGCACGACAATGTCGGTAATCCGGCTTTCACCGATTCGGTTCTCGTCCAATTGGACATGCTCTGTACCCGTATCACGACTCTGGGGCTTAAAGGAGTACCGGTGGACCAACTTACCGGGATATCCGCGTACACCAGTACCTGAGTCCCATAAGCTCACGTCCCAGGCAGGCGAGAAGCTTCTCAGTTGATTATTTCACGTTTTTGTGTGACAATTAGATTGCGGTTCGAGGTCCGAGGTGCCGAAATGGGATTGTGGGGGAAACGGTAATGAAATCAGCAGCAGTGTGCCTGTGGGTTCTGGTAACGGTGAGCTTCGCTTTTGCTCAGTCACTCGAGGGGATTGTGTCGAACGCCCTCACGAAAGAGCCCGTGGTGGGAGCGGTCGTGAAGGTGGAAGGGGCTCAATTGGCGGATACGACTGATACCGGTGGTGTGTATGAGTTTCCTCGTGTGGCCAAAGGTACGTACACGGTACGGGTTACCGCTAAAGACTTCATTCCCGGTAGCAAACGGGTAATTATTCGTTCTCCTCATGAGCCCGGGGCTTCGAACGTGAAACAGGATTTTCCGATCTATCATTACAATTCCGAAGCCGCGGACTCCAAAGGCGATCTCTCCATCGAATATTTTTTCCCGGGGCACGGCAATGTCGAAATCGCCATCTACGATTCCACCAAAATAAAAATCCGCAAACTGATCGACCGAAGTCGGCGTGGCGGCAAGCGGGTTTTCCACTGGGACGGAAAAGATGCCTTCGGAAATGATGTTCCCTCGGGCCGTTACACGATCAGGATTTCGTCGGGCACAATGGTGATGGTGCGTGACGTGTTCTGGTTGGGGGGAGGAGAAATAATCCCGGAGTCGTGAAGGTCTCTTCGAGCAATCCAGTACGACACTGCTTCAAAATTCCGTTTGTTCGAACAACGCTTTCTCTTTAATTAAGTCATTGAACTTATGAGAGCTGTGTTTTCGCTTCGCGGAACCAACCAGCACCCCATCCCGGTTATCCTTTCCCGCTCATGACGGAGCGAACCATTTCGCGGACGAACGGGTCGAACACGATCTGGGAAGCGATCGAATGTCCCGGTGCTCTCCCGGTTTTTATATTGTGGTTAGCCCGGGTTTTCCATGCAATGCGGGAAACCTCTATGGGTCGGCCATATCCAATGGAAAAGGAGAACTGGGCATGCGGATACTCTATACGGTTTCATCGGTGCTTCTTGCGTGTGCGTCGCTGTTTGCCCTGGAGGTGAAACTGGTCACCTCGGAGAACAGTGAGCCCATCAGCGAAATGATGATGGCGAATATTGAATACGCAAAGAACTTGTGGGGAGACCGCCTCGGGTTCGATCGATGCTATGTCGGCGACACCGTAACCGTCTACCTTCGGCTCACGAAAGCGGAGGATGATGCGTACGGGGCATTCATGTATACCAACGCATTGCCCGAGGAATTCTCCGGCAGTCGGATGCTCAGACCGGGTGGAACAACAACGATCGTGTTCAAGGATCGTGCATATCGGCTCTGGCCCCCTGCCCGTCAGCATCTAAATGAAGACGCCGAGTGGTGGATTGACCCGGCGCCGGAGAGCAACTACTGGTGGGGCGAGTGTGATCCGTTTGAGGAAATCTGTGAAGCGAAGTCCGCGGCCGACCGGCGTTTCTGCTTCATCAGCCACATGGGGCACGAATTCGGTCACGTATTCGGTTTTGTTGGGCAGTATTTGCTGTTCGGTAAAAAAGACGGTTCGCCGGACGAATTTCATGGGTTTGGTTCCAATGCCGAGCCATTTTCTTTCCGGTTTTCCGGCAACACCAGTCATGCCAGGACCAACATGATGTCCCTGGGGTTCAGCGTCTGGCAGAGGGCCTTCCCCAGTAATGTGGAACTCGAGGCGTGCAGAACCGTTCTGGGGTTTGCCGGTACGCACATGCTTACCGCCGAAGGAGGCGTTGTGCCGGCCGGCGGGACTCTGGAAACAGAGATCACCTGCGGAACGGAGATAACCCTGAACACAGTCGAATTCAATGCTTCCTATGCGGCAGGCACGTTTGCCGGCGACGAAAACATGGTTCTTACCCTGAGGTCTCCCGGCGGGATCGAGGTCGACCTGGGTGCACTTCGTGCCGGCTGGGCCAAAGAGGGATTCGCTCGTCCTTCGGTAACGACCGGATGGGGATCTTACAATCCTCCCGATACCTTGTCGGTATTTCGGGGAAGCGAAGCAGTCGGAACCTGGAGTGTGAAGTACACCAATACTTCCGACGCCGAGATTACGGTCCCCGCCTGCGCGCTGCGGTTGACGGGAGAAGAAAAAGCGGGAATCATTGGCGGCAAACCCCGGGTGACCCCGAAGGGGCCGGGGAAACGTTCCGATACTCGATCGAAATCGCGGCGTGCTCTGTACACTCTCGATGGACGACGCGTAGCTCCCGGAAATTTGCGGAATTCGGCTGCCGAGGCACGGGTCATGGTCGTTCCAGACAGAGTTCCGGCGCTTTCCATCAGTATTGCTCCCGGATTCTGAGGCCGGCACAAAGACGGAAACCGACAGAATCGAGGCGGATGCTATATTTTCCGCCATGAATAGAGCCAAACCGAATATACTTCTCATAATTGCCGACCAGATGCGGGGTGACTGCCTTTCTTTGCTCAATCATCCCGTTGTCCTTACTCCTACGATCGACAGAATCGGCGGTGGTGGAGTGACGTTTACGCATGCTTACACGCCGTGTGCTTCGTGCATCGCCGCCCGAAGGAGTTTTCTGACCGGACTGAAGCCCTCGAGGCATGGGATTGTGGGCTATCAGGACGGAGTTGAACTTCGTGACCGAACGGTCACCGAGTATCTGCGTGATCACGGATATCATACCGTCCTTGCGGGGCGTTCGATGCATCAAAGTCCCCCGGAGAATCCATTTGGATTCGAAAAGCGAGTCCAGGGCTCCGTTCATTCCCCCGACGACGATTACGGAAGGTATCTGGACCGGATGCTTCCCGGGGCGGGCGGTATACGTGGAATCGGTCTGTCATGCAACGGCTGGAATGCCCGTCCGTGGCCGTATCCGGAACAGTATCACCCCGTTCACTGGACAGTCCAACGCGCCCGTGAGCTGCTGCACTCGCGAACCACGGATAAACCGCTTTTTCTCACCACCGGTTTCTATGCGCCACACCCACCATTGATTCCTCCGGAGTTCTACTTGTCCCGGTATCTGTCAATGGATTTGCCCGATCCACCCGTCGGTTCCTGGGTGCCCAGGGCTCCGAGGTTGTCGGATGGCCCCGGTGTCGATTCGCATTTCGTGACCTTGCCCGACGAAGCATTGCATCGAGCGCTTGCGGGCTACTACGGCATGATTGATTATATGGACGACAGCTTGTTCTATCTTGTTTCCGAATTCCGGGAACAGAGTAAAAATGACGGGCGGCCGTGGGTTATCGTTTTCATGTCCGATCACGGCGACCTCATGGGGGACCATCATCTGTGGCGAAAATGTGAACCGTATGAAGGAGCCACTCGTGTGCCGCTTATGATCCAGGGATCCGAAGGAACCGGCATAACCGTCGGCAGGCGCATCGCCTCACCGGTCACCCTGACCGACCTGATGCCGACCCTTCTGGAGTTCGCCGGGATAGAACTACCGCCGAATATTGACGGCAAAGGATTAGAGCGGCTGTTGCGACAACCCGATACCGAACCTCCGCACGAATACGTGCACAGTGAACATGCCCCGTGTCCCAACGAAGGGGTGGGGTATCATATGCTTACGGATGGACGCGAAAAGTATGTATGGCTTCCGTCCGACGGAACCGAGCACCTGTTTGATCTGGCAGTCGATCCTCAGGAAAAGAACGATCTAATCAACGACGGCCTCGGCAACGAGGCGCGGGATATCTGGCGCCGAAGGCTCATCGCGGAATTGCGCGACCGTCCCGAAGGATTTACCGACGGCACAAGCCTGATTGCCGGCCGAATGTACGCCCCGGTGCTGCCGCAAGTGTAACTGCCTGCAAGTGAACCGGCTGCGAATCTTGGGCTAAAATCATTGAAAATCGGCGATTTATACTCATGTCGCGAGAAACGTACAGTTGTACCGTACTCTTCTTCATGAGACTGGGCATTACGTACATTATATCTGAAACGTTGGGCGTGCCGGAATGGGGATGAACCTTGTGAGGAATGGCGGGAACGCTATGAGGCGTTCATGGCAAAATCCGTGAGGGAAAAAGAAGAATACGTGAACGCCTACACCGCAAGGTTGAAGGAAGAACTCACGGCACGAGGCGTAATCCCTTTTCACTGGATTCAAAACGGATCCTCTTGAATCCGGTCGGGAAATGCTCGTCCTTCTTCCCCGATCATCTACAGGACATACATTTATTACGTGATTCGACGAGGTAACTGCTTGAATTGCGGTTTCCCTCCCGATGTCTTGATTACCATGAACTTGGAGAATTCTGCTTTTGCCGGGAGTCGCTATGTTTGTAATGATTTTATATGTCGTTTTTATTCTTCCATTTTCTACATTGCCCATTACCGAGAGTCGTGCCGAAGGAGAACCGGTTCGTGTCTGGTACTCGGGCGAGGATTCCGAGAACAATGCCGGAGACGCTCCATTCAAATTATCCCGGCAGTCCGATTTAGTCGTTGAATCGTATGAACCAACTTTTACAACGATTATGCACATGGATACGTCCATTGTCTATCAATCGCATCTGGGATTCGGGATTGCAATGGATGAAACCGCCTGCTACTTCCTCGGCATGCTGGGCGAAGAACAACGCCGGCACGTGATGAACGCATTTTTCAACCCCGATACCGGTTCAGGAATTAACATGTTGCGACTCTGCATCGGATCTTCGGATCTCACTACTCGGGAGTTTTACTCTTACAATGATATGCCCGAGGGGAGCACCGATCCTCAACTCGAACACTTCTCCATTCAGAAGGATGTGGATTACAATATTATTGCACGAGTGAAAGAGGCGATGGCAATCAACCCCGGCATCAGAGTATTTGCATCTCCCTGGAGCCCGCCCGGATGGATGAAATCAAGCGGCAGCATGGTTGGCGGAAAACTCAAAAGCGAGTATTACGGGGTGTTTGCCGAATATCTCGTCAAGTTCATTGAGGCCTATCGAGATCAAGGCATTGACATCTATGCCGTCACTCCGCAAAACGAGCCCGATTATGTCCCGTCCAATTATCCCGGCTGTCGCTATACGCCGCAAGAACAGATCGCTGTAGTAAAAGAGATTCGTGAACGGTTCGACGCTCATAATATAGATGCAAAGATTTGGATTCTCGATCATAACTACAATCTTTGGGACACTTTTGCCAAAGCAGTACTTGATGACGAAACTGCGAAAGCGGCGGTCGACGGTATCGCTTTTCACCCTTACCTGGGTACTGTCGATGCCATGTCGAAGCTGCATGCCGCTCACCCGGATAAAAGTATTCACTTCACCGAAAAATCACGTAAAGAGATAGACGATGCCGACAAAATCATTCAGGATTTTCGAAATTGGGCCGAAAGCGCTACCATGTGGGCATCAATCGGGGATGGTAATGGTACCGGCTGCGCTCATCACAAATTCACCCATTGTCCAGTCATCGTGAAATCAGAAACGGATTACATCCTGGGAGACGAGGTATTCATTTTCGGTCACTTTGCGCGATTTATACATAATGGCGCCCGGAGGATTGAAAGCGAGTACGGTTCAAAAGAGACAGTCACGAACGTATGCTACCGTAATCCTGACGAAAGCCTTGTCGCGGTCGTCTGCAATCAGACTTCTGAGCAACAGAATTTCGAACTCGCCTACGGCGACGCCATGATCTCTTCATCCCTGCCCCCGCTGACGTTGGCAACCCTTCAGTGGACGCCGGAATCCACCGAAAACGTAAGTAATGGCGTACAGGAGACTCCAAAATTCATCAATGCAGACATAGAATCAAACAGATTGACGGTCCGAGTTAGCGCCGGTTTTCGGGCCAACAGAAGAGTTTCCGTCGAAATCTACAACGCTCGGGGCGAGAATTTGCTGAGGAGACACATTCCGACGAACAGAGCCGAATGGTCCTGTGATCTCTCGAGTTCTGGTGCCGGCGTGTTTCTTACCCGCATTCGTCTTAACGGAAAACAATGGTATCGCGGCGTCGTCGTTGTCGATTGAAACCCAGTGGAAGTAAACGTGAAACCTTTAGAAAAAAGCGTCTTTATTTGATCCCGAAACCACCGCGCTTTTGGTCCTCTTGATCCTGCGGGCCAGTTTGTTCACCAGATAAGGCGGAATTTTTTCCATCACTTGCGTCAATATTGTAAATTAGTGTTAGTTAGTGTCTGCCCGAAAACCCTCGAAAACGGACACCGAGTCCCGATTTCATTCGGGAAGGTGCCCGTTTTCGGCCCGAAACGGGGAGTTCATCTTCCCGAAGTTAATTCGGGACTCGATGAACGAGGGGTTTTCGGACAGGCACTAGTTAGGCTGGTTTCACTGTGTTGCACGATTTCGATCTCGAGGCCTGGAACAGGGCTGAAAGAGGAGGTTCGTTTTGAAAAGTTTGTCCAGGGTCGCGTCTGTTGCGTATGTGGTAAGCTTCATGTCTGTGTTACAGGCAACTCCCCCGACGTCGGTAGCGGAAATGACGCCTGTTTTTCTGAAAACTCTTATGGGAGAGGGGTACGACGAATCGACCGGCATGGCTTTGGACAGCCATGGCAACATTCTCCTGGCCGGGACATTTCGGAAATCGCTTGATTTTGACCCCGGCCCCGAGTCGCACGTTGAGAATGCGTCCGGATCCGATGAGTTCGGTTTCATAGGCAAATATGATTCCCAAGGCGCGATAGCGTGGGTGCATGTCTATAAGAGCTACTTGCGCGGGAATTCAAAGCACGGAGATATTGCCGTGGATGCCCAGGACAACATAATAGTGACCGGCGTCTGCAAGGGGACGGTAGACCTTGGATTCGGCATCGAGGGCGGAATCATTCCGTCTGCTTCGGGCTGGGCGGCATTTGTCGCCAAATATGGACCGGACGGCACTTTCAAGTGGGCCGTCCCCATAACAGCGGTGAGCGGCACAGGATATCCCAAACCGGAAAATCTGGCGGTAAGCGAAAGCGGCGAGATCATTCTTTCCGGCACACTGTCCGGAAAGATCGATTTCGATCCCTCCGACGGCGAATCGGTAGTAGAATCGAAAGGTAATTATTCCTCCGGTTTCGTGGTGAAGTACTCCACAGACGGTACGCTCGGGTGGTTTCTGGGGATCCCGAATGCGGGTAAAATGCTCATCGCTTCGGGGCCGGATAAAAGCGTGGGAATCGCCGGCACTTTTTACGACAGCACCATTGTCCCGGGAGGGCAGGTTATTTATTCAGATTCGCGGTTCGGATCACGGCATTCTTCTGGAATGTTTGTGGGCGTTCTTGAAGCTAACGGAGACCTTCGGTGGATCGATGAGTACGGGGCTTCGACCAATACGGCTGGAGGCGAGGATGTGGCGTCCGTAAAGATTGCGGAAAATGGCACCGTCTACGTGGCCGGCCGGTATAACGGAGAATTCCGGGTTGGCGACACGGTGCTGTCCGATACACTGCGATATCAGCTCTATTGGGCGTCGTTCGACGAGCAGGGGAATCTGCTGAACGCCTTCAGCCACGCACTCGATACATGGCCGAAAAGGATGCAGATATCAGAAAGCGGGGCTCTATACATAGCGGGCAATTGTTTTGAAGATACCCTGGCGGGAATAGCCCATGCAACATTTTTCATATCACGATATTCCCCATCCGACACCGTGGTATGGCTTGGGAAGGCGCAAGGAGCTTCATTGGATAATCTGATCGATTTTGCCTTGCTCGACGACCGGCATGTCCTGATAACGGGGTATACCTATGATTCGGAATCCGCCGATCGCGACCCGTTTTTCGGCAAATGGTTGTTGGAGAACTCCGCCGGCATTGAGGAGTCGCCTCGAATTGGAGGGACGATATTGAAAGAACGGGTTAGAGCAGTCAAAGGTCGAGAGCTTATTGTAGACGGGATTGGCGAGAATACGGGAATTGTATTGATGAATCTCGGGGGCGCACGCGTTCTTTATTCCTCGGTTTCCTCGGTCGGTATTACTCGCATACCTCTTTCGTCTTTGAGCGCCGGGGTGTATTTAGCACGTTTCGCCAAATGCAGTAGCGAACTTCCTCCGATGCGGATCAGGGTAGGTTTTTAAAACCTGAACTTAGCGATTGTCACCTTCGGTTCTGCTGCATAAGGAATACCGGTCCCTTAGTCGGGACCGTACCCATTATAGTT
>CAYFVL010000166.1:0-13350 GCA_964346405.1 uncultured Fibrobacterota bacterium
CCCGGATACCCCTGCGCTTTTTCTAAGTCAATCTCGCATAACATCTTACGCATACCGCTCTATCCCTCGGCTCCGCTCGGGACATCGCCTCGGCTCCGCTCGGTACGGCGGTTCTCGACCGCGAAACCTGGGCTAGCTAGTTCAACCGGGATCTGCCATTATTCAACAGGATCGCAGCTCCGTCCCCTTCTTTGGGATCGCTGCCGAAACGCAGCTCCGTCCTCATCCCGACATTGAGAACTTCGGTGTAAGTTTTGTATATTATACTTATGGTATCATCTGCTATACTCCTTTCGGCAGCCATTCTCCGAATTGGTATTGCGTAACCCGGCATGCAGGACTGCTCGTGACCGAAAATCGACAAACTCCCAGTGTGGCACCTGCTTTGGAGAATGGGCTCACCATCCTGGAGATGCTGATACACGCCGGCGAGCCGCTTGGATTCAATCACTTTGACCGCGAACTGCCGATTTCCCGAGCAACAGTGGCCCGGGTTCTTCGCGTTTTGCTACAGAGAGGCTGGATCGAGAAGGATCCCTCTTCCGGCAGGTATCGCCTCGGCGAACCACTGGGTCCCGTCATGAGCCGTCCCGCAACCATCGATACACTTCGCGCTTCATCCCGCCACATTCTGCAATCCCTTACCGAGCAGACCGGGAACACTTCGCTGGTGGTCTACTGGGACGGGCGTCGAATGATTTGCGTTGATAAAGAAGTGCGAATCGAATCGGTCGTGATGCAGGATATTGGGGCGATATTCTCGGACCTTTCCCACGCCCCCTGGGGGTGGATAATTTACGACGCCCTTCGTCCTGAAGAAAAGGCATTCGCTCGAAAAGAATTCATGTATGCCCGGTTTTTGGATGCACGTCTTGAGGAGGAACTGAAGGTTTTTCGAGAATTCGGATATATCTATGACGATCAAAACATCTACCCTTCACTTCGACGGCTTGGAGCCCCTGTTCACAACGGGGACGGTGAGATCATTGGAGGAATCGGCATCGGGGGGACGCCGTTCAGCATGAAATCCGCCCAGGTGCCTCAATTTGGTCGAGTTTTAGCTGAACATGCGAATCGGCTTTCGTGGCTCATGGGCCGGGAGTCGTTTGATAGTAAGGGTCCGTCGAACAAAATTGCCGGATCAACATCCGAATCAACATAAGGAGTTCATGATGAAAGCCATAATGGTGATGTTTGATTCGTTGAACAGACGTATGCTTCCGCCATACGGAGGCGATTGGGTACATGCACCGAATTTCAAACGTCTCGCCGAGAAGTCGGTAACGTTCGAAAATTCCTGGGTAGGCAGCATGCCGTGCATGCCCGCACGACGGGAACTGCATACCGGGCGGTACAATTTCCTTCATCGCGGATGGGGACCTATTGAGCCCTTCGACGATTCCATACCCGAAATGCTGAAAAATGCTGGTGTTCATACTCACCTTACCAGCGACCACTACCATTACTGGGAAGAGGGTGGGGCGAACTATCATACTCGGTATTCCACCTGGGAGAGCCATCGGGGTCAGGAAGGGGACCATTGGATTGCCGACCTGAGCGATCCCACAATTCCCAGGCAAAATGAGTATCGAGGTAATTGGGGAAGACAGGATTGGGTAAATCGATCTTACATGCCGAATCAGGAAGATCTGCCACAGGCTCGTACCTTTGAGTCGGGACTCGAATTCATGGAGCGAAACGGGAGCAACGACAATTGGTTCCTGCAAATCGAAACCTTTGATCCCCACGAACCCTTTTACGCCCCAAAGAAATATCAGGACCTCTACGATTGGGATTTCTCCCGCACGATGATGGACTGGCCCGACTACCGGCGAGTTGCCGAGGGCGAAGAGGAACTCGTTACGCACTTTCGATACTGTCAGGCGGCTCTCACCAGCATGTGTGACGATTACCTTGGACAGGTCATGGACAAAATGGATGAGAAAAACATGTGGGAAGATACCATGCTGATGGTGTGTACCGACCATGGGTTTCTCATCGGGGAACACGACTGGTATGCGAAATGCGTTATGCCCTTTTATAATGAAATAGCTCATACACCATTCTTCGTGTGGGATCCGCGACTCGGGATCGCCGGTGAACGACGAGAGAGCATCGTGCAGACCATCGACTGGGGCCCGACCTTGCTGGATTTTTTCGGGATGTCGGCAACCGAAAGCATGTCTGGGAAATCAATTCGCGGTGTCATGGAGAACGACACACCCATCAGGCAGGCCGGTCTGTTTGGAGTTTTCGGTGGGCATGTCAATGTGACCGACGGCAAATATGTGTACATGCGCGCCCCCGCCGAGAAAAAGAACGAACCGCTGTTTGAATACACGTTGATGCCCACGCATATGAGAAGGACTTTTGCGCCCGAAGAGTTCGAGGGGGTAACTCTGGCCGAGCCCTTTTCGTTTACGAAAGGATGCCGTACCATGAAAATTAAAGCGCGGCCTCATCCGTGGAACAGGACCGCGTATGACTCCGGGACACTGCTTTTCGACATTGAACAGGACTACCAACAGGAGCACCCCATAAGCAGTCCCTCGGTAGAAATTCTGATGACCCGACATCTGGTTCGGGAAATGAGAGCGGCGGATGCTCCACCGGAACAATATGACCGTATTGGAATGCAGACGCCACGAGAGTAATTGACCAAAAGGCGAATACTATGAGAACTGTATTTATTCTACTTGACAGTCTGAATCGGAACTATCTGCCGATATATGGAAATTCCTGGGTCAAAGCACCCAATATGGAACGTCTGGCGGCTCGATCGACGGTATTCGACAATCACTGGGCCGGATCGATGCCGTGCATGCCCGCCAGACGAGACATAATGACCGGACGCCTTCACTTCCTCGAACGGGAATGGGGCGGAATGGAGCCGTTCGATATACCATTTCCTCGACTTCTGCGGAAAAACGGGGTATTCAGCCATCTGGAAACCGACCATTACCATTATTTTCACGTCGGCGGAGAAAACTACCACACTCCATTCAGTACCTGGGCACTGCATCGGGGTCAGGAGTTCGACGTACTGGCCTCGAGTACGCATCGTATCGAGCGCCCCGAACACCTGGGCCGATGGAGTGCGCAATACGAAAAGAACCGGGCACGGTTTTGTTCGGATGCCGATTACCCGTCGCCGAAGACCATGGCCGGGGCGGCGGAGTGGGTACGTCGAAATGGGGATGCTGACAACTGGTTTCTCTGGGTTGAGGCATTCGATCCTCACGAGCCGTTCGATACTCCACCGGAATTTCTCGAGATGTACAACGATGGTTACGACGGCCCCTTGTACAACTGGAGTGCCTACGAAAAAGTCGACGAGCACTCGGAGGCCACCAGGCATCTGCGCAAGCGATACGCGGCGACGATCACTATGGTTGACAAGTGGCTGGGAAAGCTCCTCGATGCACTCGAAGAGACCGGCCGTATGGAAGACACCATGATTATTTTCACCACCGATCACGGTCATATGCTTGGAGAAAAGGGCGTGACCGGCAAGAACTGCTGGCATGTTTGGAATCAACTGGCACACATACCGCTCATGGTGCACCTGCCCGGAGATGCCGGTGCGGGAGAGCGTCGGTCACAGTTGACCCAAAATGTCAACGTGTTCAATACCGTGCTCGAATATCACGACGTTTCATTTAAGCATGCGGTTCACGGAGAGAGTTTGCTTCCAATGGTTCGCGACAATGCCCCGGCCGACAAATCGGCGGCTCTGTATGGGTATTTTGGGCAGAGCACGAATATTACCGACGGTCGGCACACCTATTTTCGGGCGCCGGCAACCGCGGACAACCAGCCTCTGTTCCGATATTTCCTGACCCACAGTGCGTATCAACAACATGATCTTTACGGCAAGTCTTTCTATGACGAGGCCGATCTGGATACCCATTTGCCCTACACGGAGTTCCCGGTGATTCGCTCCAGAGCCGGTCTTGGCCCAAATGAAAACTATTCGGACTCCCGTCTCCACGCGTTGCCGGGCGATTACCGCCAGGAAACGAATCTGGCGGGTATCCCTCTGGAAGACACCTATGTACGTCTACTAATTGAAACGATGACCGCGCACGATGCACCGAAAGAGCAATTTGAGCGCCTGGGCTTGATCGAGTAAAACGCTGTTTGTGCCGCATTTGCGATTACGATTACGCGCACGAGCCCTGAACGAACGTTGTTGATTAAGGCTAAGCCGCGCCGGTTCCTCCGAACTATGAACGAGCTGAAAGGATGGATTATGTCGAAACCGCCAAACATTCTGTTCCTGTTTTCCGACCAGCAGCGCTACGATACAATCGGAGCCAATAACCCTCTGATAAAGACACCTAATCTGGACCGCCTTGCACGCGAAGGGCGCGTATTCGATGCGGCCTATCCGCCGACGCCGGTGTGCCTTCCGTGTCGGGCATCTATCGTGACCGGTCAGTATCCCTCGACTCACGGCGCCACCCACAATACCGCTGCGTTGCCCGAAGACTACGAGACGTTGACGGCGGACACGTTCAACCGTGCCGGGTATCGCACCCATATGATTGGAAAAAGTCACCTGACTCCATGTCACGATCCCTGCAGCAAAGAAGCAGCCCCTTTCATTCACAATCGTGAATACTACCGAAATTGGCACGGGCCGTGGTATGGGTTTCAACGTGCCGATATCGCAATCGGACATTCTACCGAGAAACACGCCTGTGGAATGCACTACGGGGCGTGGCTTGAAGATCATGGTGTTGAGATCGAGAAGTATTTCGGCAATACCGAGTACACTCAATACGGCTCCTGGGCCCTTCCGGAACAGTTCCATTCATCGAAGTGGATTGCCGATGTGGCCATTGAGTCGATCGAACAATCCGCATCCCGGGAGCAGCCTTTTTTCATATGGGCAAACTTTCAGGATCCTCACAATCCCTGCATGGTTCCCGAGCCCTGGGCCTCGATGTACAAGCCCGAAGATGTTCCGCTGTACGGTTTTCGGGAAGGCGAGCCCGAGAGTTTCAGTGAAAAACCGCCGCACTATCGGGAGATTATCGAACAACCGGGTGATTATGCCTGCAAACCGTCCGACCCGGACCTTCACGGAGCGGGGAACGTTTGTCACCTCGACTGGAACGAAATGCAAATTCGGGAGAATACGGCCGCTTATTACGGCATGGTTTCATTAATGGATCACCATATCGGCAGAATACTCGAGCAGCTTGACAAAACGGGGCAGGCCGACAACACCATAGTGGTGTTCACATCGGATCACCCGGACAGTCTGGGGGATCATGGTTTCTGGTTCAAGAGTCTGCTTTCATTTGAGGAGATCATTCGTGTTCCCATGATCGTGCGCTATCCGGGACGAGTGCCGGCGGGTACGCGAAGTGATGCGTTCCAGAACCTGGTCGATCTTCCCGCTACCTTCTGCGCCGGAGCCGGACTGAAAGTCCCAAATGAATTCGAGGGCCACAACCAGCTTCCCGTCTGGACCGACACGGGTGATGAACGCAAGTTCTGCGTTATAGAAGAACGCCCGGAAAGAGGAGAATTCAACCTGAGAATTCTGGTCACTCCGCAGTATAAGCTCGTGTTCTATGCGAACAGGGAGTATGGTGAATTGTACGATCGAATCGAGGATCCTGATCACCTGAAAAATCTCTGGAATAGTGCGGAGCATCGATCCGAGCGCGAGAATCTGATCATGATGCTGCTTTCACACGAGATGAACAAGGCCCGCCCAAGGCCGAGCAATAGCGCCGCCTTAATCTAATTAACCCAAGTTTCGCAGTCGAGAGCGAGCAACAGCTTACGCATAATGCCGTGAGTTGATTGCGAAACTTGGGTTTTAAGAGTCGGCTGCTTTCGAAAAAAGTTTGTGGTGCATAAACCCGCGACGCAGCCGAGAAACGAAAAAGTAGGCACGCGGACGCGGCTTGTTCACGATCTGATCCGAAAGCAGGTGCGACAGTGCTCCGACCACTATCCCCACCAAGGCCCAGGGGATTCTCGTTGTCGCCGATTTCCCCTGATCTTTTCCCTTGAGAAACGAGTTGAGACGAAGCCCGGTGAATCCCACCAGGAGTGCCACAATTTCCCAGCTATGCAGAAGAAGCACCACGCGCGGGATCTCTCGTTTATAGAATCGCCTGAAGAAAACCCCGAGATTCCATGGTATGCCATATTGGATCACATAGTCGGCGACATGATCCAGGTCCCAGAAGACCCCGGCCAGAAACGAAGATACAGCCGCACGTCTGTTTTGGGTCAAACGGTAGAGAAGAACCGATATCCCGGCAGACAGAGCAAGGTGCCGACTTACTTTCATGGCTTTCTCGCTTTCATCGAAGAGTGAATGATCCGGATACGGAAAAAATAGAATACGCTCGGCGAATGCTGTCGGCAACGATGTGGATATCATTGTGCCGCACTACGGGAGCCGACCCGGGTTTCGCTTTCGACTCACGATTCCGCTCATGCTCCCGCACGACTTTTCGCGAAATGCCGTGAATTGGTTACGAAACCTGGGTTAGTTAAGGATACTGCTGGTATGGCAATTGCGTCGGTCCTCTGCAATCCCGTTTCCAGGCATCAGGAATATCTGGAGCAAGTCTGTCGGCCTCCGGTTTGACCCTACTTCGGCAGTCGAGGCGATGCCCCGAGCGGAGCCGAGGGGTAGAGCATTATGCGTAAATCGTGCAACAGCTTACGCATAATGCCGTGAGTCGATTGTAGAAGTCGGGTTGAGCTGTAGTCTGGGTGGTAGCGACCGGAAGTTTGTGTGTCGCGGCGTTTTCTCCGGCCGCCCCACGCATTTCGACTGAGAAAGGTAAAAACCATGTCCTCTTCGATACGAAACATCGCGGTTGTGGGAAATCATTTGCCGCGAAAGTGCGGAATCGCGACATTCACGACAGATCTGGTAGAAGCCCTTTCCGAAACTGAAATCGGGCAGAACTGTTGGACTGTCGCGGTCAACGATCGTCCCGAGGGCTATCCGTATCCGTCGAGTGTCCGTTTCGAGATTGATCAGAACCGAACCGAAGACTACCGTCTTGCCGCGGGATTCCTGAATATCGAGCAGGTTGATATCGTCTGTGTACAACACGAATTCGGAATTTACGGAGGTCCCGGCGGAAGACACCTGCTTGAGCTGCTCCGAAATCTTCGCATGCCTATACTGGTGACACTCCATACGGTGCTGAAAGATCCCACCGCGGAGCAACGAACGATTGTCCGGGAGATTGCCGAGCTTTCGGCGGGCTTTGTTGTTATGGCCCGGTGCGCGCGGCAGTTTCTCATAGATTCGTATGGGATTCCTGAAAGTAAAATTAAGTTCATTCACCACGGCATTCCCGATATGCCCTTTGTCGATCCAAATTTCTACAAAGATCGTTTCAGAGTTGAGGGGCGAACAGTTATTCTGACTTTCGGGCTCCTCTCGGAGAACAAGGGCATCGAGCACATGATACGCGCGTTACCCGAAATAATCGCGGACCATCCCGATGTCGTGTACATGATTGTCGGCGCCACCCATCCGCATGTAGAACAATTGCACGGAGAGGCATACCGAAGGTCACTGGCTCAAACCGCACGGGAACTCGGAGTCGAGGGCCATGTGATTTTTCACAACAAATTCGTGGACCGGCAAGAGCTTCGAGAATACCTCGGCTGCGCCGATTTGTACGTCACTCCCTATCTCAATGAAGCTCAAATTGCATCCGGTACCCTGGCGTATGCCATGGGCGCCGGAAAACCGGTTGTTTCAACCCCGTATTGGTACGCAAAGGAAATGCTCGCCGATGGAAGAGGAATGCTGGTCGATTTCAATAATGCGAAACAGCTTTCCGAGAGCATTAATCACCTTTTGACACATGACTCATTCCGCCATGCGATCCGAAAGAGGGCATACAACTACTGCCGCACGGCCGTCTGGTCCCGGATAGGGTCCGAATACCTCGGTATTTTCGAAGAGATTAAAAAGATGCGCGCCAGGTGCCCTCACCGATTCTCCCGTACCCGTCTCAGGGCCCGGTCCGAAAACAATCTTCCAACTATCCGATTCGATCACGTTCTTCGCTTGACCGACGACACGGGGATTTTGCGCCATGCAATATTTTCAGTGCCGAACCTGGAATATGGATACACCGTCGATGATAACGCGAGAGCATTGATGGTCGGTCTTACCGCACGGTCTATCCTTCCCGATAGCCATATTCTTCCTCGCCTTCAAGTCAAGTACCTCAGTTTTTTGAATTTTGCCCTGGATACGAAAACCGACAGGTTCCGCGGTTCGCTGGGGTATGACAGAACCTGGATCGAACCGATCGGATCGGAGGCGACCCACGGACGCGGTCTCTGGGGGCTGGGTGTCAATTGCGGTTTGTCCGGCGATTCCGGGGGGCAAGCGCTTGGGACCCAGCTTTTTCATCGCGCGTTGGGACCCGTCGAGATATTCACCGATTCGTTAGCCCTTGCATTTTCACTTCTGGGTATTCATGCCTACCTTCGACGGTTCTCCGGGGACACGCGTGTGCGTCGAACTCGCAAAAAACTTGCGGAAAGACTGCTCTATCGATTCAACATAAATGCACGTCCCGTATGGCCGTGGCTGGAATCCTCGCTTTCGTATGCCGGGGCTTCGATATGCCAGGCACTCCTTCTATCGGGCCAATGGATGCAGAATGGCAAAATGATAGAGACCTCGTTACGTGCCCTGGACTGGTTGATTGCCGCCCAGACCGAGGACGGCCATTTCTCACCGGTGGGTACGGACGGACGGTTTGATGAGCATGGGTCGAAGGCTCGGTTCGACCAACAGCCGATCGAAGCACAGGCGATGATCGAGGCCTGTTTTGAGGCTTACGATGTTACGCGTGATATTAAATATTTTAATACAGCTCGGATATGTTTTGACTGGTTTCTGGGCAAGAATGATGTGGGAGTGTCTCTGTACGATTTCGAAACTACGGGTTGCCGGGACGTCCTTCAGCCCGACGGTGCGAATCACAATCAAGGCGCCGAAGCGACCTTGGCATGGTTGCAGGCTCTGACCACAATGCACTATCGGTCGGAAATGATATGTGACACAACAGAATCCGGTTTCAAGATCCGGGATGAGTATTCACCTGTTTCCAGTGAGGTCCCCGCATGAGTGGAGACGAACTTTTTTCCAGAGTCGACTCGAATCCCATTTTGACGGCCCGGGATATTCCTTATCGAGCGAATGCCGTGTTCAACGCCGGCGCCGCCCTGGTTGGAAGCCGGACCGTCCTGCTGTTGCGCGTCGAAGACTGCCGGGGGATATCTCATTTCGCCCGAGCCCGAAGCGATGATGGTGTTGGTAACTGGATAATCGATCACGAGCCGGCGTTTACGCCCGATCCCGAAAACTTTCCGGAAGAAGAATGGGGTATTGAAGATCCCCGCATTACATTCGTGCCCGAACTCAACAAGTGGGCGGTGGTATACTGCGCGTTTTCTCATCATGCCCCGGCAGTATCTATGGCGTTCACCGAGGACTTCCGGACTTACGACCGCCTGGGCATGGTATTGCCGCCCGAAAATAAAGATGCCGCACTGTTTCCAGAACAAATCGACGGACGATGGGTTCTGCTGCATCGACCGGTTCCGTACCGACCGGGATCGCCACTCAATATGTGGCTGGCGTTTTCACCGGATCTTCGGCACTGGGGTGACCATACCTGCCTGCTCGAGGCGCGATCGGGTGCCTGGTGGGATGCCTGCAAGATCGGGCTTTCCGCCCAGCCCATGCGCACATCGGAAGGCTGGTTGATTCTATACCATGGTGTTCGTGAGACAGTCAGCGGAAGCATTTACCGTCAGGGCCTGGCGCTTCTCGACCTGAAAGATCCTCGAAGAGTACTGGCTCGATCTACAGAATGGGTTTTCGGCCCCGAAAAGCCATACGAAAGAGTCGGCGATGTTGGCAACGTTACATTTTCAGGCGGATGGCTTCTTCGAGACGAAACTGTGTATATGTATTACGGTGGCGCCGATTCCTGCATGTGCCTGGCAACGGCACCTCTTGAGCGCCTTCTCGGGAGCCTGCGATAATTATCGGCATTTGGACACCGGTTACTCGGCCGCGGATGCCGGCCCTGAATACCACTTCTCGTTTTTTTGGGAGTTGCGCGGCGAAGCCGGGATTGCGGAACCGGATCGATGCCGCTATCCCGGAGTGAGTAATTGATTGATTAGCGTAATACGATAATGAATACATGTAACTTTTTGCTAAAGGCATCAGTCTATTACCTGAGCAGACGGTTGTATCGTACAATAGCTTACGCGCAATTCCCTGAGTCGATTGTCGAAGTCGGGGTAGTCGGGGTACGCAGAATGCCGAGGCGGCTATGAAACAGGGCTGTGATGAACACTGGTCAAATTTGAATGACAGGAGCAGAAATGAGACGATGGGCTTTTTGTTGCGTAATCGGGGTTTTGATCATTTTGACATCCAAGTCCTTTTCGGACATAATATCTTCACCTTCCATGGAGGTAATGTCTATCGGTCATTCGGCCCCTTATGGGTGGAATGAAGCGCCATTCGCCGAAGGAAGCTATGATGAAAACGGGGTTTTTACTCTCACTGGAAACGGACAGGGTGTGTACTGGTGCTGGGACCGCTGCGGGGCGGCTCTTGTTGAGAATCCGCCTTTGACCGGCTCGTTCACCTTCACCGCCCGAGTGAAATCCATGAACATTCCGGACGGCGGAGTCGGCCAGGTTGGAATTCTGATCAAAGGGCATCCGCTGATGAGGTATCAGGTTCTGTCGCTTCGATGGGACACCTATTGGGAAGAGAATCACCCTACCGGACTCGCCTGGTTCAACCGGATTACACCTGTACAGGACATGGAGCTTGGTTGCGCATTTTGCGAAAAGCTCTGCCATGGAGTCGGGCAGGGGTGTCTCGGGAAGGGATACGAGAATTCGGTAGACGGGTTTTCGACCAGAGAGGATCTCTGGTTGCGGGTGAAACGGACCCTTGAAGGAAATACCAGCAAATACTATCTGTATGCCCGATATGGCGAAAATTCGGAGTGGATACAGATACAATCGACGACAAGTACTCACAATCCATGCGGTGCAACTCAAACGCCGCTGGAGGAACCTTTGGTATTTCCGCATTTCCTGGTCCCAAACGACAATGATGGAATGGTGCGTGTAGGCTTGTTCGTGGCACACAGCAGCTACGGTGAAAAGACGGTTACCGCCGAATTCGACAACATAACCATTGAAGCCGACAATGCCGATGAAGTTTTTCCCGATCCGCTCCCGAATACGTTTGGGCCGGAGACTGTTTGGTGGGACGCATACATGGGCCCATATTCTAATTTCTCGACGAAAGATTGCGATTACCCCCTGGTTGATCGCCTCGAGAACGCCCGGAAGGTATGGAAAAGCGAAGCGGCCTTGTTCAAGGCAAAAAGCGGATCTCAACAAGGCGCCTCATCCAGTGGCGGAGCAGGTCCCATTGTTGCCGAAGGTAAAGTTTTCCTTTGGTATCAGGACCCAACAGAGCACGTCGACGGGACGGCTCCGGATATCGCACTGGCAATAGATGCGGAAGATGGGCACACCGTGTGGAAAAAAACGCTGGACAGAACGACACACGATGCTTCAGGCAAGAATTTCACCTATAACCAGACGGTTGGGTACGCGGACGGTAAGGTGTTCGTTGCGGGCGGCGGTGGAGCATTGTATTGCCTCAGGGCTTCCGACGGCGAGCAACTGTGGAAGAGTTCCACGGCCGGAGCGGTCGACGCCTCCGCGGTTATGGTGACAGGCGGGACTATTGTGGTCGGAATGGGCGGTGGACGGGCAGGCGCATCGGCGAATATCGGTGGTTACGATACGGCGGACGGAAGTCAATTGTGGTTTATCGAAGATGGATGCGGCGGGAATGCCACTCCTACACGGTGGAAGTATGAAGGAAAGGAATATGTTCTTGCCGCCGATGCCGTGCGGAAGATAATTCGATGTATCGAACCGAAGTCCGGGGACGTGCGTTGGACTCTCAATGTCGGTGTGAATGAATATACGATACCCGTATACAAAAACCACATCGTAGTTAATATGGGATGCCGTACAACCTGGGAATGTGACAGTTCCGACGGTGTTCCCTATCTCGCCTGTTTCAGCATAACGCCCGATAGAGCCGAAAAGGTTTGGGAAGCCACTCACAGAATAGAGTACGGATATACCCCGATCATGTATCGGGATCGTGTGTACCATATCAACCGGGCAGACGACAGTATTGCGACATTTGACCTTTTCACCGGCGACCTGATGAAGGAACAATCGATCGACGGGGGCCGGGTGGCATCGAAGGTTGCCTCGAATGGAATGATTCTTATTGAGAGAGACGGGAACCATTCCGTGAGCGATTACTATTACTTCGATACCGATGAGCAAAAACTCGTCCTGCCTTATACATGGGTTCCTCCCCACATGACCATGACCTCCTATGCAGTGCACATGGATGAACCTATTGTCGACGGCAGAATGCTTATACGAGGTGAGGATGCGATGTACTGCTATGATCTTCGGAAAAACCCGAATAGCTCTTCGGCCGCCGACCGGCCATCCCACAACAACCACCCGATGCCGACTTTATATTCCAACTACGTGCGTAGATTTGGTCGAGGTATTGTGGTGACTGTGCCCGCGGCAATAAGAGTCGGTGATGTCGCAAATATCGCTGTCTTTGACCATGCGGGTCGGCTTGTGGCAGACAGAACGCTCCAGATCTCAAACGGCGGTGAAAGTGTTCAGCTCGATGTAAACGGTGGCTTTGTTCCCCGCACCGGAGTGGTCCGTATTGCGGCGCCGGGAAAAAGTCCGACCGTATTCAAATACGTACTTCCCTGATTCCTCCGGAGTTTGCATTCGGGGTTCGTCATTCGTCAGGCACGGTAAGGTCGGCATATTTCCAGGAAAGGGTTGAAATGACGCCCCTGAGTCCCATTCGGGGCGACATATCGATCCTGCGGACCTTCAAGCTAACCCAGGTTTCGCAGTCGAGAACCGCTGTGCCGAGCGGAGCCGAGGTAGAGCAGTATGCGTAAGATGTTGTGCGAGATTGACTTAGAAAAAGCGCAGGGGTATCCGGGGAGATACCTTGAGCATTTTTCTAAGTTAAGATTGTGCAACAGCTTAGGCAGAATGCCGTGAGTTGGTTGCGAGACCTGGGCCAGGGCTAACCAACAGTTCGGCCAAACCCAGCGTACCGTGAGACGAATGCCCGGTGTCGATCCGAGGTGAGATAATCGGGACGCCAGACCTCCGAGGTAAGACATGAGCGGAATTCCGGTCGAATGACATAGGTAAACGCCGGAA
>CAYFVL010000167.1:0-13283 GCA_964346405.1 uncultured Fibrobacterota bacterium
CCGGTCATCGAGTCCCGAATTAACTTCGGGAAGATGAACCGGCTAATTCGACGCTGAAGAAACTTCACTGCCCGTGTTCAGGGCGGGGAACAATGAGGACCTGATGTTATGGCGATAAAAGCTGCATTCATACATTCCGAGGAAGTGGAGAAATACCACTATCCGGAAACGAGTCCGTTCAAAACCGAACGAGCGGGAAAGACGAAACGGATCCTAAAATCGCTCGGTTACTACGAAGGGCAGGGGCGAAAAGAATTGGCGCCGATCCCGGCTACCATGGAAGAACTTCTTTCGTTCCATGCCCCGGAATACCTGGAAGCCCTGCAACGTGCCTCGAAAGGAAATATCCAGGCATCCGACCTGTTTATGGGGATCGGCACCGAAGACTGTCCGGTGTTTTCCGCAATGTACGACTATTCGGTTCTGGCGGCGGGTGGCTCCATTACAGGGGCCAGGGCTTTGCTTGACGGATCCGTCGATATGGCGTTCAACCCTTCTGGGGGATATCATCATGCGGGACCGGAAAAAGCCGAAGGATTCTGTTATGTAAATGACGTTGTGCTGGCGTGCAAAATTCTCGCGAATTCGGGCAAACGGGTGTTTTGTCTGGATCTCGACGCGCACCATGGCAACGGAACTCAGGCGGCATTTTACGATGATCCCCGTGTTTTCACGGTTTCCTTTCACGAAAGCGGAAAAACGCTCTATCCCTGGGGGGGCGGCGAAGATGAAATCGGGATCGGCGAGGGGGCGGGAACCAATATGAATATCCCGTTCCCGGCGGGAACCGACGACGAAATAGCTATGGTGGCGTATAATCGGCTGATACCTCCTTTGATAAAAGCGTGGCAACCGGATGTGATCGTACTCGAGCTGGGGATGGATGTACTCTCGGTAGATCCCTTGACGCATTTGAAAATGACCAATAATGTAATTGCTGATTTCCTGCCTAAAGTCACTCAGTTCGAAAAGCCGATCCTTGCGCTCGGGGGTGGAGGATACAGCCCCGAGGATGCCTCACGGGGGTGGGCTCTGTGCTGGGCGGTCTTGTGCAATATCCAGATGGAAGAGGATCTATACATGGGGTTGGGTGGAGTGTTTCTGGGCAGTGCGGAATGGAATGCGGGACTTCGTGATCCGCTCTTCAGAATACTGGGAAAAGAGAAAGAAGTGATGTCGCACCAGATGGAAAAGACGGTGTCGTATTTGGAGAAAAATGTGCTGAGCCTGCACGGAGTGTGAGTCGAGAGCGCGAAATGCATAAAGACGGTCTATCGGCACTTCACCCGATTATTCAAACCACCTCACCCGTAGTTTTCCTCGATACTGCTCGCCCGTCGTCTCGCGGCGATTGTTCATACTTGTTCCTGCAGCCGTCCCGAATATTGACCGCTAATCGGTGCGATGAAATCCCCGATCTGCTCGCACAGGTGGAGCGGTATTCCCGCACTTGCTGGGTGGTCGGGTATCTGTCGTATGAGGCGGCTTATGCGTTGGAGCCAAAACTGGCTCGGTATAAGAAGCCCGACACGATACCGGGACTTGCGTGGTTCGGGGTGTATGATGAGCCGTACGTGTATTCTCATCGTGATAACTCCTGGTCACCGTCATTTCCGGTATTCGATGGTGCTGGTGATTCAGTGTCGACGAATCCGGGCATCACCCGTTCGAGTATCGATCAGGAAACGTATACAACCGCCCTGGAGAAAATACGGGAATGTATCTCCCGAGGGGATACTTACCAGATCAACTTTACGGCAGACATAGAGGTGCGTACCGGATTCGACGAATTCAGCTTGTACAGGTACTTGAGAAACAAACAGCCCACCCCCTACTGTGCGTTTATTCGCAATGAGTTCGGGAGCGTACTCTCCTTTTCGCCGGAACTCTTCTACGAAAAAGCCAAATCGCACATTAAGGTCAAACCGATGAAAGGAACGGCGCAACGGGGTAAATATCCGGAGGAGGATACCGCATTCGCTCAGTGGCTCGGGGGGGATTCGAAAAATCGCGCCGAGAATGTGATGATCGTTGATCTGATGAGAAATGATCTCGGGCGCATCTGTCGTACCGGATCGGTTCGAACTACAGAGCTTTTTGCAGTGGAAACGCACCCGACCGTACATCAGATGACGTCGACCGTCCGGGGATTATTGCGCCGGGAGGTTGGCTTTCCGGAAATTGTGCGGGCGATTTTTCCCTGCGGTTCAGTGACGGGGGCGCCGAAGATACATTCCATGGAGATAATTCGGGAATTGGAATCCGGCAGGCGCGGAGTATACTGCGGTATGGTCGGATATATTGCGCCAAACGGTTCGTCGGTGTTCAGCGTCCCAATTCGTACCTTACAGAAGGAACGGGACTGTCATCATTATCGATATCGCGTGGGAAGCGGTGTCGTGTGGGATTCCGATCCAGGGGAAGAGTGGCTGGAATGCGAGACAAAATGCCGGTTTCTGACTGAAAACCAACCGGACTACCGGCTGCTGGAATCGATTCTGCTGCGAAACGGTTCGTTCGTCTACCGAAGAGATCATCTTCGGAGGCTAAAACGTTCGGCCTCGTTCCTTGGATTTGTTTTTGATGCGTTAGATGTAGAATCCGCTATGGAGGAGGCGCGTAGTCGGTATCCAAATGGAGAATGGAAAGTTCGTCTGCTACTCTCCCGAGACGGCAGTACGGAAATTGATTCTTCGCCGCTCGGCTCGGAAAACGATCCACAGAATTTCGATGTCCTGATAGCCCAAACGCCTGTCGATGACTCGGAGAAGCTGCTATATCATAAGACCGACTACCGGCCGTGGTATCGGGATGCAATGGATGCGATTCGTGGGGGTGAGTGTCATGATGTGATATTTGTCAATTCCTCCGGCCTGGTGACCGAAGGGGCCCGAAGCAATGTCTTCGCGCGGATATCCGGCCGACTTTACACTCCGCCCGTGCACTGTGGCCTTCTCCCGGGGGTACTGCGACACACTCTCCTTTGGCGCGGTGCGTGCGAAGAAATGGAACTCACGATCGAAGACCTTGGAAGAGCCGAGGTCGTTTACTGTGGGAATTCGGTCCGGGGATTGGTGAGAGTGCGCCTGCCTGTTTGAGGAAGCGACGGATTCCTCAAATCCGCTTTCTTGGCGCATCCCCGGCGATTCGAGACAATTCGCCCATTTCCGGACTTTCTCGCGGTGTGTCGTCAGTAAAGGATTGGGATAGGGAATGCCGGTTTTGCGCCGTTTCATTTCACGAGAACTTCAACCTGTTTTGCCTGATGGTAAAATCCCAGGCTCGGAGCCCGCATAATCCCCGGATAATACCCCATTACATACCGGTCGTGGAACCCCGGGCAGTTCATGAGTATCGTGCATTGGTTCGGTCCGCTCTTCAAAAACTTTCGCGGAACGTAAAAACGGCGCTGAGGACCGACGTTTTCGTATTTACCGATCAGAAAACCATTTACATAGAGTAGTCCGCGTTCTTTCATTTCGCTGATCTCTATATAAAGGGGGGAATCCCATCCCCGGGCAGGCGTATACTCAAATGAGCGTCTCAGCCATACCATGGTTCCCAATTCCGGCTCGAACAGATACCTGTCGGCCTCGGGCAAGGAATGCCATTTTTTGTCATTGAATGATTCGTGATACCATTCCTGTTCATGTCCCGAAAGACCGAACCGTACTTTCCATGAAGGAATTCTATAGTCGTAATCCGCGCCATCGACTTTTCCCGTAACAGTCACCGGTTCATACAAACCGCTGAATTTCTGAACAGGTCCCTCATGAGGATGCGCTTTCGGGTGGGCAAAGGTCAAATACAGTATCGATATTGCATTGCGTCCTTTTTTGACAGCCTTCCCAATGGGGAATTTGCGAGGCGTTCGGTTAGACTGGAACAAAACCCCGTTTACCCAAATTTGATAAAAATCCAGCCCATTGGTGCGAAGGTCCAGTTCGACATCGTCAAATTCACCGTCAATCTCGAATGATGAACGATACCAGTAGTAACCGTGTTCAAAAAAACCCGCTTTTTCCAGCGGCGTGGATGCATCGATGCCCCCCCACGGGGAATCATCATAGTCTGCAAGTCGCTCTTGCGAATCGGGACAATACCGCCACTCGCCAATCCAGTCGGCGCACGCGGGACATCGCGCCTCAACGACGCTTTCGAACAGCGTAGCGCCGGTGATCGGATCTCGTTCTGTCGTGGCAGGCTTTCCGTCAAAAACTGTTGTAGCCGATTTCTCGGCAGTCCAGAGCCATGTCTTGCTCCGTTCATGAGCGCGCACTTTCATGCTTATTGCGATTGCGTCGTCGCTATCGTCGATCTTCTCGACAAAATAGTGGTTCGTCAGCAAGATCGCCTTATCGCCTCGGTAAAGCCTACGGGCCATTTCCGAGGTCAACACGATGAATGCAACGTCGCCGGCATTGACCCGGAAAGGTGTTCGATGCGTATATGTAACGAGTGTTCCATGCTGCGTTCTTTCGACCTCGGCCGCATTGGAAGTCAGCTTGCATGCCCGGGACGTCTTGAGCAGCAGCTCTCCGTTTGTTCCCGGATCGCCATAAAGAAAAACGATTGTTTCAGACCCGATATCTGCGCGCAATGCGATTTCAGAGGTCGAATACACGATCAAAACGTCTTTGGTGATTTCGACATCGATCGGCAACAGCATCGTTTTTTCATTGGCGCATTGCAATGGCCCCTTGGTCGGAAATGTAATGGAGGCGCCCGCAACACGCGAATCATGAGACAACGTGAGATTCTTGCTCTTCCCGTCATGGTTGCGGACCAGCGCCGCGCTCATTTTTGGAGAGCGCCTCAGCATTGTCCTGAAATTCTGGCAGGTATTCCGCCATTCCGCACTTATAGTCTCGCCTGATGTATCGATAATCGCATGCTTCTCCTCGAGCAGTTGCGTCCTGATCGGTTCACTGCATGCTTCGGGGTGATTTATCAGTTCGGGGAAAGACCGCAGAAAATAAGCGTGCGTCTTGAGAATGTGAAATCGTTCATGGATTTCGCCCCACTCTCGAATTGGCGCCCCGCTGTAGTCGTATGAAGTCGTAATACCGCGATGACCAAAGTAGTAATCACCGATGCTTCCCCAGAACGGGAAGTTGGTGCCGCCTGAAAACATATAGTAATTGATCACGGAAGCGCCAAGCGAGCTTAACGCCTTGGGAACCGCTTCGGCATGCGCCAGGTCAAGTTCATACTCGCCGCTGCCGGCCTGCAGAAACCACCCGGACTGCGCTTCGATAATGATGAGCGGCATATTCGGCTGGTGTTTTTGTATATCTGTAAGCAGGCCGTCATAATAGTCGAACATCCATCGCCACAATCCCAGCGCAATCGGGTAGTAGGTTGAGGTGTTGATTATTTCGGTGCCGTAAATGCAGGTCCCGTCATTCGTAAAAGCGGGGACGTCGATGCCGCCTGCTCGCGCGAGCGCGAGCAGCTTGAGTATGTAGTTTTTTGCGTCTTCGGCATTGCCGGTAATCTCGGGCATGCCGCGCACCAGGTGATCGTATTCGTTTTCCACCTGCACCAGAATTATCGACCCGTCGTTGGTATACAGATGTGGACGAATCACTTCGCCGACGCTTTTGAACCAGCACCCGGTAAGTCGGAGATATTCGTCATCCGCGGCGCGCAGCGTAAGCTCCTTGGGCAGGAGCCAATGCGGATAGCCGCCAAAATCCCATTCCGCGCCGATGAAAGGTCCGGGCTTGATAATTACATAGAGTTCATATCGCTCGCACAGCTCCAGCAAATACCCCAGATCGCGATCGCCCTCCCAGCAAAAGACGCCTTCCTCGGACTCGTGATAGTTCCAGGGCACATAGGCCGATAACGCATTACACCCGGCCATTTTCATTGCACGTATGCGCTCTTCCCATTCATCACGAACGACACGGAAGTAATGGAATTCGCCGCTTATGATAATTACATGCTTTCCGTCGAGAATAATACCTTTGCTGTCAAAAGAGACGCTTCCCATTGATTTGACGCCTTTCACATTTGAGATTGATCAATCATTACCAGTCCGAAAACCCCGGCAAATCCGCTGCCATCATTGACGACTCGATCGGGGTCACGCAACGTAAGCAATCGCGTGGCAGCCGCGAAACCGAAAGTGAGCGAATCCCACTATGGAGTTGTCACGGAACAAAGTCTCCAAACGCCGCCACTATTCTTTGATCGTCAGCCACTTCGATTCCAGCGGTTTGAGCGCAACGCTCCTTTGTGAGCCGTCGCCGAGCCAAACGGTTGTCCGGATTTCAGTATCGATATTGTTAAGCACGACAAAAACATTCGCATCGGGAAAAACCGCACACTCCGTACCCTGAGCGCTGCTGAACCATTGCTGAAGAGCGCTTTCTTTACGGGTCGCCCAGTGAAGCGCTCTCCTTAGAAGACGCACATTCGGCCAACTGAATCGCAGGCCGGCGAAATAGACCGCTCGACCTTCGCCATACCGGTTTGCCGCTACTAAAACGCTGTCGCCTTGCTGGGCAAGTATATCGACATTTTCATCAAGGCAGTAAGCCCGATCCGCGATATATCCCAATTCCACCGTGCCGTCGCTGTCATCCAATATAAAATGATCCGCGTTGCTCGGTTTTTTCATTTTGACTCGTCCGCGTGTATGGTCCAGCTCACGGTCAACGCCGAACACATCGCAAAGCTGAAAGAATCGTCCCTGGTATTCGCAGGCGGAAGGATCGCCGATGCCGATTATGGCGCCGCCTTTATCGACCCACCGACGGATCATGGTCAGCGCGCGCGCATCCTTCCATGCATCGCCGCCGCTCCATGCGCTACCCGCTGAACCCGAATTCACGATGACATCCATGCCGGAATCCAGCCTGCCTTCAAGCACATCACCGAAATCTATAAACTCAACGTCGACATTCATCCCCGAAAGCGCTTCCATCGAACCGCCCATATGAAACTCGCCATTTATCCATGACCGAAGCTTTCCCCAGGAGTTAAGCACCGCGATGCGAATTGGCGCTTTATAGACGCCGCCTTTGCTTGCATACTTATGGAATGTTCTGAATTCATTCGCCAGTTCAGAAACATAGGCGACAAATTCAGGCCGCTTTACAGCCAGGTCCAGGTAGCCGCCGAACCCGATGCGGTCGACGAGATTTTGCAGCATGGCACGCCGCACAAGCACCCATTTGTTGCGGCAATCCGTAACAGGATCGCCCCCCGGATCAAATGAGGGTCTTCCGGCAAGATCGACCGGGAAAAAATAGGGATACAGGCGAACTTCTTTGTCTATTTTCGCCGGGGTATCGGCGATGCGTCGAAGCTCCATGCCCTTGGCGCATGGGTTGACAATAGCATCAAAACCCATTCTGTCGAAATGTGGCCCATACGGCTCGGAGCCGATCCAGTGATCGCAGAAAAACACCATGGCCTTTTTACCATGCTTATGCACGCAATCCACCCACTCTTTGACAATTGCGGTAAGGTTCGCGTGAATGAAATCGATCCAGTCCCGGTATTTTCGAGAGGGTGGCAGCGTCATGTCGTTATACGTTCCCGCCATGACAAAATCCTCAGCCGTCAGTCGATAACCGTTCTCACTTTCGAACGCTTCGATCGCCGTCGGACTGATGCAGTCCAGATAGCCGGACCAGTCACGATAACGCGGCTGGGCTTGATTGTTGTAAATATTTGGGAAGTGATACGCCAGGGATGTAAACCGAACGACATCGGTACGCGGATGGTCTTTGCACCACCGGTCGAGGAACTCGAGCAGATGCTTGCGCACTTTGGGCAGAAAGGGGTCCACGCTCATCGGATGAGGACCGGTCCAGTTATTGGTCAGATGATTGTACATCGAGGTGGAGTCCCAGATCTGGTATACGAGAAACGAAACCGTATACGCATGGAAAGGCTTAGCGCCCGTAATTGTCACCGTCCCGCTCTCCCCGTCGAACCTCCATTGCGCCGCATCGACCAGCGTCCCTTCGGTGCGATCCCAGACCTCCCACCAGCGCTTTGGGTCATGATTCATATCGAGTGCGAATTGGTCGCTGAAAAACTTCTCCAGCGGCTCTATCTGAAGCTCGTTTTTTCGTGCGGTAATGGGATCGGTTATAAGAAATTTCTGCTGCAGTTGATTGGGGTTGTCTTTGGCCCACTGCTGATCGGCTCTTACCAGACAAAGCGTGGAATACACCACTACATCCAGACTGTCGATTTCCGGCGCCAGTTCCGTCCCGTCGCTGTCACGCACTGCGTCGGCGCCCCATGCCGATATAAGCTCCTCAAGTTCTTTTCCCATACCGGTCTGAACCGGCAAGGTGAGTCTCCCGCGGCTTTTCTGCGTCTTGGAATTCATAATCGCCCTCTTTGTCGCTTTATCGTTTAAGCAAAACTTTTGCGCAAATTCGTTGTGTGGGGATGCGCGCCCTTGCTGAGTGGTTGATGAAAAATACTTCCAGAATAGACTTCGCGCAGAAACCCCCCGCATCAGCTTACGCGGAATCCCGTGAGTCGGTTGCGAAAGCTGGGAAAAAATCCGATTAACCGGTTTGTGCGAACTTGTCGCCCGAGGCCTGCCGGCGCCACTGACTCCGGCGCATCATCCCCCGAACGCCCCGGGCGCGAATGTATCTTTATATGTATGCCGGGTGATAGAACGCGTTGGGGTGTACTGCTTTTTGTTTTGGCCGTTTTACTGACCGCTTCATGCGTGTATCTGGTCATACGGTTTCCTTCGTCTCGGCTTCCCTCTCTCTACGAAACCTTCCTTCCCGCCTTCGGAACGGCTCTCTCCCTGATTGCACTGTTTCTGGGTCACATTTCATATCCACGAGTTCAGAATCTTAAGGTATATCTGACCGGATATCTTACCGGATGCATCGGTATCGGGTATTTCGTTTTTCTGGGATATCTGGGGCGATATGAGAATGCCCTTACTGCTCTGTACCTTATACTGTTTCTCAATTTCATACTGGTGTCGACGGTTCCTTCATTCGCAAAATATCGGGTCACGAAGATCATAACTTTCAGTGTCGTGGGCGTAGAGATCGTTTTGATGGCGGTTACCCGCTATGTACCCGAAGCGGTCGCGTGGGCGTCCTGCGTGACTCGGGACTCCTTGTTTCGACCCTGGGCCTGGGGAGGGGTGGTGCTGTTTGCGGCGACTTTCGGATTGAGCATATACCGTATGCGTCGGGAGTTTCATTTCGGGGGTGTGGTTGCCGGAGCGGCATTTGTGTATTTGGCGGCCTGGCTTGCTCCCACTTTCATGGCGATGGGGCGTGATCGTGACCTGGAGATCGTACTGTTTGCCCTCGCCCCTGCCTATATCGAGATAGGACTTCTGGTGCACTGGTTCTCTCGTCTTGAACACCGGGATGCCTACGACCCGTTGTTGCACATCTATAACAGGAATTATTGCAGCCGAATCATAAGTGAACAGTCTAATATCTCCACGGTTCCTCCGTTTGGCGTTGCCATGATCGATATCGACCATTTCAAAAAGGTGAACGATACCCATGGACATCAGGCGGGAGACCAGGTGTTGCATAGCGTAGCTCAGGCAATACTGCGAGAGGTTGTGCCCGACGGTATCGCCTGTCGGTACGGGGGTGAGGAAATTGCGGTTTTTTTCCCCAAAAAAGAGGCAAAAGAGGTCACGGAACTCATGGAGCAGGTGCGTGCGGCTGTTGAGCGTACCAAGGTGGCGACCCGGAAGAAGAAATTGTCGGTAACCGTCTCAATCGGCGTTTCGCACCGAGCGGATGTTTCCCAGACGATTATCGACGTGATTCACGCCGCGGATAAGGCATTATATAGAGCGAAAGGAAACGGACGAAATCAGGTGAAGGCCGGGAAAGCTTCGATGCCGAAAGCGAAGAAGAAGTGAACAGTGTCGCTGCATTCTACTCTCCCACAAGCCTCATTTTGAGTGTGGTCGGGGGAAGAGATTATTTTCTGTTACCCTGCGAGCCGGGCTTTCCCATTCGAAACCGGTGATCACGTTAGAAGAATGTATCTCCGGATACACGGTTTCGCTCGTGTGGGGTGTCCTGCGGTTCGGTATTATCTTCTATGAATCAAATACGGGAGGAGTTTTTTTTGTCCATACCGACCTTGTTCGGGGCCGTTGGATGGGCCGCCTGGCCGACTATTCTGTCCGGTGTCCTTGCAACGGCACTTTTCCTCATTCTTGTATTTTCAATTCTCTATAACCGATATATTTACTCGCATATTCTGCGTGGAAGTTTTGATTCCTCATACGAGCCCCAGTGTGCGATAATCGTTCCCTGCAAGGGCACCCCGAAAGGGCTCGAAGAGAATATCCGTGCCTTTTGTCGAGTGGAGTATCCGCAATATGAGCTGGTCCTTGCCGTGGAATCCAAAGATGATCCGGCAGTAACGGTACTTCAGAAGGCGATTGAGAGTTACGACAACGCATCCATAGTTGTCGCCGGATACACCAAAAAATGCGCGCAGAAAAACTATAACCTTCTCGCGGCTCTGAAACAGACGAAGGATCCGGAGGTGTATGTGTTTGCCGATGCCGACATTCGTCCCAGCGGAGAGTGGCTTCGGGAACTGCTGATACCTCTATCCGATCCGAAACTTTCGGCCACCACGGGATTCCGATGGCTCAAGGCTGAGAGAAATGAACTCGGGCACTACCAACATGCCAATGTGAATGCCTTTTTCCTGACTCTGTTCGGGTTCGTGTCTCTTTTCCGGATGGGGAGTATCCTTTGGGGCGGAAGTATGGCGATCCGTCGAAAAGACTTCGAGGAGCTGGAGATTGCCGAAAAATGGTCACGGACCGCTGTCGACGATTTCAGCATGTCGCAGGTGCTGGCCCGCAACGGCTGTCGTTCGATTCTGGTGCCTTCCTGCATTACTCCCACCGACGACAGTATCGGTACGGTGTCCGGTACAATAAACTGGGTTTCCCGGCAGGTCATGTTTTTGAAAGCATACCATCGTGTGTTGTGGATTTTCGGATTGGGAAGCCTGTGGTTCGTTGCGCTGCTCCTGTATCTGCTTCTTCCGGTATCTATAGTATTGTCTTTCTTCTCAAAAGAGTCATTTCTCCAGCTTGGGGGAGGGGCTTCGCTGTTGTTCATTGTCGCGGATATGGTTTCTTCTCTCTTGTATCGCTTTTTCGGGCCAATCAAAGGGTATCTACTCTATCCCATTCTCCAGCCGTTTTTCAGAATTGGACAGTTGGTTTCTTTCGGGAAGACGTTATTTGCCCGTTCAATTTTGTGGAGTGGGATTCGGTATACCTTGAATTTTTCGGGAGACGTTTCCAGGGTGGAACGGTTATGAAATCAGTATCCGAAAGATCGGCACCCCCGACACCACACCGAATGAATAAACTCGATGGTACAATTATCCAGACTTGTCGATTGTCTCTGCCGTGTGGCAACTCGGGAACTCTCAGCCCCGAGGGGCACCCATACCTGTCGTGTTGCCGGCGCGGTGCGTGATTCACTCACTCAGAACCGATGAGTTCAGGTACGATGATAGAACATACGCGGAATCGTGATACGCGTGACCCGGCCGGAAGGGGAGAACTATGAACGTAGCCGTTTTTGCTTCGGGAGGTGGAACCAATTTCCAGGCCTTGCTCGACCACAAAGACGCCGGCGAACTCCATGTCGACTTCGTTTTATGCGTCGGAAACAACAGCAAAGCCAAAGCATTGGATCGAGCCGTCGACCGAGGCATTCCTGTCTTGCACATAGCACCCAGTCATTTTTCGGGCGAAGACGAATACCGGGACAAACTTTGCGCCGAATTGAAGAAACAAAAAGTCGAACTGATTGTTCTTGCCGGATATATGAAAAAACTGCCCGACGATCTGGTTCGGGAATATGCAAATAGAATTATAAATGTCCATCCCGGCTTGCTTCCAGCTTTTGGTGGTCGGGGCATGTACGGGAAACGAGTGCATCAGGCCGTTCTGGATTACGGCGCCAAGGTGACCGGGGTGACGGTTCATTTTGTGGATGAAGAATACGACAATGGTCCGGTGATTCTACAGGAACCGGTTGGTGTGGAGGATGACGATACGGTTGATTCCCTGGCCCAGCGGGTGTTGGCGCTCGAACATGCGGTTTATTGGCGAGCCGTTGAAGCGATTTCAAATGGTGAAATCCGACTGGAAGGGCGTCGGGTTATCGGCGTGAAAGGCATCGGGAATCATGGGGCATTACGGATTTGATCTTAAAATTGAGCGCATGAGGGAGTCCAGGATTGTCGGTCTCGATGAAGCCGGGCGCGGTCCTCTTGCGGGACCGGTTGTTGCCGCCGCGGTCATGCTGAATCTCGGACGTCCAATACGGGGACTCGACGACTCCAAAAAACTCAATGAAGCTACTCGGGAGAATCTGTACGACAAAATCGCCGAGCGGGCCGAAGCGTGGGCGGTTGCATGGTGCGAACCGGAAGAAATCGATTCGATCAATATCCTTCAAGCCTCGCTTCAGGCCATGGAAAAAGCGCTGGGGGAGATTACTTCGGAGTGGACCCTGGCCCTTGTTGATGGGAATCAGTACATGTCGCGGGTCCCGATGGAAAAGCAGTTGGCGGTGGTTAGAGGAGATGGGCAAAGCGCCTCGATTGCGGCCGCGTCAATTATCGCGAAGGTTACCCGGGATCGCATGATGGCCGAATACCACGAGGTTTATCCACAGTATGGATTTGATCGGCATAAAGGGTATGCTACCGCGTATCATCGTGAGTGCATAGATCGGTACGGCCTTTGCGAAATTCATCGCCGAAGCTTCTGCCGTACAGGTGCCGCGCAGACAGTGTTGCCCCTGGATTTCGGTTAATTAGTGCTTGTCCGAAAAGTCCCTAAAACGGACGCTGAGCCTGTCGAAGCGCCCGTTTTAGGCTGAAATCGCCGGTTTGCTTCATCAATCCGAGCGAAAACAGGACTTTTCGGACGGACACTAATTAACCCGGGTTTTGCTCGAGAATGCCGTGAGTGGTTGCGAAACCCGGGTGGAGATTTTGGCGCGGCGAAAAGTTCACAACGAGAAAGCAGTCGGAATATGAATCCGACAATTGCAGACTATCATGATAGCTGGACAGTTGTGACGATAAGTCGTCATCTTGATTGGCGGCGGAATACTTTTTCCCCCAATGTCGACGCGCTATAGAGAAGGAGTCCTCGTTGTAATTGTTTCTGGTGCCGCGCCGCTGGAATTGATAGATAGTGTCTGCCCGAAAACCCTCGAAAACGGACACCGAGGACTCCTTCTCTATAGCGCGTCGACATT
>CAYFVL010000168.1:0-13219 GCA_964346405.1 uncultured Fibrobacterota bacterium
GCAAAGCCTCTTCTGGTCTCACCGGCATAGCCGGTGGCTTAGAGCTTTAGTTAGGTTTCCTAAAATTGATGACAGCCACACATTTGTCGAGATCAGTGCACAAACACCTGACTCAACAATCGATAAGACCTTTGTCGAGACCCACGACAATCCCGTCCAGGAACGCGTTACACAGAATCCGCAACCGCCATCCGGAATCGATGGGCTTGAGCAAGTCTTGAATGTGCAACTCCCTTTAGAGAGCGAATCCGTACCGATGGGTTCAGGCACATCTTGTGGAATAATCGGCGAGGGTGGGATGGCCCAGGTGTATCTTGTTCGAAATTCACAGCTTGAAGTGTTTCGGGCAGGAAAAGTGCTCTTGCTACACAAACTCAGCAAGAACAAGGCTGAAGCCAAGACATATAGGAACCGGTATGAGATGGAGGCGAAAATAAGTGCTCAGCTACATCACACAAACATTGTCCCAATTTATCAGTACAGCAAATTTAGAGGACTCCCATACCTTGAGATGGAATACGTTGATGGCATGGATCTAAAACGGCTAGTCGCCCAAAAAGGCGCACTGCCGGCGGAGCTTGCAACCACTATTTCCATTTTGTGCGCACGCGGACTCTCTTACGCGCACAGACAGAACTACACATTGTATGGGAAACAGTATTCCGGTATCATGCACAGAGATATTAAACCGGCAAATATTCTTGTTTCCATGAAAAAAGCTGACGTGAAACTGACTGATTTCGGCATTGCACGACCACCCGAAGTCTCCTTGCATACTGTCGGAAACAATCTGGTTGGAACGCTCGGCTACATGTCACCTGAGCAGCTTGAGAGCACTGATTTGGATGCACGAACCGATATTTATTCGTTTGGTGCGACCATGTACGAGATGCTCTCAGGAATCCCGTTGTTTGGACAGGACAATTTCATGGATCTTATGAAGGCTCGCCAAGCAAACGCATACAAGCAGCTATCATCGGTTCGAGCGGATATTCCCCGCACCCTTACCCAGCTTGTGGATAGTTGCCTGAAGATCAATGCACGGCATCGCATTCAGTCTGCCGAAACTTTGGTAGACCAGCTCGAGCAGGCACATTTTAAGCTCACAAAAGAAAAACCCGAATCTGTTCTACAAGACTACATAGAAGGCAAGCAGTTCCTGAAACCGAGCGCAGAACGCCGTGAGAAACAAACGTTCTTTGGCCGGTTTTTTGGCAAATAGCAAGGCGCTTGACGATGTCATCGGTGGAACCTATGTAAAACCGACCCGTTGTACTCTGAATGATATAGACGAAATACATGATAAATCAAAAAAAAAGCGGCCGGGTATTAACCGGTCGCTTCTGTATGGTAGCGGGGAGAGGATTCGAACCTCTGACCTTTGGGTTATGAGCCTAAAGGGCGGCCGGGAAAACCCTTGCGGGGGGCGGGTTTCGGCCAATCACTAAGGAAAAAACGACTACAAAACGACTACATTGTGCCGCACCAATGCACAAAAATGCCCCGGCGGGAATGGCAGTTCCCCCGGAGCGCGACAGCCACACTGAACGAAAGGGTACACTATGGCTGCATTTGAGAAAATACCATTTGATGAGGCTTCGCCGCGACCGTGGCGAATTGAGAGCGGATATCTGGCGACGGTTGTTCTGGACCGAGACGGAGACCTGGTCGCTACACTCAACCCCGCGATGAATACCGATCGGCTGCGGGCGAATGCTGCTTTGATCGGGCGGGCCGTGAATGGGCCGGATTTGGAGGACGGTGCAATGTACCGGGAACGCTCTCTCGGTGATGTCCGCACGGGCGAATATTGGAAAAAGGTTCACCAATTTACGGTTGAGCGCGACTTCGTTGGAACGTCCCTCGAGGGGGAGCTTGACAAGCCGTAGATCCGTATTCTATTTTATAAAGATCTCAGGCCGTATAATTCACAGAATCGAATCTGTAAATTTGCATGTGGCGGCCTGAGATTTTTATTTGCCCGGAGCTTTAAGCGCTTAACCCAATACTGCTTGTAAACCTCTCGTGTTGACGGAGTCCTTCTGAAAGCCTTCTTCGTGGAATCGCTGCAAAATGCTAACTGCATAAAACTCAAGGGCTTACGTGTATATACAAATACACGAAGGTTTCTTTGTGAGAAAACTGGCCCCAGGGGTTGACTTTCAGTCCCCCGCCTTTGTAGTTTACAGATGCAGGTTTACAATAGGGGTTTCCGTGCATCTCCGTCGGGGTTTCGGCCTTGACGGAGTTTATATCACCGGACCTTATCAAATTTTTCCAGAAAGGGGTAGGCATGGACTACCGAACTGAGGTTTACAGGCTAAAAATGGACAGGCGGGATCTAGCGCAAAAGCTGAACGTCGCGTATTCGACGCTCTCCAGCCGTTTGAATGGCTTCTCCCGCTTAAATCCGCGAGAGGAAAGCATTTTGCAGGACGAAATCCGAAAAGCTCAAAAGGGGGTTAGATAACCTATGGAAGCGGAAACCCTAAATTACGAAACCCCCGACATTGCATCGGCCGAAAGTTTCCTGCACAAAATCGGAGGCCCTGGGTCGAAATTTTGTTTCGCGACAATCCCGAATAGTGCCGAATGCAAAGAGCGCAACAAAAGAGCCGATGGCAAACTGAAAACCCGAAAGTTTTACGGAACCGTGGGCGAACATGCCCCCAAGCTGGAAAGGCTCAATCGAAAAGGTTGGGGCATTTACTTCGTGCCTGCTGATACGGGCGGCGCGACCTGGAACGACACCGATGTTCAAAATGTACGTGCTCTATTCGTCGATCAGGACGCAGGCGGCGTGGAGCTTGTCCGCTCGAAGGCCCCGCATATAATAGTAGAGACTTCCGAAAATCGGTTTCATTCATATTGGAGAGTAGGACCAGGCTTTCCGATTACTGAAGTAAAGCCTCTTCAGGAGTCAATGGTCTTCCAGTTTGACGGAGACCCGAAGTGCACTAATCCTGCAAGCCTGATGCGCCTGCCTGGGTTTGTCAACCCGAAGCACGATAACGAATTCCTTGTGCGCGTGATTGAGGCTTCAGACCATGCGGCGCTTACGGTTGACAGCGCGAAACAGTTATTCGGTGAAATCCCACAACAGAAAAAGTTATCCAAACCCTTGGCCGATTCTCTGGGCGAGGGCGAACGGCATCCGAGCTTGTTCAGTTTAGCCGGAGCAATGCGGCGCAAGGGCTGCACGGAAAACGAGATCCTCCCGGCGCTCGAAGCGATGAACGAAAAACGCTGTTGCCCGCCCTTGGACCAAGACGAGCTAGAAAAAATGGCACGCGGAGTCACGCGGTATGCTCCGGGGATCGATAGGTTTTGTCCTACCGAATCCTGGGCGGCAGAGCATCTGAGCTATACATTCGGCGCTGGTGTGCGCTACGACCACACAAGCGGGCGCTGGTTATTATGGGACGGTACGCGCTGGCAACCGGACGAGACGAACGCGGTTTATCAGGTGGCGCTCGACGCGGCGCGAGAAATCCGTATGCTTGTCACTACCGAAATGAGCAAAGAACAGTCGGGCGTGATTATGAAATTTGCCTGGGGCCTGGAATCTTACGCAAAGACCAAAGCAGTTCTGGCTCTCACGGCTTCCCGCCCTGAGATTGCGACAACTCACCGGGATCTGGACAAAAACCCCGACCTGTTTAATCTGAAAAACGGTACTCTTGATTTTACGGGAAAAAAGGTTTTATTCCGAAAACAAAACAAAAACGATCTGCTCACGAAACGATCTGAAGCAAGCTATGTGCCTGGAGCAGATTGCCCGAAATGGAAAGCCTTTACGGAATGGGCTTCGTGCGACGACCCGGAAATGGTGCGCTTTCTCCGGCAGTTTTGGGGGCTTTGCCTGACCGGGCGGCCAGTGCAATTTGTTTGGTTTTTGTTCGGGCAGGGGGCAAACGGGAAATCGGTTTTCTGGAACGCGCTACTCAAATTTTTGGGTGAATACGGGCAGGTCGCTCCCGTGGAAATGCTTCTGAGCAAAGAGCAGCGCGCTTCTGTGCCAAACGATATGGCGCGGCTTCCAGGGGCGCATTTGGCTGTTTGCTCAGAGATCCCAGCAGGCTCGCGGCTCAACGAACAGCAATTGAAAGACTTGACCGGAGGCGACCGGATCACAGCACGGTTCATGCGTCAAGAGTGGTTCGAGTTCGAACCGTCGCATAAACTTGTCATGTGCGGCAATCACCGGCCACAGGTCCGGGGCCAAGATCATGCGATATGGCGGCGGCTACTTCTGATTCCGTTTGATAATCTAGTGACGGATAACCAAAGGCGCGACATGGACGAAATGCTAGCCGAATTCCAAGGGGAATGGCCGGGAATCCTAAACTGGGCGCTTGAAGGATTGGAAGACTACTGGAAAAATGGGCTTGTCGTGCCGGGAAGAGCTAAAGCAGCTATCGAGAGCTACCGGGACGATGAAGACGTACTCGGAGATTTTTTCAGAGAGCACATTGTTAAGGCCCCGGGGAGCGTTTGCGATGGTGTTGATCTGTTCGAGCGTTACAGCAAAACAGACTCTAAGGCTATGGGGCGCAAGAATTTCTATAAAGCGGTAGAGGAGCGCGGAGTTCGGGTTTCGAATACCAATGGATTGCGGGGGAAGAGGTTCGACGGCATACGTTTGGCTCCAGAGGAGGAGGGAGGGACAGATCTTTTGACGAATTGACGAAAAAATGCTTTACCCCATATAACACTAATAAATTTTCTTTCTCACGGGGTTATATGGGATTTACCATAGTTTCGTCAATTCGTCAACCCCGGTGCCCTATACGGGCCAGAAAGGCCGTTTACATTTTAACTTTACGAAAAAAGGATTTTGGAAATGAGCAAATCACTCATTCCGAGCTACAAACCCTTCACGAATGCAGAGCGACGGCGCGCCGACCAAGTAATTCGCAAAAATCGAGGACTGGCGCACCACTTTGCAAAAACGTGGAATAGCCCGATACGCGATTGCCGCGCTAAAGATGGAGCGTTTCAGCAGGGCGAAGAATTTCTCACTAGCGCGATGCTGGGCATTGCAGAAGCTTCTCGGACGTGGAAACCTGAGCAGGGCAAACTATCGACGTGGAGCGTCAGCCCGGCGCTTCACTGTCTATTCAGGGCGGCTGATTCGCTGAAAGACAAGTTCCCGACAGTTTCGCTAGACTCTGTAAAGAATCAAGACAAAGAAGGCCCGCTGATTGACAATCTCGCAGCCGAACCAGAAGAAGACCCCTTGTACCAAACTGACCGCGAAGCGGCCGTAATTGCGCTCCTACGAGGTCTGAATTCAAAGCAACGAGCGGCGGTTACGCAGAGATATCTGGACGGCCTGGGATACGAGAATATAGGAGCCAATCTGCACGTGTCGAAGCAACGGGCCGCACAGCTAGTTGAGGAGGGGCTAAACGCAATGCGCGAAGCCGCACCATCTTATGTGCGAGACTTGACATAGTGTATACGCCTACACGCATAGCTGTATACTCAATCACCGTGCCAAGAAGGAAGTGTTCCGCTTTCATACACCATGGCCGGAGTGAACATTCATAACTCTATGCATATCAATGAGTTAAGGTACTACCAACGGGATTAAGAGAGGTTCCGGCCCGGATGCACGTAAAACCTGTGAAAAATTTCAAAACTTTAAAACCTGGGCTGATTCCCGGAAGTAAAGTAACAAATCGGGTAAAATGCCCGAATCTTCACATAATAAACAAAACGTCCCTTCGTGAAATTCAATTTTCAGCCAACCTGCCCTGAAACCCCCCTTCGCTCAAAGCCTCCTGCAAAAAACCGAAAGTTTCTTGACAAATCGCCTTGACAATTGCAATACCGATAAAGTATATTTCTTTACACGATGGGAGTATGTTATGAAAACTGAGTATTTAGACCTAAGCCAACGGCGAAAAAGCATTCCAGGCGCAACGTATGACCGATTAGCCGAACTGACAGGCATCCCGTATCAAAGCCTGGTATCAAAAGTTTTAGGGCATAGGACGATGAGTGCAGGGGAGTTTTCTAAAATCCAAGTAGCCTTATCAGTGCTTGAATCCGACATAAACCCAGTGAAACGGCAAATTGCACGAATTCGATAACCAAAAATCCCGGGGGCAGACGGGATGAGACGTGAGACTAAAAGGACGGCGAATCGTCGACGTGGTAGCGGGGAAAACGTTTTACTCCGTCGAAGCAATCTGCCCGCATTGCAAAAAACGGCAAAGTATACCAGTGGATACCTTGGGTCATTTGCTCAAAAGCAGTGACCTATACTGTGCGGCGTGCGATAGGCCACTAAAAGAATTCCTCCATAACGAAAGGGCACACAAATGCCAAAAATAACGATCGACCAGGCGGATAAGCTCCGCGACGTAGCGCGGGCGGGAGTTAGTCTCCTCCTGAAAAACAAGGTCTCTGACCCGGAGCGGAAAGCCTTCGGCGAGAGCGGATTGAAAGGTGATAGCCTTATGGCTTTGCTTAAATCATATCGGCACGCCTGCGGGGACCGGGACGCTTTCGCGAAATCAAACAGCGCGACGCTCCGAGAGTTTCGGAATAGCGTTGCAACGGCGGACCTGGAAAATATCCTCGGGCCTGCGGTTGAGCGCAAACTGACGGACGCTTACAATGATGCCGCAACCTCATGGATGCCAATTACGACTATTCAGCCGGTTAGAGACTTTCGGGCGTTTCATGTTACGCAGGTATCAAGTTTCAGCGACATGCTCGAAGTGAAAAGCGGTATGCCCTTTGAGTACGGCGGACTGTCCGACCGGGGGGAAAGCGCAACTGCGGCCGTATATGGCCGGGGTATGCTCATTCCTGAAAAGGTTCTGGTAAACGACCAGGTCGGCGTTGTGTCTCAGATCACGCAGCAAGCCGCGCGGGCGTTTGCCTATAAAATCGAAACGCTCATTTATGACAAGATCTATGCCAACGGCCCCGTATCCGAAGACGGGGAAAACCTGTTTTCCGCCGCACATGGCAACCTCCAGGCCTCGGGCGGTGCCCCTTCGGTTTCCGAGATTTCGGCAATGCGTAAGCTCTTACGCCATCAGACCGCTCAAAAGGGTATGGCCGGAGACAGTGACCGACGGTTGAATCTGGAAGCGAAGTATGTAGTTGTTCCAAGCTCGTTGGAGACTACTGCGGAAACGATTCTCGCGAGTAATTTCGACCCAGCCGGAACTAATAGCCGGACATATAACCCCTTCGGCGGCGGCACACTGGAACTGGTTGTGTCAAGTTATCTTGACAGCCTTAGCGCGACTGAGTGGTATTTGAGCGCGGGGAACGAGCTTTTCCCGAACATCGTTCTACTGAGTCTCACAGGCGATGCACAACCTAAAATACGCACGGAGATGAGCAGACCGACCGAACCGCTCGGCCTGAAAATGGACATACACGGTGCAGTGGCTCCGCTAATAGCGGGTTTTCGGGGCCTTGCCAAAAATGCAGGAGAATAAACATGCCCTGGTTTAACAAAAATGGTTCGCGTCTCAACATATACGATGAGATCGGCTTGGACGGCTTTACGTCTGAAGCCTTCGCCTCCGAACTCGCCGCTATTGGCGAAGGGGACGTGGAATTGCATCTGAATACCCCCGGCGGGGATGTTTTTGAAGGTGTAGCGGTGTACAACGCTTTAAAAATGCACCCCGGCAGGGTTACCGTGATTGTGGACGGCCTCGCCGCTTCGATCGCTTCGGTTGTAGCTATGGCCGGGGATGTTATCAAGATGCACGAAACCTCAATGCTCATGATACACGAACCATGGACATTTCGCGCGGGGAATGCCGAAGTATTTCGTAACTCGGCCAACCTGCTTGACAAGGTACGTGATAATTCTGTAGTCCCGGCGTATAAGGCTCGGATCGCAGACGAAACACGTATACGCGAGATGATGGCGGCCGAAACATGGATCAACGCAGAGGAAGCTTTGGCGCTCGGTATCATCGACGAGATCATACAGGCACCTGCGAAGGTAAAAGCGCAGTTTACCAGGCCGATGAATGCATTTGGCTTTAAGGAACTACCGAAAGCATTCGACCCTAGGATGTCCACGGACAAGGCAGACGCTATCCGCTCGATGGCAAAAGTGTACGGCATTGATCAAGAGATCGTAGACCGGTACATCAGAAACGATGCCACGGTCGAAGATGCAATGGTCGGGTTCAAGGCTCTGAAGACTGACCGGGAGGACTTTACGGTTCTCCCGCCTCTGAATATGGTCCAGGTGAAACGGGAGGAAGATGCCAAACGCTCTCCCGCAATCGCTAAAAAGCTCGCCGCTATAGGCGGCGCGACTATCTCCGCTGAGGACCGGAAAGCAGTCTTTGCGGATGATTCACTGCCGACCGATCTTCACGGTCTTATAAGGGAACAACTGTATCGCAAAAGCCTACTGCCTCAAGCGAAGATTAACAACCTTACGGCGCATGATCTAGCGGATTGGGGCCTGAAGCTTTTTCAAAACAGTATACCGGGTTCGTGCGGGGATTTCGGTAATATCGGCCAGGACGCAATCAATGTTGCGATATATAGCGGGTTCAACTCCGGGCCCGGTACGTGGCAAAGCTTTACGACCGTGCAGCCGGTTACCGATTACGAAGAATTCTACTTGACTTCGGCGTCCTCCTTCGGCGACATGGTTGAAATCTTGGACGGTGCCCCATTTCAGGTGTCCACCTTAAGCGATAAGGCTGAATCTGGGTATGTAACCGCAGCAGGTCGGTCCTATGGAATCTCCTATAGGGCGCTTGTGAACAACGACGGCGAAGTGCTCGGCCGTATCCCTGCGCTTATGGGTTGGGCCTGGATGGATTACCTCAACCGAATTATCATAGACAAGCTCTATGGCTCGGCGGGCGTGGGTCCGACTATGACCGAAGACAGTACGGCCGCATTCGCTGCAAGTCGGGGAAACCTGATCACTGACGGCGGAGTACCTACAGTAGATCGTATAGCAGTCGGCCGAAAGTACTTGCGAAATGTAACGGCTCCGGTTGCTGACCAATCCCAGACTCCCCGGCGGCTTAATCTCACGCCTGGTGTGCTCTTGGTGCCGGATAGTCTACAGACTGTTGCGGAGCAATTGGTATTTAGTCCGTCCAACCCGGGCAGCTCTAACGAAGCGGATACAAACCCCTTCGCGGGATTGGCGCTTGTTGCCGACAGCTATCTTGACAGCAAAAATTCAGATGCCTGGTATCTGATCGCTGGGAAAGATCAACTGCCTTGTATGCATCTATTGGCTCTGGACGGTCAAGTATCGCCTCGGGTAGATATTGAGCAATCAGGAGTAAACGAGCCGCTTGGTACGTTCTTCCGAATCTCCGGTGCAGTTGGCCCGGTGCTCAATGAATGGCGTGGACTGTTCTTGAATGACGGTGTAGCTGAATAATCGGGCTTTGCGAAGGCATAATTTGCGGCGGTGCTCTGGTATTGCGAGTGCATGCCAGAGCTTCAAGGACCGCCGTTTTTCTTCAGGGAGTGCCAGGTTCCTCTTCCCTGGTGAAGGCGCAGGGTGATTCGTCCCGCTCTGCGTCAACTCCCTTTAAATATCGGACGGGGTTCTTATCCTTTGTTGCCCCGAGCCGTTCCATCACATTGCGCACGTTACCCCTGAGCAGGTTTTGGGCTTGTGAAGGGAGCGGGGCCAGGAGGTGGAAAGCTTCCTGGCCCCCTTTTTTAGCCGAGTATACAGCCAAAAATTCGTTGTGCCATACGGCTGCGAGCCGAATAGTTCACGTATGGAGCCTTAACTCAGACTTGGAGACGTAAAACATGTCAGATACAAAATCGGCAGCACTATCATACGCGAATCAAGGATTCCGGATCGCGCGGCTTCCTTGGCGCGTGAAAAGCTGGCTTTTCAAAAATTTCGCGAGAGAGTCGTTTTATGACGCTACAAAAATCAACGAGCAATGGCCGAATACTCCGTGCAGTCTTGGGCTGGGGCACCATCGCTTAATTTCTCTAGTCTCCGAGCCGGAGGTCTGGCAAGCTGGTTGCTCCGCGAGAGGCAAAACAAGCACTCCGGACACATGGTCATACGAAATCTTGCCGGACAGCAAATCGTCGAGGCCGCTTTGGATTTTTATTTTCAAAGGTTCTACATATCCCGGCGAACTCAGGGACGTTTTCTATCGAAGCCGGAAGCCGTTTCTGGACGGGCGGCAGGGAGTTTACCACGAACGCAATATTACATTGACAAGGCATAAAACCCGACCGCTTTTGATACCGCCTGGCCGAATTGACGAGGGCTGGCACTCGGGAACTCTGGAGTGGATGTCCGGCGGCTCTGATGCTTCGGGCATTATGGAGTTTTCAGATTGGCGATAATTCTTTTGGCACGACGTATCAAAAAGGCTCTGAGCTTATTGCTCGGGGCCTTGACATTTAAGGACGGGCAAAGGTAGTTTACAAAGGAGGGTTATAGGAAGAAAGGGGCCTATATGGAAAAAGAACTGATTACAACGAATGAATTAGCGGACATGCTTTCGGTGAGCCGGAAGTTTATCGAGAAACACCGAAACCGCATAGCCGGTGGAGTCCGTATAGGGCGCAGCTGGCGTTTTCGGGTTGCCGAAGTTCGGAAGCGACTTGCGGCTGGAAAAGATGTCATAGTAAAATGATGGCTCCGATAGTATATTATTCCCCGGTGCGGCGCATTGTGGTGGAAAGGCTTCCACAATGGCTATGACGAAGATCGGCCCTAACGAGTGGCGGATACGTGTATCCGTTCGCGTTCCGGGCAAAGACTACCCCGTTACTAAACAAGAGACGTTTCGAGGGACAAAGACCGAAGCGGAGGGCCGGAAGACTGACATTATTCGGTTTATCCGTAGCGGATCATATTCGAAACGCAGTTATGATACATTCCGCGATCTACTCGAGGACTACAAAGAGAAGCGAAATAAAACGTCGGCCCCGGATCTGTCCAGAATTCGGAAACTGGATTCCGACCTGGGGCATGTGCGTATTGATAATTTCGCCGATGTGTTCGAAGAGTACCTTCGGCAGGTTCGAAAGACTCCGACTATCCGTGGCACGATGCCGTCCCATAAGACGGTGAATCGTCTTGTACAGATGGTTGGTGCCGTATTTAATCTGGCGGTGAATCTCGACCGGGTAGAATCAAACCCTATTACGAAACACCGGTTTCCAAAGGCCATAGAGAAGCCCCGGGACCGATACCTGGACCAAGAAGAAAGGGAGCGGCTCCTGCGGGCAATCCGTGAGCATCGACCGCATATCCTCCCGTTCGTGATGTACAACCTTGCCGTACCTTGCCGCAAGGGTGAATTGATTCACGCCAAGCGTGAGCAGTATAACCGGTTCACGAACACCGTATACGTACCAGACTCAAAATCCGGTGATCCGCTTTTTAAGCCGGTTCCCCCTCACATGGTGCCGTATTTCAAATCTATCCCGCAAGAATGCCCGTGGTTGTTCTATCGCCACGATCGAAACGGGTATCATCCCCTGGGTGACTTTCGGAAAGCTTGGGCGTACTGCCTAAAGAAGGCCGGAATCGCTCATACTACAATACATGATCTGAGACATTGTTCGGCAACGGATTTGTATTCCGCGGGGAATTCTGAACGATCGATTATGGACGTTGCCGGATGGCGCACTCCGATGTTATCGACCTATCGGCACAAAGATGGGCTTCGGTCGGCCCAAGGAATTCGGTTTCAATCGCCGAGCGACTACAAAGCGACTACAATCGACTACAAATAGGTGGTATTTGGTAGGAAAACGTAGTATATTAAAAAAGAACCCCGCTTCCGGAATCCAACGAAAAAACCCCCGGAATCGCCGTTTTTGGGGGAATTCCGAGGGTTTTTATGGTAGCGGGGAGAGGATTCGAACCTCTGACCTTTGGGTTATGAGCCCAACGAGCTACCGGACTGCTCCACCCCGCGATAAATCTGTCTATAATTCGCCGGGACCGCCTGGTTTATTGCGAGCCCGTGCTGATTTCCAAGAGTCTTCTAATATAGTAATTGGCAAGTCACTTGGCAAGAGAGGTTGTCGATGTTTCTATCCCGCCTTCATTTGTTTCAGCAGATACTGCTCCATATCCTCGATGGTGCCGCGAATCGAACCGACATCGTCTTTTTCCAAGGCGTCCTTTCCGGCCTGAATCCAGATGTCTACCGTTTCTTTAAACGAATGCATTTTCGAATTCATTTCCATAAGTTTGGCCGCCAGAGATTGTGCGATAGAGAGCGCAGCAGAAGGATTCCGGACGAAATAGTCGGTAACACGTTCTACATATAACATTTTTACCGGGGTTCCGGCTATTACCCTGGCTATCCGCCTTCCGCCTAAAAGCGTCGCGATCTCCCCAACATACACTCCCCGCCCCGTTATATCGGCAACTTTTGTGTCGCTAAACCAGACCTCAAGGCTGCCTTTCATAAGGACATACAGCCCTTTGGCCAATTGTCCCTGATTCATGATTACGTCACCGGGCTGAAAATCCAGCTTCTGAATGTCTGCGGTCACTGTATCGGACATACTCTGTTCCTCCCGCATAACAGTATGCCGTAACGGTGAACTGTGGGTCAACATGGAGTTCGAGTATGTATTCCCGAATGATGACGCGCGGAACGCGAGGAGCAGCCCGGGGTTGGTGGAGAGGTAGTCCGGCGAGACTCTTTCCCTATCCCAGATTAAATAACTCAACAATCTTATGAACTGCATCACCCGGCAGATTTGAAGAGCAATCAATCTCTACTGCTCCGGAATTGCTCAAATACTCGGATACATCAACAAACGTTTTGTCATGCCCGTCTCTGCCAATCAATCGTTGCCGTTGTATTTCCTCACCACAAGTAAGCCAAATTGCCCTGAACACAATTTCCTTCGTTTTCATTCTGCTCTGTATGTTCTGAAAATGCAAATCGCCCGGCAATACTCCTGAGATGAAAACATGCCGAAGTCCGGCATTGAAATAGGTATCGGCGGCAACTGCGCTCATTGTGGCAACCCCGATCATTCTTTCTTTTAGCCTGGCAGGGCCGAAAACCGGATTGGTTTTCCATGGGAGGTCACAATCATACCATCCGGATTCCGGGATCGTACGCATAAGCATTTTTGCCACCGTCGACTTGCCTACACTAGCCCAGGTTTCGCAGTCGAGAACCGCTGTGTCGAGCGGAGCCGAGGCGATGCCCCGAGCGAAGTCGAGGGGTAGAGCAGTATGCGT
>CAYFVL010000169.1:0-13068 GCA_964346405.1 uncultured Fibrobacterota bacterium
GGGACGATTTGCATCGGATCGGGGAATGGGAGGCGTGTCCTGCGTTCCGCTGTTCGAGACCAATGCGGTGGAAGCGGCTTACTGGAAATCGGAGCAGCGGATTCGCGATTTCCTGAGTCGCCGCCGGTCGCTTTTCGTGGTCACCGGAATGGGGTTTGCTTTTCGTAAGAGCTGCGTGGTGCCCATTCCTCACGGGATCATGGCCGATGATCTTTGGTTGCCGCTCACGATTCTTCGAAACGGGTTTTCGGTCGTGGCGGACCATCGGTTCAGGGCCAGGACGCGAATTTTCAGGGATTCTCGCGAGATCACTCGCAAAATTCGGGTGATAAAAGGCGGAATCCAGTGCTTCGGGGCATTCTTCCGAAGGTATCCGAGAATGATTCTTTCGGAGGCTTTTCTTTGGATGGTGGTGTTCAAGGTTTCGCGCTGGATGATTCCCGCGTATCTTGCGGCAGGCGCGATTGCATTGACAATGTGGGACAGGAGACTGGCGGGGGCGGCCGCCGCGGCAATCGGGGTCGCTTCGTTGTTCAGTCCCCATCTTCGATATCTTCTGTACGGTGCCGTGTCGCCGGCGTTGGCTTTAGGAGAGTTGCTTCGTGGCAAAAACATTGCGCGGTGGAGTCACTCCCGCGATTGACGCGAGGGAGTGTATCGATGGGTCGGAGATGTGTGCCTCACAGATCTGTTTACATCTCAACCCCCTTGAATACGACCCCATGATTGGATTTATCTACCCGAATCGGGGACCGATGACGGAATATCTCAATACACACGGTGTCCGCCACTGTGATCTCAACCGATCCCGATTGAACAGAATTGTCTGGCCGATACTCGCGGCCTGGAAACTTCGCCGCCTTGGTATTGAATTGATACATGTACACCATCTCGCATTTCTTCCACTCATGCATGCCGTGGCTCGATGGGCCGGTATTTCTCACGTAGTATTCACGGAACACTCGATTTTCGGGCATGAACACTCAGGATCCCTGCGCCGCCTTATGCCCCGGATCCCGGAACTCGCAAGCGTATCCACCGCAGTCTCCAGAAAAATACTGACTTTCCTTACCGACAAAGCCGGTCTCCCACGGAAAAGTATCACTTACATTCCCAACGGAGTCGACATCGAACAATTCTCCCCTCGAAAGAAAACCGGAGTCCTCAGGCAACTGATACGAGCGGATAGAGGAGAGACTGTCTTGATGGCTGTTGGCCGTTTGACAGACGCGAAAAACTATCCGATGCTGTTGGAGGTAGCCGACCGTCTTCGTGATCGGAACTTCCGGCTTGCGGTGGTTGGGGATGGCGAACTGAGGGATTCGATTGCCGATGAGATCCGCCGCAGAAAACTGGAACAGCACGTCTATCTGCTCGGAGGCCGCACCGACGTCCACGATCTTCTGCCTGATGCCGATTGCTTTGTTTTGACTTCGAAGCATGAAGGACTTCCCATTGCGATTCTGGAAGCAATGGCTTGTGGATTGCCGATTGTTGCCACTGCCGTGGGTGGGATTGGGGAAATCATCAGGAATGGCGAAAACGGTATTCTGGTCTCCCCAAACAATGCCCCGGAATTCGCCGACACACTGTCCTCACTCTTTCGGAACACACAAATGCGAGATTCTCTGGGACAAAGGGCTCGAGAAACCGTCATAAGGGACTATTCCTGGAAACGAATATCGAGAGAATACGAAGAGATTTACCAGAGATTGGCTCGAGCCGAAGCCAATTAGAAATGCGACGCGGGCATTTTAGAGAAAGCGTCTCTCGACATGACGCGGGATGAACGGTTTTCAGCCGATTCATGCATATTGTTCTTCCTGAGCCAGCCATAGGATCTCAGAAAAGACGGTTTTTTCGGACATGTACCAATTACGGAAGGACATACCAGAATGCAGAATTTTTCTGTTCTGAATCGATTCGCATGGGTTGCGGTTCCGGCCCTTTTCCTCATGATTTCCGTGAAGGCAAAAACGATAAATCTCTCCGCGGATTCAGAGTTTCGTAATTTCAGCGACGCCGCCGGCCAGGCTGCCCCATATGGTTGGATGCCATAATGGTATCGTACGGGATTGTACCTTTCGGGAATTGACCGATGGGGGTGTACAGGCGAAAGGGGGAAGTGCGAATATCCGAATTGAGTCCAGCCGATTCACGGAATGCGGTATACGTGCGATCAATGGCCGGAGGCAGTACCGACCTGAGATACTTCCGTCCGCGCAATTCCTCGCCTCAAGCGATGTTTTCACCGGCGGCACCTCCGCGATTTCTTTTGCAGGCGAGATCCCTTGTTTGTCAATATTTCGGCGGAGGATTTTCGAATTACTGATGCAAGCCCCGCAGCCGGGGCATTCGAGTGCCGGAAAGGGCGTGTCGGCGATTATCTGACCGTGCACCAGCAAAGGAAGGTTGCAAAAACGATGGATTCCAGATGTTTCAAGATCAACTTGTTGAAAGCGGCCGAAAGAAAAGGCATATTCCGACTTGGGTCCGTGCTGAAAAAGGGTAAGCTTCTAATCCTGTGCTATCACGGATTCTCGCTCGAAGATGAAATCGAATGGCGCCCCGGACTCTATATCTCGCCCAATGATTTCAAGAAAAGGATGGAATTAATAGCAGAAGCCGGGTGTGCGGTGCTGCCCCTTGAGACCGCCGTCCGGAAACTGTACGAGGGCGCCCTGAAAGGCAACGAAGTGGTAATCACAATAGACGATGGGTTCCACGCCGTACACTCGATTGCCGCCGATATACTCGAAAAACACTCTTATCCATACACCGTCTATGTGACCACCTATCATGTTACGAAGAATACCCCGGTCTTCAACCTGGTTGTGCCCTATATGTTCTGGAAATCCCGGAAGAATACCGTTACTATTCCATCAGGTATTACCAACCGACAAATTCGCGTCGATGTATCCTCTGAAACCAACTACCGTCCGGTGGTTGACCGAATTATTGCCAAAGGTAATACCGTTGATGAATCCGGACGAATTCGAATTTGCGAACAACTCGCGCGGATACTGGAAGTGGATTATTGGACACTGCGAGAAAAGCGTATATTCTCCCTGATGACCCCCGCTCAGATTAAGGACACTTCCACACGGGGTGCCGACATTCAGTTACATACCCATCGTCACCGATTCCCCATGGAGATAACCTCCGCCCTGCGTGAGATTGAGGACAATCGTGAGATTCTCTCCCAGACAGTTCGTTCATCACTTCAGCACCTCTGCTATCCGAGCGGAATCTACAGCCCAAAACAATGGCCCTGGGTGCAGACTTCCGGCATAGTCACGGCGACCACCTGTGACCACGGATATAATGACAGGAAAACAAGCCCCTACGGACTCAAACGTTTCCTTGACGGAGCGAATGTTCACGAAATCGAATTTTTGGCCGCGCTCTCGGGCATTGATGACCTGTTTTCTCCAATCCGGTCGCTCACAAACCATTTCCGAAAACGCCGCAATTGAGCAGCGGGAAGCATTTTGTCGAGAGGCAAACAATGAAAGCAAGGAAAAGGCGCTTCAATGCCGAATGCCTCCAACCTCACCACGATGGCCCTGCCTACCGGGAGTGAAGTACAAAGGGGATTCCGGTACCCGATTTGTTCTGTCCTTCCGTGTCAAGTATATACGCTCCGGGGAGCAGATTCAGACTGATAGTTGCGGTTGCGCCATTAGCGCTTTTCCGAAAATGAAGAAAGCCTCCGTCGACGGTCCGACCGCGCAAATCACGAATTACGTAACGGCCCGGCATTGGAGACCTTTCGATCAGTATCAGACGAAAATGCCCCCGGCCGGCTCGAATCATACCTCGTGGACCTTTAGTCGGGATCCCACGCTCGCTCCAGGGAATTTGTATAGCGACATCAGTGACCTGTATCGCTCCGATATCCACGAGCGTTCCACGGCGATTGCCGTAAAAATCATCTTCAAGCCCCGAAACGATTCTGCCGTTTGCACGACACGGACTGTTTACTTGCGGCACACCGTTCGAGTCGATAACCGGATCAACATAATGTGAATTCCGATCGCCGAAACTCCCGACATGGATGGGTAGTGATTTCCATTCATCAAAAGAAAAATAGCTGCGCACTTCACCCGGAGAATTTCGGTCTCTGACGTGGAAACTGTCGGGATGATGTGGATCCCAGTACAGGTTATTATCGGCAGCCAGTGCGCCTGGTGGAATGGCCGGGCCGTTGACGTCGTCGCCGCGGAAGTAGATCATCCAGTTATCCCATATGGATATTTCCCGGGAATTCCGAATTACGACATTGTTGATAAATTGCATATCGGAGTTGGACGGCATTACGGGAACCCCGTCCGCGGTATGTGCGCCGTCGAGACCAAAGAACAGACCGACGCCTTCATTTGTGTTGCCGCAATTGATCAGCGTATTGTTATACGCGCGGCATTCCCTGGTCGAGAAATACCCGATACCGGCGACCCATGTATCCTTGACAATACAGTTCCTGATGGTGCCGCGGATTGCCTGATAGTATTGCGGATTGGTCGTGGTATCGTGGAATTCAATATCGGTATTGCCACCGAAAACAAGGCCCATTTGTGCCCGCTCCACAAGCACCCGCTCGATTATGCAATCTGTCGCTCCACCCTTGAAAAAGATGCCGATGGAGGGGATATCATGAATGTGACAATCCCGGACATGCATCCGGTCGGCATTCACGTTGTCTATGGCCTGGCAATTCTTCCATTCATTCTCCGGTTCATTTTGAAGAAAATAGAGTCCTGAATTGTGGATTTTGCAATTGCTGATGACGATGTCGTCGCATTCCGGCGTTATCTTTATGACATCGTAACCACTCGAGTGTAAATCGCATCCTTCGATTCGTCCACTGTGGGCACGATTAGGACCATAGTCCCAATCGGAATAGAACATGACCGTGTAGATATCGCCGCCGGAAATCTCGAGGTTTTCGACGACCGCATGGTGCGCTTTCGACCAGAAGCGCAGCGTTACATCACTCCCCGAACCATAGGGATTTGAAATATGTGCATTTTCGCCCGGATAGCCGCGAAGCGTAAGGTATGGTTTATCGATCATGTCGTGGCCGGCGTATGTGCCTTGCCGAAAGGTTATTGTGTCATGAGGGTTGACGAGTTCATATGCTCGCACGAGTGTTGCAACGGGCCGATCAAGATTGCCGAGTCCTGTAGCATCGGATCCCTCTCCTTGCACATAGATCTGTTTGGCAAACGTAGTCAGGTACAAACTTGCCACAATCACCGGCAAATACACGCTCCGGATTCGATAGCCCATTCGTTGAGTCACGAGTAAGCCGGTGCACAACCCCGGCCTCAAGGAATACTTACCCATAATGCCCTCCTTCGACCGTTGATTTCCGGCTGAAACCGTGAGACATGCTATGCGTGCTGATCTCCGATTACGCGGAAGCCGTTCCCTTGTGGTCCTGTTCTTCTGAAACCAGTGTGGCGACCGACAATTGCCAAGAATTGATACGGGCGCTTTTCGCCCCCATTTTCGTTGCTCGTCGGTTGAGTTTTCCAGCGTCTCAACCGCACATTTGCACATGTTATTTCCAAGCCCGCTGGTCTCTGCGGGGAATGGCTTCATTATCGCGACTTACTCTCGTTCACCAGCCGTAGCTATCAACAAAGTAACACGTTCAGCCAGTTGAAATTGGGTGAAAAAAAGAACAGCGATCCCATCCGCCCTCGCATTGGTGCGTCGGTATTCATTATTTTTCATTTTCCGACAAACATTTCCGGACAGCATCGATTCAGCCTGCATGCTTGTCTGGAACCGATGAATTCAAGTATACATTCAGGGCAAATCGGAGGTTTTTTTTGCGTCACATTACGGAAAAGATTCGACGAAGGGAATCTCCCTTTTATGCAGCCGTGTACGACACGCTCTACCGCGTTCGGGGACTTGGTATTCCGGTAGTGCCTCCCTTGCATGGGGCTTTGTACCACGAGTGGGTAATCCGTCGGAATCTCTGGCATGAATTCTGGCGCATGTTCTACTATGAACCCATGTTCAAATCTCAGTGTAAAAGCGTTGGGCGAGGATTTCGAATGTATTATGCCGGCAACGGCTGTACCGAAATTGTCGGCAATCCGGAAATCGTTCTGGGAGATAACGTTGTAATTTTTGATAAGACAGTATTCACGGGACTGAAAGTTTTCGACAAGCCCAAAATAGTGGTTGGTGACAATACATATTTAGGCCCCCAGGTACGACTGTTTTCCGCGAAAGAAATCCGAATAGGAAGTCATTGCCTCATAGGATCGGAGTATATAATCGATAACCCGGGGCATTCGGTTTACGATACCTCGGCGCGTCTTCAGCCCGGTGGCGGCACGACTCCGCCCGAAGATGTACGTCCAGTCAGAATAGGAGATTTTTGTTGGTTGCCCGGGCATACTTACGTGTACCCCGGGGTACACATTGAAGACGGAGTGGTTGCCGGACTTGGTACTCACATCATGAAAAGCCTTCCTCCATTCTGTAGAGTGGGAGGAAATCCCGCCAGGATTCTCCGGTTGATCCCACTACCGGAGAAACTCCGGGGAATTGTTGGCGAAAACCGCTTCAACGAGTACCGGGAAAAACACAAAAGCCTGCTTAAGCAAGGATATGAGTATGCAAAAAACCGATAGGTTCCACCCTTTGTGCCGGCGGGATTTCGCAGCCTTTTCAGATACTTTTTGTGCATAAGACAGGTGTCTGAAAGAACGGATCCCGCCCGAGAACACGAGCTGCCGGGCGCGGGGCTGCCGGACAAGTAGCGCTAATCCAAATCAGGCAAGTCCTCCGTTATACGATTCGATACCGGCTTCTATGCGGTGGGCAATTCGATCCTCCACGGATGACCATGTGTATTCGCTTTCCACCAGGGCTCTCCCGGCCCTGCCGATTCCCCGAGCCAGTAGCGGATCCGACAGAAGCCGTACTACTTTTTCGGCGAACTCATGCGGGTCGTCGGCCAGAACGATGTTCTTCATATTTCGGACATTGAGTCCTTCGGCCCCCACCGTAGTCGATACCACAGGTTTTCCGAGAGCCATCGCTTCAAGTATCTTGAGACGAGTCCCACTACCTATTCTGAGCGGCACGACGACGGCATCGCATTCAGAAAGAAAAGTGCGGACATCATGTACGAATCCCGTCACGATTATCCGTGGATCTTTTTTGCCAAGGAGCCGAATCGACGGCGCCGGTTGTTTCCCCACAATACGGAAAACCAGGTTGGGATGAGTATGCCTGATGACAGGCAGTATCTCTTTGCAGAAATACAAAACCGCATCGACATTCGGTTTCCAACCCATCATACCGGTATAAGCCAGCGAAGGATATGCATCCATGTTTCCGCAACGTTCTGGTTCAAAGTCCGACAGATGCGACTCTGTCCGGGCGGGAGTTTTCCCGGTACAACCCCCTGTTCCCATGATTTCATGGTTCAGTGGGGAAGCTACTACGCATTTCTCAATGATACCGGGACGAGCGTTAAAGATCGCATCCTCTGTATTCATCGAATCCGAAGGTGAAACCGAAACGCCATTGGGAATCACGAATACACTCGATTGAGAGGAACGCCGGAGGACCGTCTGCCGATCTACCTCTGAGCACACATGACACTCGTTGAAACGAGCCCACGTTCTGTTTTCGAACCGCATAAACCGTCGAGCTTCCAACCACGCGGAAATACGAAGGAGTAAATTCTTTTCGGTTTGTGCGTATCGCGCTATAATCGTCGACTCGATGTTATGTTCATCCAATATCGACCGAGCCGGTGAATCGAAAAGAACGTGGGAAGCCATATGAATGCCGTCGCACACCAGGAGGTCATAGACACCGTCGCCGAGAGTTTTGTACATGTAGTTGTGCAGCGCCCCAGAAAAACGATATGCGACCGAAAATGGAAGACCGGTGAAGAGCGAGCGGAAAATGGCGCCTGCCAATTTGACCGGTCTGGGGAAACGACAAACCGGCACCTGGTGAACGCGGCATCCAAGTCGCTCGACAGCCGCAATGTCAACTGTATCTTCGGCTCCGCTTTTCGGCCAGACAACGGAGACCGAATTGTCTCCGCACAGGGCGGAAAGGTAGTGGAATGTTCGCATCCGGTATCCGTTAACCAGAGGATACGGAAGTTCCTTTGTGAGAAATAGTACTTTCATTTCTTTATCTATATAGCATCGACTCTGAAATCCTTATTTCAGTACGATAATCCTTGTCAGCGAGTAGGTAATAAGAATCCATAATGGTGTCAATTGCAGAGAAATCATGAGTAGCGTGTGGACAAACTCATACCGTGCCGTCATACGATTGAGATATACCATCCGCCGAAGTACGATATCTACATACTCGGTGCGCAACGGAAGAGTTACGATATCGTAAAGGCCTTGCGCGAATAACGGATACACGAGTTTCTCTTCTTCCCGTTCGGCAACGGCAAGCAGAATGGGGCGGCGTTTGTAATAGCGAAACCGCGAAAGCACTTCGACCGGATTCACCCCAAGGGAATTGATGTCGAACAGCACAATGGAATGCCTGCGCAATTGAAACTCCTTGAGCCCCTGCTTGCTGGTTTCCACGTAATCTACATAATAGCCACAAGCCGTCAAAAGGGTGACGAGTTCATCCCGCACCTCTGATTTTCTGAATATGATTAGCAGGCGCGGCCTGTTCTTGTCGAATTTATTCTGTCTGTTCATCTTGTTGCGGCTCGAAGTACCTGGGTATCCCTGAGAATTTTCGATGACACACGATTTGGATCGTAGTTTGTAAATACCTTATAGACTTCCTCGAGGAAGAGAGGTATATACAATGGTTTCGATATATAAAAGACTCCCCTGCCCGGGGTCAGGCTCAACATGGCATTCGGTTCGTCCGGGTCCTTCTTTTCCGTAATGACGATTGCCGGACACAATAGCTTGTGAGCAAGCTCCTCCCCCAGCCTTACATCACGGGAAAACCGAGCCTGCGCGCCACTGTTCAACACTATAGCGGCATAATTTTTTTGCGCGTCGATACTATCATCGAGGAATTCAAAATCCAGCATATCCTGCTCGTGCCGTACGAGAGAATACTTGAGTATTGGGTCGGCAAACAAAACCCCTACCGTATATTTCCTGCTCGATCTGGACTTTTCTCGCCGGGACACCCACGGCAAGGCGTCTTTAAGGTAGTCCAGATGTTTCAGCAACCAGATGGTCGGAATAGTGAGATACAGTAGCGCAGAGAGGGTAAGGGGCCATTCCGCCTGCATCGCAAGGAATGCCAGTGCGCAGACGGTCGACTGGAAGAATGCAAGAACCACCCACGTCTCGGTATGACTGAATCCGAACGCGAGGAGACGATGATGCATATGATTGTTGTCGGCCACCGTCATCGACTTCAACGCCGACCCTATTGACTTTCCGTTCCCGATTTCGACAAGGAATCGTCGAAGCATTGCCGTGATCAAGTCCAGCAAAGGAACACCAACCGCCAGCGGAGCGACAATGAGATCGGCGGTTCGATTTCCCGACGAGACCGCATAGAGAGATAAAATACCCAGCATTAGCCCGAGAAAAAGGGAACCGGTGTCCCCCAGAAACACTCGAGCCGGCGAAATATTGTGTAACAGGAATCCCATCACAAGAGCAACAATGACCAGGCACAGAAACGTGAGTGGATATTCCCCCGTTGTCATGCCGATTATTCCGAGCGTTGCAAACGAAGGAATTACCATTGTAGCGGCAAGTCCGTCGACACCGTCGATGATATTGACGGCGTTGGCTACCGCCACGATCCAGATTACGGAAAGCGTACCTACCAGCAATTCGGGGACCGGTGGAAAAAAAAACAATTGCACGTGTGGAAGCGGAATCTTCATCAGGACAATCAATTCCATTCCCACAAGGACTTCGAGAAGGAATTTGGCCGCATTGGAAATCTCGAAAAACGAAAAATCATCAGTGAACCCGATTGCTAGAATGGCTAAACCCGAGAAGATGACGGTAAGGTGCAGTGTAGCCGGAAGACTGACAAATACGGTATCCGGGAGAAGGTTCCATACGGCCACAAATATGCAAAACAACGACACCATGCAGACCCCTCCCGCACGGGGTGTGATGCGGAGGTGACCCTTTCGATCTCCGGGGCAATCGCGAAAGAGGTCGGCCATGGGATTGCCCAGAAGAGCATAAATACCTCCCCAGCACAGTGCGAATACGCCCAAAGCCGCTCCAGCGGATGAAAGCAACTTGACATGTACCACGGCTTCGATCAAAACCTCCCGTCCTCACCGAATTTGAAATTCTACACGTCAGGATACAGGTTGTCCGGTAATTCTTTGTATTCCAGAATCGTACCGTCGAGTTCCAGACGCACCCGGCCTTTGCCTTGCCTGTCAAGCATTACTCCCGGCGCCTGTTCTCTTAAACACTCTGAAAGCCGTTTGATTCGAATAGTCAAATTAGGACGCTTCGGATCTACGACTATGTCCGGATCTCTGACAAAGTCCGAGTATCCGAAATCGACCTTTCCGCTGTTTGTATATTCCGAAAGCATTCTTCTCAGGATTTTTGCGGGTACATTCTTCGCCAGATAACGGTCGTTCACCGACATGCTTTCGTTGTGATGATGATATGCAAATTTGAGCACGGCACTTTCCCGCAGAAGAACCGCTTTATGCTTTTCTTTCAGTTTTTTCCATTTTGCACTTCCCCCTCCAGTGGCATCTTCGATTAGATCAACCAGCAAATCCTTTGGCGACTCATGTAGTGCGGCGTACCGAAAACCGTACAAATATACAGGCGCGCCATATGCACAGCCACGGTATAATGCCGGAGCATCGGTATCGACGGATCGGAACTCCTTGCTGCAGACGATAACAGGGCAGTCCGGGATGTGATACCGGGCAAGATCCAGGTTGTTTGATTTCAGAAAATCGTCAAACCTCACGAGATGCCCCACCGTTTCTCCGTCAATGCGGCATGTTCCTTCCACTATCTTTGCTCTACTGTCAATATCGCCAACAGTCCGGCAGTCGGCCAGAAAATAGAGTTCCTCGAATTCTTTGGTTCCAAGCCCTCGCGGCGCTACCTTGACGACTTCGGTCGCCCACAGGTCAAAGTGCATTTTAGGGAATGGACGTAAAAAACGACGCCTTCGGCGAAATCCGAATTGCTCGGTCGTTGCCAGCATGAGCATTACCGTCGTCTTATACCTGTCACCATTTTTTTCCGTGCACACGGGTCGATGAAACAGTGAGGGAGAAAGAAGCGAAGTATAATGGTCCACAGCCTCCAGGACCAGAGGACGGACATCGGTGGCCGTATAAAACGAAGGCAGAAGATGCTTCCCCCTGGAAAGAACCCATCTTGAAGGCAGCGCCATCCAGTGATTTGTCTTCTCTAACGTTTTAGTAATGAAATCATACGGATCGAGGTCTCTGGCGAGCAGGAAAGCGATGCAACAATTGAGTATTTTGACAAGTGAGTCAAGATCGATTGTCTGCGTATCGGACCATATTGCATCGAGGAAACGACCACGATTATTTCCGCACTCCGAAGGCATGAAGGTCTCCCAGAATTGAGAGACAACGGATGCTGGAAAATGGAGCAGCAATCCAAGATATATCAGGCGAATGGGAGTTGTACGCACTTGTACGCTACCACTTTCGACGAGAGTGGACATAGTATGTGCCCCAGCGATTTATAATGTGAAAATTGCTCTGACTATTCCGGGTTCGATTCAGCTTTACTCAGGTTTCACAACCAGCGTACGGCGCCTGACCCGCGAAGCCTGGGTTAAAAGGCTTCTTCCGACAAGACGGAATGTGCACTCAGACTACCTGGTTTAGCCCGAAAACCCTTTCCCCCTGCCAACCAACATCGACAGCCGACCTCACGGCATTCCGCGTAAGCTATTGCACTTTCTTAACTTACAAAAATGGTCGAAGTATCTCACCGGATACCCCCTGCCTTGTTGTATGTCAAACATCTATGCAAAGCGCTCGTTCTCGGTTCTTGAAACGCGATTACCAATATACACTATTCGTCAAATGCAAGTTTTGATACACACATCCGGCATACTCAGAAGTGCTCATGAAAAATCAATTAGTCCCGAATCCAGGATCTCATTTTATCGTCGAGGTGGACAAAAAACGAATGCCGACAGGTGAAAACGTATTCGTTCGATGTATGGCAATAGTGTGTTTCCATTCATCCGATATCGGACAGCACGAAAACGCCGTCTTTCACCATAAAGCGAACTGATCTGCTCTTTTTGCCTGGATTTAGCCTGAAATTGACGGGAATACTCGTCGTCCCTTCAAGTGAAGTTCACTCACTCGGTAAAGATCATACGACCTGTTTTTGCCGTCAAGGCAGATATTGAAGCGTATGCATCAGTCCCCACAACGCCGTATCCAGCGTACCCGGACCATGACGAAGAACGCCACTCCAAATATCGCAAAAACCGTCGTGGTATCGATAATGCTTTTGAAGCTTTCATTGAAAAGCTCGAATGCCTCCATAATGTCCCCCCGTTAAACTCTGATGCGTTTCCCCACACACCATAGTCTTGTCGATTCCCGGTAACTCCGAACCCCGGCCACTAAACGGAAAGCCGCGCTTTCCGAAAAGAAGCATACAGCGTGCCGTAAAACGGCTTCGGACACCTGATGGTTTCGGGAAGGGAAATATAGGGCTGTTGTACGCAATTGGCAAGATACAAATTGAATACATGCGTTTCAGAGGCCAAGCCTCGAAAATGAATAGGCGAAAACCCGCTCCTGATAAGACGTGAGACCACATCGCGAGTTTCATGTAATTTCACATTACATATCGTGGTCCGCCGCAGTTGCCGGTACGCCATGGGGGAACTGCTTGTTTTTGCTGCGAAACCGGGACGGCGAGAATTCGAAGGCTATTTAGTGCCTGTCCGAAAACCCTCGAAAACGGACGCCGAATCCCGATTTCAATCGGGAAGGTGCCCGTTTTCGGCTGGAAACGAACAGTTCATCTTCCCGAAATCGGTACCCACCGGCATAGCCGGTGGTTCGTTTCGCCCCATAGGGGCAAG
>CAYFVL010000170.1:0-13017 GCA_964346405.1 uncultured Fibrobacterota bacterium
TGAATCGCGCGCCGGCTTACGCAGAATGCCGTGAGTTGGTTGCGAAACTTGGGTTGACACTGCTTCCATACTTTTCCAGAAAAGCAGCGCAAAGATTTTAAATATCGTCTGTGGGTATTAGTTTTCTGTTAGGAACGTGTTAGAAATTTCACTAATCTCTCACAATTGGTCGGGATGTTGCCGTTTGGTGGGTGCGCAGAATGCTCCGGCCGGCGGGTAATCTCAAGATTCGTTGAATCGGTTCCTCTTCAGGCCGAAAGAATAATATATTGGTAAAAGGTGGTTAGTTTGATTTAACCCAAGTTTCGCAGTCGAGAGCGGCATTGCCGACCGGGTGAATAACGGCAAAGCCTATGCCTCGAACTGGCGTGGAAGCGGGACGAGGTACGAACCGGATCAATCAATCGGGCTTAGAGAGGAACAATGATCACAAAGAACTTTCGTTTTGCGGACGTCCCTGCCTGGAATCGCCGTATCATGTCGGCTATCGCCCTTTGTGCCGCTACTGTGGCTGGGACAAACTATCATATTTCTCGAATCAGTGGTAATGACATCAACCCCGGCACACGACAACAACCCTTTGAAACGATTAACAAGGGGGCTCGGATTGCCGAGCCCGGAGACTCCATAATCGTGCACGAAGGGGTGTACCGGGAATGTGTACGCCCCGCAAGATCCGGAACCGAAGAACAGCCGATAGTGTATTCAGCGGCAATCGGCGAACGAGTGGAAATCAAAGGCTCGGAGAGAATCTCAACCTGGCAGCTTCAGAGCGGCCAAATGTGGAAAGCATCGTTTGAGCAGGACTTTTTTGGGGAGTACAATCCCTACACGGAACGTATGGCACAAGGCCCTCTTCCCGATGCTTCGCGAAAAAGAAGTCTTGGAGAGGTGTATCTCAACGGTTCCCCACTCGATGAGGTTGATACTCCCGAAGATGTACCGAACAAGGAAATGACCTGGGCTCCATCAGTAGACGGCCTGGAGATCTACGGCAACTTCGGCGGAACCGACCCCAATATCGACACTACGGAAATTCATGTGCGAGAGCAGGTGATTGCCCCCGATACTTGGAATCTGGGTCATATCACGATCAGCGGATTTATCATCAAGCACTCGGCAAACAACTACGATGATTATTTCGGGAAGGCGGGCTCTCTTCCCCAGAAAGGCGCAATCAGCACAAAGGGAGGCCATGACTGGATTGTCGAATACTGCCATATCCGAATGGTCAAATCAGTCGCCGTCGATTACGGTCTGCAGTGTGGCGACACCATCAGCAAGTATGGAAACCCGGAGCGTTTCGGGTATCATATTATCAGGAATAACGTGATTCGAGACGCCGGCGTCACGGGCCTGATCGGTTACCGGGCGCCATTCGTTGACATCGAGGGTAATGCCATCATTGACTGCAATCGTCTAAATGCCGCCGGTCTGGGCAAGGCCGGAATCAAATGCATCTCGAGGAACGTTGATGTCGTTATCAAGGGGAACTACTTCTACAACAACACGGTTGGAGATTACCATTGTATCTGGATGGACTGGTCGTACCAGGGTGCTCGTCTGTCCGGAAACGTATTTGTCAATAACGATCCGGTATGGTTTGAAGCCGGACACGGCCCCTGTCTGGTTGACAACAATGTTTTTGTGAATACACGCGCAAAATTCAGTGACGGCGGGGGTGTAGGCCTTGTTCATAATCTGTTTTACAAATGCAATACTCCGGAATTCCACAAGTACTCCTTGCGCAGTCCACAATATTTTGAGCCACACACCCAAAACAAGCTTGGCGACGCGGAAGCCCACGTGAGGGACATTCGTTTTTTTAGCAACGTGTTTGTCCGGGATGGAGGAAGGATTCCCCCTGTACGAAACTGGGCATATGATAACACATCGGACTACAATGCATATTTCGACGGTGCTCAGCCGGTGGAGGGAGAGGATGCACACAGTCTCGTATCGAACGCACGGTTTGAGATCAGTGTTGAGGCCGACGCCGACAGCGCGGTTCTGGTCATCGAAACGGATTCAACGCTTCGGGATTTCTATACCCCCTTTGCCGACAGTACGCTTGTCGGACAACTGAACCGGTATGTACCGCAGTCGACACCCGCGGTCGACAGGGATTTTTTCGATAACCCTCGTGATTCACTGCATGGTGTTGCCGGACCATTCACAAACGTTTCGACTGGAACAAACCGCTTCTTACTCTACAAATCCCCGCCGGAACCCCAGACGCTCTCGACATCTTCCAGACGGAGCAAACTTCCTGTCAGACCGAACAATCAACGGCCCTGCCCTACCCCCTGCCTCCGCGATATTGTCACACTGAAAGGGCGCAAAATCGGCACCGTTCTCCCCGGCGAATCTCCCCGGCAAGCTTTGCGGCGAATACCTGCACTGGGTCATTCGTTGTTCATTATTTCGGGCAGGAGCGGCGACACCATCGTCCTACTGCCTGCAAAGCGCCCGGCGGAGTTGAGGATTTCTGATTTGTGACTTTGATTTTCGCTCTTTCCGCCGAGAAATGCTTTTTTTTCTTACCAGGTGTGGGGGCCGTCTCGTACGACAGTTTCACCAACATCACATAAGCCCCAATACTCCGACCATTGCAAACAGTCCGTACTGATGCATGCCGTGCCAATGAAACGCGGGACCGCGCTACACGGGTCCCGGGTGGAAGGTTCTCCGCACCTCGAAGGAGGTACGGAGAAGGCGATTGGCGGGGGTATTCTATCTCTCCAGAAAGGCTCCGAACCCCTGAAGGTTTACATCGCTCTTTTTCGGACTTGCCGCGGCCTCCAGCATTTCCTCTTCAGGCTCCGGCGCCGAACGGACCAGCAGATCGATACCCGGGTTCTGCTCCTTTATCGTACAGGCGCACGGGCCGCAAAGAAAGCTGTTGGCATTCTTTACATTACTCGTGTTTATGCCTTCACCCGCGAGCGCATACAGGATACGTGCTTTGCCGAACACCGGGAAGGCGAGCGGTTTGTCGAGGTATTTCGCCAGCGCGGGCTCGGAGCGGATCAACTGATGAATGAACCCGGCGTCTTCCTTCTCGTTTCTTTTCAGGGTCACCATCGGGAAATCGATGCGAAGGGCGGGTTGATTGTCGGAGCTGAGATACTCCTCGGTGTCCTGTTGGTCGATTTTTGGAAGCTCGATTTCCTCTTCGGATTTCTCGAGTGCCTTGCGAAGCCTTTTCACAGCTTTGCGATCGGCCCTGCCGTCTCCCGATTCCAGAAACACCCAAACCGCACTGGCGCCGCCCGCAAGAAGAGCGTCTGTTTCCTCGAGCACCGGTGAGCCACAGAAAAGAGCGACATCAAAGGCGCCCAAAGGTCCCCTGAACAAGGTGTGAGTACCGGATTTGGATTTCGGATACCGCACATCGACCCACGGAAGGTTGTCGGTTCGTTGGGCCTTCCAGAGCCGTTGGGTTACCGGATCCATCTCGCCGGTCACATCGACAAAACCGACCGAAATGTTTGCCGTCTCGACTTGGTCGTCGATTTCACCCAGGAACTCGGCATTGTACCGAACGCGGCTCTCCGCCGCGATTGTCCGACATCGTTCAAAGTTATCACCCTCTATCGGACCGTCGTGAAAGATCGTAACGCGGTACAGGTCAGTGTTCCATCGATCCCGGGCATACCGGAATACCGGAATCGAACATGCGGATGCAATGTGGGAAATAACGAGCACCATAACAAGCACCGGTGCGATTTGTGTAGTTATTCTCATTCTTTGTATCATTCGTAGTCTCTCCTTGTTTCTCCTCCGATATGGAAAGAGCGCCGCCCGGAAGGCGGCGCTCCTGTTTGCCCGGACAATGTGCTCAGTTCTTACCACTTTCGATACCGGCACGAACACCGACACCAAAAGTCCCCGTCCCTGGAGCATCAGTCGTGGATTCTTCATTGAACTCCGACCCCCTTTGAAAGTTGGATACGCCAACTTCTTCGGAGGAAACGGCCGAAATACCTGAAAGAATCGGCATTCCGTTGCCACCCGCCATTTGAATGGTGAGTTTGTCGGCGATCGAAACACCGGAAATGGTCTTGCAGACAGTCTTGTTCAAACCACCGGCCTCTTCGGCGACATCAACCGTTGTCGCAATACCATTCACATACACAATAACCTCACCGCGAGCCGCGTCTTGAGGTTCGGCAAAATACAATTTGACGTCATAGTATTCCGCCTGGCTGACAACGGGGACCTTCACCAGATCTCCGTCTTCCGTTTTGTAGGCACTATCGCCGACCATGGCGATCTCTATTGTCGACGCACCCTTGATTCCCGATGAAGCGATCCACTCGCGATTATCCTCCGCCATGAACCGGAGAGAATGGTGCCTGTAGTAGTCGGCATTGCCGCTCACCTTGACGTCTACCGGCACCGAGTATTTGTACCCGACGGCTTCCTCGCCAAACGGATACTCGAGCCAGAGAACACCGTCGTCGTCAACCCGGTCACCTACGGCGCCAAAGTTGATTCCAACTTTGCGGATACGTCCGCCGCTGATGGCAAACTGTTCACCCAGGTTCTTGTTACAGCTCCACTGCTCGACCTCGGGCATGTGCGCAAGCGCACAGGAAGTCTGGTACTGGTAGCTGCATCCGCAGGTGCGGGTGTACTCCGGGGCCACGATCATCCCGTTTGCCGGCATGAGATTGATTGTACAACCGGCCTTGAAACCACCCCAGTTTCCCGTACCCGAAAACGTGTTCAGGTCGTAGTACCCGGCGTTACCTGAACGGAAAAGCATCATGTTGGTACAACCGATACCAGTTCCGCATCCGTACCGTTTGAACCCGGCGAAATCGTCCATCTTGCCAGTCATCGGGTTCTTCACTTTGTACGGCTCACCAGTGATCAGGTTGACCGCACCCATGTCGTTACCGCTCTGGGTAATGATCATGGAATCGTTGAGCATAACCGGTCCGCCCCAGTAGAAACGTCCGATATGGCGCCATTCCAGATCTCCGGTTTCGCCTTTCCATGCGGCCATGCGATCGCTGCTCTTGTGCGGTTCCATATAGTCACGTGACGCACGTTGACACTCGACCAAAAGGTCGTATTTCTCGGAGTAGGCAAGCCAGGTTCCGAACACGCTATCGAATGCACCATCATCGTTGGCCTTCTTCCACAAAAGAGCACCGTCGGCGGCGTTCCAGCAGAGGATTTCGGCGGGCTTGAGTGAAAAATCAGTGCCCGAATTCGGAGCACTTCCGCCTTTTTTACCTTCCATACGTTCTTCCAGCGTAAGCGTCTCATCATAATTGACACGGTCGATGGCGAAGATCCTGCCGTTTCCACAGACAATCGAGTTATGGAAAAAGCCGTAGGAAGCCTCTTTCTGCCACTTGACTGTTCCGTCAAGATCCATTACAACGATCTTTTCACTTGTCGAACCGTTCCAGGTTCCCATGCCACCGACGCCAACCATTGGATCGGAATCCTGATAAACCCAGCCTTCCGGAAGGACACTACCGTCGTTCGCATATCCGATCGTATCGAAGTCCATCGGCATGGCGGTGGCAATAAGCTTGCCGTCCCACACGATGATATGCCCCCAGCCCATACCGTCGGGCAGGGAGATAGGCGAAAACGACTTCTCTTCTCCGGTAACCGGATCGAACACGTGGCAGGAGGTCGGATAATCGTTATCCGCATGGGTGCCAAGGCAGTAGATGCCGTCCGGAGTCGATACGTAGTTGTCGCCAAGGGCGAGCTGACCTGCCTGATGGTCGGTGTATTCCGAGAACTGACCGAGATTTTCGATCGTCTGTTCCCACAGTACTCGACCTGTATACGCGTCGACGCAGCGAATGGTGTTCAAACCGGTGATGTAATAGCGACCGTCCATGACCTGCGGGGAGGATCCGTGGCCGTGACGCGGCGAGATCCTGTTATTGGTGTTGTCCGCACTTCCCCCGAACCAGACTACCCCCATCGGCAGCTTGACCAGTGTATCAGTGGAGAAGTTGGTCTGCTGCGCATCGCACATCTGATGGTTCCAGTTGGAGGACCCGGGCAGGGCGCCCGCTTTTTTCAAAGAGCAGCAGCCCGATACAGCATTGCTCTTACCGTCAAGGGCCGCGGTGGCTTCCGAGGTAATCGTCATGACCGCGGTTCCGCCGTAGGGCCGAAGTGCACGGAACACGGTTTCGGCCAGATCGCCCGAGAGCTGGAAATCATCGTCGCCGCCAACGATCACGTGTGCAACATTCGGCGGCACCATAGCTTCCGCAAAGCCCTCTTCGATGATATGCGCTCTATAGCCGTACAGGCCCAGATTATCGAGCTGTTCGCGAGCCGCGGCTGTTTTGGCGGCATCGGTACAGAATGCGACAACCGTCAGATCACTCTGAGATGCGATGGCTTCCATTTTATTCGCGTTCGCACCGATCATGAGGCAGATGCCCTTGGCGCCGTCGACATAACCGGCTGAGCCAAGGATAGCACCCACATCGATATCGTGCGCAGAGGGCGCCTGGGGCTCGTAGGCGTATTCAGTCGGAGCGGTAACCTGCTCACCGGCGAAGGCGTAGATGCATCCGTCGTTGGTTGTTACCACAAGGTGACCGTGCGAGGCCAGCATGCCGGCGGGACGCGCGTCGAAGGTGTAGGTCAAAGATCCCCCGGTTACGCCGAATTCGGTCGCCCCAAAATCAAACAAACGGCCGGCATCGTATAATGTAGATCCGGCTTTGATCTGAACGTGGTCTTCATCGTACAGTTCCGGAGCGCTGTCGCCGATTTTGTGACCGCTGGTCAGGTCAAACATATTACCGCCGGCCAGTCCGTTATTGAAGAAAACCTCGCCGACCGCTACGACATGGTATCCACCGTTTCCTTTGCTGGAGTTGTTCCGATGGATTTCATGATAGAGAAGAGATCCGTCGTCTCGCGAATAGCAGGCGGGTCGATTTCTGCCGTTGGGAACCAGGAGTCGTCCACCGATACCGGTAACCAGATACCCCTGCGGCCCGTTTCCATTGTATCCTTCCGATCCACCGTGCGGGTTGTCGGTGAAATACATGTGGGTGCCGTCATTGAGCCAGACGATTTCACCGTCGGAAGCTTTGCAGGCATATGTGAACGAACCCTCGAACGGATACGAACCAGCCGAGAAATAGACCCTGTCGGCATCACTGTTCGTTTCGTTGAAACTTGACTCAGGCATCGAATGATTACTCGCGACGAGTCCGGCGGAGCCAATGCTCAGAACCGGGCCTACGCCGTTGCCGTCAACCGATTCCGCGCAACGAATACCGGTTCCCGAAACACGCTCTATTATAATAGTAACAGGACTTCCGGCACTCCAATCGTCGGAAGATACGATCTCATTGATAATGGCGCTGATGTCGGGCGTTCTCTGTGCATCGCCTTCGTCACCGACGTTTTCCCATACGGGGATATCCCAGGTAACCGAAGCCGCTGTCCTGGTTCGGGATGAAATTGAGCCCTCCAGCGGCGCCGATGATCCGGTCGCTTCACCATAGATTTTGACCTGGAGAGGATCCGAAGCACCCTTGAGTTCGTCAACAGTGAACTGAATACTGGCTTCGGAAACCGTTGCACCGGCCTGAAGCTTGTAATAGTTGTTGGTGAACCGAAGTCCTATGATCTGGTAATCTTCCTGGTCGTCATGTTCACGGCCAAGCTCGAGATCCGAACTGCTCGGGTCCAGCGAACCGTCGGCAACATTTTCTTCGTTATCATCTGTCCCGCCGGCGATCCGATATCTATCCGCGCCTTCGGCATTTTTGCCCGCAAGCCAGATACTGTATGCCGGATTTTCGGCTGAAACGGCCCGAGTCGGGATAACCGGTGCACCTCGTACCGGCCAGACCGACATCATGCGGTCATTACCCATAACCTTACGTGCGCTCGGACCACCACGTTTCTTCCATACCAGGGCGCCGTCGCTCTGGTTCAGGCAGTACAGATGTCCGTCGTCGGAGCCGAAGTACAGCTTTCCGTCGGCGGCTACCGGAGCAAACCGAATCGGACCGTCGGCATAGAATCTCCACTCTTCCGCACCGGTTTCCAGGTCGATGCAGGTCATACGATCGTTGTTGGGAGATCCCACGAACATCTTTCCACCGGCCACGATAGGCTGGTAGGCGATGTCGAAGGACAGTTTCTGAGCTACATCCACTCCCGGACCGCCGTAACAATACTGTTCCTGCTGGTTATCCCAGGCGGCCATTGGTTTTGAGTATTCCCGTTTCCATTGAAGATACAAGTTGTCCGGTAGCTGTTCGGGTGTTGTGGCGGTTCGGTTCGAGTTGGCCCGCCACATGGGCCAGTCGTACTGAGCGGGAGTCACTCCGTAGGTGATTCCCGCGGACAGGAGCGCCGAAAAAGCCAGGGCGGCGGCATTTTTCCGGAGGTTCATACTGTTTCTCCTCTGTTTGGTGTTTGGTTATGTCGTCGACCAACGGATGCATGAGAAGTGGAATTGGTATATATCCGATCACCCTTCAAGACACTCGCCGGCCGGCAAACATCGTGTCCCACAGGGCTTTCAGACTTTTCGGAGAGAAATATGAATCCCAAAAGTTCGATTCAGGTTTAATCTGAGTTAGAGTTTTGTGAGGAAGTCCCGATCCTCTCTCAGTGTTCGTAATCGCCATTTTCGTCAAGGCTACATGTCTCCAAACAGAAACCAAACAGTACTCAAACAATACTCTAAAGAAATTCGCACATATTTGATATTCGGAGTTTATCGGGGGCTCTATACCTATATAAGGATGTACATTATGGCCAAAGCGGATTTACACGTACACACCTGCTTCTCCGCTCACCCTTCAGAATGGTTTCTTCAACGTCTGGGGACTCGTGAGTCGTATACGTGTCCCGAAGACGTATACGCGACGGCAAAGCAGCAGGGGATGTCCTTTGTCACGGTAACCGATCACAATGACATTACGGCTTCGCTGCGTCTCAAGGAGAAGCACCCTGAGGATGTCTTCACCGGAGTCGAAGTTACTACCTATTTTCCTGAAGACGGATGCAAAATCCACGTGCTTGTCTGGGGACTGGATCAGGCACAATTCAGGATTATTGACAAAATTCGTGAGGACATTCATTCATTGCGGGTGTATCTCAAGGAACAGAATCTGGCTCACAGTGTCGCTCATGCAACTTTCTCTATCAATAAAAAACTGACCCTGGGGCATATCGAACGATTGTTTCTTCTCTTCGACTATTTCGAGGGACAAAACGGGTGTCGCACGAGGACCAGCAACGACATCCTGACCCTCGCCGCAATGGAACTCACCCCGAATACTATTGATATATTGTATGAAAAGCACAAGATTGAACCGTTCAGCGATACTCCCTGGCACAAGGGGTTGACCGGTGGCTCCGATGATCACAGCGGCCTTTTTATCGCTCGAACCTATACTCAGATTGAGTCGGCCCCGACAACGCCGGAGGGGTATCTCGAGCAACTCAGGAAAAAGACATCCCAACCCCGGGGCCGTCATAATGATTATCGCGGATTCGCACTGTCTCTGTACAAAATCGCCTACGAATTTTCTCGCTCCAAAAACACCAATCCGGCTTCCGGGTCGTTCATGAGTACTCTGCACAGTGTGCTATTCGAAGGCAAATCCACCGGATTGAAGGGAAAACTCGCTTTGAAAAAGTGGCGTTTTGTCTCCCGCCCGGAACGTCGTGCGCTCATCGATCACATAGGCGCCCTGATGCATGATTTCGAAGATGCTCGTGGACAACACATGGAGGAAAAATACGAGCAGATGTACGATCATCTGGCCATTGTTGCCGACGACCTTCTGAAAGAATCCCTCACCGGCATCAAAAAGCACCTCTCCGCCGGGGACTTACCTGGTGTCGTGCGAAACATCTCCGGTATGATACCCACCCTTTTCGTTTCATTCCCTCTCTTCACCTCGATGAACGTCCTTCACGACTCCCGACGACTTCTACAGGAGGTGGAACAACGTTTCGGAGTACATGCGTGGCCCAATCGCAACCGGTGTCTCTGGTTTACAGATACGTTATCCGACCTGAACGGTGTTTCGGAAACCATTCAGAAAATAGGACACCTCTGCGGTGAACGATCCATCGACCTTCGAATCGTGAGCTGTGTGAACCCGAAAGAGCGGAACAACCTGCCCGCGAATGTGCTCGAACTCCCGACAATCGGAGAGTACTCGGCCTCGTTTTTCAAGACTTTTGCCCTTCGCATTCCTTCACTTCTCAATTCTCTCAAACTGATATACGATTCCCGGCCCGATGAGATCATCGTGTCGACCCCGGGGCCGGTTGGAGCCCTGGGAATCCTGGTCGCCAAGCTCCTTCATTTGCCTTGTCGCGGTATCTACCACACCGATTTCATGTTGTATGCCTCAACCATTCTCGAGGACCAGACCGTAGCCGGATTTGTGGGAGAAACGGTTCGATGGTTCTACTCCTGGTGCGATACGGTGAGAGTCCCGACCCATGAGTACAAATCGATTCTCGAGGCTCGCGGATATGACCGTACAAAGCTTGGATTATTCAAACGAGCCGTAGACTCCTCCGTTTTTTATCCTCGTCCCGACTCCCGAGAAATCCTGACGTCCCGTCATGGCGTGCCCAAGGGATACAATTTGCTGTATGCTGGTCGCATCAGCAAAGAAAAGAACATTGGCTTTCTTTTTGAGCTTCACGAACGGATTATCAGGAGCAATCCCGATACAAACCTGGTTCTTTGCGGAGACGGTCCCCAGTATGAAGAGTACCGCAAACGATACGAATCCCGGGAAAGAGTCTCCTTTCTTGGTCGCCTGGACCGTAGTGAACTTCCGGGCGTCTACTCGGGGGCCGATCTCTTTGTCTTCCCCAGCACCACAGACACATTCGGAATGGTAGTCCTCGAAGCACAAGCGTGCGGATTGCCCGCCCTCGTGACCGATTGCGGTGGACCGAAAGAAATTGTCGTCGACACCCAGACGGGATTCGTACTTCCCACGGGCGATACCACCTCCTGGACGGACAAAATCGAGTATCTGATTTCAATTTCCCGCAACTATCCTGAAAAATATCTGGAAATGCGGTATCGAACATGCGAAATGGCGCGAACTCAGTATGCCTGGGACGACGCATTATCGGACCTGTTCGGGTCCCGCCGGACCATCATGAACCCCGCGCCACGGGGATATCGCACTCAGGTTACCCCCCCGAACAGGATCAAGGCATGATTCCGGTATGCATAACAAAGATAAAGCCCGTCATCCTCGCGAACTTCCGTCATTGGCTCCGGCTTTGCGGTTGAGTCCCGCCCGACCGGAGGGTGAGTTGATTGCGAAACCTGGGCTGGAGTATTGGCGAGTAAGGCCTGTTTCGATGTACCGAAAAAACCACAAACCGCGGGGATGCAATAAATGCCCAAAAACGAAGAAAAAATATTCGTTCTGGATACCAATGTCATTCTGCATGACAGTTCATGCATACACCAGTTCGAGGAGCACGACATTGTCATACCTATTACGGTATTGGAGGAGCTTGACAACTTCAAAAAGGGAAGTGGCACACTCAGCTACCATGCCCGTCAGTTTATGAGAACGTTCGACTCACTTGTAGGAGACCGATTGTTCAGTGAAGGATTTCCTCTCGGAGAGAGCCGCGGGAGGATAACCGTAGCGCTGGAGCCACCGTTCCATGAAGCTCTTCAGCGAAACTTCAGGATCAATAAAGCCGACCACCACATTCTGAACATAGCCTATCACCTCTATAAGGAAAGGAAAAACAAACAAGTCATTCTGGTGACCAAAGACGTCAGCCTTAGAATGAAAGCTAAATCGGTAGGGCTGCTTTCCCAGGACTATACCACCGACCATGTCAAGAATCCGGCAAATCTTTATCGCGGATTCCGCTGTGAAACGGGTATTGCCGCGTCAGTCATTGACCGACTCCACGGTGCTCCTTATGAGATCGACGCCGGCGAAGTGACGGTCGAGGACGTTTTCCGGCCAAACGAATATGCCATTTTAAAAAACGGGAAAAAATCGGCGCTCGCCCGCTACAACGCGGATATGCGAACACTAACCCGCATCGATAAGCTGAAGGTTCACGGAATTACTCCCCGTAACGCCGAGCAGGCGTTTGCTCTCGATGCTCTTCTGAACCCGAAAATAAAACTGGTCACAGTTTCCGGCAAAGCCGGTACTGGAAAAACTTTGCTCGCACTGGTGGCAGGCCTGGCCTGTCGTAAGGATTACCGCCAGATCTACATGGCCAGGCCCATCGTCCCGCTCAGCAACCGCGATATCGGATTTCTCCCGGGAGATATCCAATCCAAGCTCGACCCGTACATGCAACCGCTGTACGACAATCTCGGAGTCATTCAGAGCCAGTACACCGATTCCGATCCAAAAAACAAAAAGATCCGCGAGCTGCTTGACAACGACAAGTTGGTCATTTCACCCCTCTCATACATTCGCGGCCGGAGTCTGGTGAAAATATTTTTTATTGTCGACGAAGCACAGAATCTCACGCCGCACGAAATAAAAACAATAATCACCAGAGCCGGAGAGGGATCGAAAGTAATCTTTACCGGAGACATTTTCCAGATCGACCATCCCTACCTCGACAGCCAGTCAAACGGGCTGAGTCACCTTATTGAAAAGATGCAAGGGCAACAGATATATGCACATATCAACCTGGAGAAAGGCGAACGCTCCGAACTGGCCGATCTGGCCGGCAGTTTGCTTTAACCCAAGTTTCGCAGTCGAGAACCGCCGTGCCGAGCGGAGTCGAGGCGATGTCCCGAGCGGAGCCGAGGGATAGAGCATTATGCGTAAGATGTTGTGCGAGATTGACTTAGAAAAAGCGCAGGGGTATCCGGGGAGATACCTTGAGCATTTTTCTACAATGAATCGCGCGCCGGCTTACGCAGAATGCCGTGAGTCGATTGCGAAACCCGGGTTAATGTTCAACCCTTAATTAGTGCCTGTCCGAAAACCCCTGTTTCAGCGGAGCGACGGCGGGCTGGCC
>CAYFVL010000171.1:0-12966 GCA_964346405.1 uncultured Fibrobacterota bacterium
TCGTGCAACAGCTTACGCAGAATGCCGTGAGTTGATTGCGAAACTTGGGTTAAGATAAACGAAAAGCACTATAATGCGAAAGATATGCCACGTATGCGCACCACAAAATCCTGCGTGAGACTCTAACTAACCCCATTCGTCCGGATTCCATCCCGGAGGCATATTGTGAAAATGCTCATCGAGCCCGTTGAGCTTTTCTACATCCTCATCCGATAGCACGAAATCGAACACCTTACTGTTCTCCACTATGCGTTCGGCGTGCACCGATTTCGGGATTACCACCAGATCGTGCCGGAGTGCCCAGCGAATGAGTATCTGAGCAGAACTTTTTCCGTACTCCCGGGCGATGGATGCTATCACCGGATGGTGGATCCGCGCGCCACGTGTCAGCGGACTGTATGCTTCGAGCTGTATGCCGGATTCACGGCAAAGTGCCAACAGTTCGGTATAGTAGATAAAGGGGTTGAATTCTACCTGGTTCACTGACGGCACTACGGGGGAGGCGTCGAGGAGTTCACGAATGTGTTTCGGCATGAAATTGCTCACGCCTATCGATCGGCAGAGACCCTCGTTTTTCAGCGTCACAAGGGCTCGCCACGTCTCCAATCGCTTTTCAGGCACCGGCCAATGGATCAGGTACAGATCGATATAGTCGGTCTGGAGTCGTTTCAGACTTTTGTGACAGGCTTTTATGGTCTTCTCGTATCCCTGAGATGAGTTCCAGACTTTCGTGGTAATGAACATGTCTTCTCGACAGACGTTGTCTTCCCGGATTACTCGGGCGATATCCGGCTCATTACCGTACACCTGAGCCGTATCAAAGAGGCGATATCCCGCGGCGAGCCCCCGGCGTACCACCATTTGCGTCTGTATCCCGTATTCTACATGATAGAGACCGAGTCCCAATCGGGGGATTCGCACTCCATCGTTGAGAAGTATTCCGTCATCCAAACCGTTTTTCATGTTCAGTGTACCGTCTTCGACGTTCGTTACGATGCTCCAATCCCGGGTCGACTCATCCCTGTGTTTCAATCAATGCGTGCGTAAATGCTATTTTGATTGAGAAGAATGGAAATCAATGAAGTGAAGCTCTCTCGGCTTTTGTGAACACCGTGTATGTCCACTATTCCCCCTCCATGGGATAATCTGTATCGGAAGGGAATAGCCCGGGACCATAACTATCAGAGATTACGGAAGCAGGCAAGGCTATGTCAAACCAAACTGTTTGGGGCAAAATACTTTCCGGGAAACCTGGAGTCGGTGGAATGGCGATAGGTATAATCGCCGCTCTTCTGTTACTTTCAAGGAATCCCTCGATTGCACAAACGCAGTCGGAGCCGAAATTGCTGATCGCAAGGGGAAATTCCGGACTCGAGTGGCTGGTTGCTGAGCAACTGATGCGAAGGTTCGGTGACCGCGGTTTTGTGGTCGATACGGTGAATGTGATGAAACTGCAACCGAAGCAAGGTGATCTGTACGATGTAATTGTAGTGATGGGTGGGGTGGATCGGGATCAAGTAACCCACCGTGTACTCGAGCAACTCAGCAGAAAAGCGAATCGATCGCCGGGAGAGCGTACCCGTTTTCTGATTACAACGATACACGGAGAATTATGGGGGGAAGGGAAGACGGTTATCGATGCGGTCAGCAAGGCAACCGATGATGCGGATGCGGATAGTATTGCGGAGAAGATAGCGGCTCTGGTCGAAGAGGCTCTTAGAAGAAACTCGGACAATTAATTAACCCGATACCGGACCACGGGCGCCTCGGTCTCTACTTTCCGAAATGGTCGAAAGCCAGTGCCGCGGTCCCCAAAAGTCCGGCGTCCTCGCCGAGTTCGGCACGAACAATACTGCACCGCTCCCAGATCTCCGGCCAGCAATGTTTTTCCGCCACTTTCGAAACTTCCTTGATAATGATGTCTCCCGCCATCATAACGCCACCACCGAGAACAATCATATCCGGAGCAAATGAGTTGGCGATGATACCGCAGGCTCGTCCCAGCATTTTGCAGGCACGCCGGTGTACTCGAAGCGCCACAGGATCACCTTTTTCAACCAGTTCATAAACCAGTTTCGAGGTAATCGATTCGGGATGTTCTTTCACTGCCTGAACCAGCCCGGTGCGCCCCGCCACTTCACGACCGATCCGACGGGCCATGTTCACGATTCCCGAAGCCGATGCATACTGTTCGACACACCCTTTTTGACCGCAATTACACGCAACGCCGTCCGTTTCAACAACTATGTGCCCCAGTTCTCCCGCCATTCCGTGACTGCCCTGGTATATTTCATTGTTTATTACAATCCCGCCTCCTACTCCCGTGCCGAGGGCAAGGCAAACCATGTTGGCAACCCCTCTGGCCGCGCCGAACCGAGCCTCACCGAGAGCGGCGACGGTGACATCGTTACCCGCTGTAGTTTCCAGACCGAATTTGTCATGAATGGGCCGGAATATTTGCATACCTTTCCATTCCGCCAGGTTTTCCGCCCCCCCAAGAACGGTTCCGTCGGGATCCACAAAACCGGGAGAACCAAGCCCAATACCGATTACCCGGGACGAATCGCCTTCTTCCCGCAGCAGAATGTCGATGAGATTGATTATGTTGGCAAGAATCGTCGGCCCCCCTTTGTCGGCTTCCGTGGGTATTCTGGTGATATGACGGCGGTTTCCGTCCTGATCAACGATGATACCCTTGAGGGTGGTACCCCCCAGGTCGATACCTATGGCGGATCTGATCATACATGTTTTCCTTTCACAAAGGCAATTAGCCGGAAATGTCCCTCAACCCGACTTCGACAATCGACTCACGGCATTTTGCGTATTTCGACACCGCTCACTTCGACACCGCAATGCAGCGCTCCGCTCACTTCGACACCGCTCACTTCGACACCGCTCAGTGCAGCGCAGTGCAGCGCGGTACGGCGTCTCTCGAATGTCTGAGTCGGGTTAACAAAAATAGGTCTCAACACGCGGAAAAGGAAAAAAAGTCTCAAGAGGGAATTGCACATCTGTATTCATAAGAGAAACAAAATGCAACCCGGGGCTGAAACGATCGGTGTTAGAAACAAAAAAGGTGGGTCGAAACCCACCTTTTTTGCAGTACGTCACCATAACCTGAAAGGAGGAGGAAGAACCAATCAAGGTTCCATTGAGTATACGCCCGGTTCGGGCGTGATATTGCCCTCCCGGTGATTATTTTTTCGTGATGCGAAAAACAGCTTTCAGAATACTGCTTGACCGCGACCGAAGCCCTGAATTTAACATGGCGGCGGACCGGTATGCTGTCGAACTTGCGGATGAAACTAATACTATAGTACTGAGGTTCTATACCTGGGACGCACCCACCGTCACACTGGGATACATGCAGGTACCGGAAAACGATCTCGACATGGCGGCCCTGTCCGCATACGGCGGTAAATGGGTTCGCCGCGCAACCGGGGGGCGGGCAGTGCTTCATGAAGGTGATCTTACCTACAGCATTGCATTCGGAGCCTCCCATTCCTTTCTGGGTCTTTCGGTTGCGGAAACATACTCGAAGATATCGAAATGCCTGATACGCGGACTTGGGAAGTGCGGCATTCATTGTGATACCCACGATTCCGATCTGGATACCACCGCGGCACGCAGAGAAAAGAAGCTGCCCTGTTTTCTGGCGCCGAATCGCAACGAAATCATGGTCAACGGCAGAAAATTGATCGGATCCGCACAAAAACGCACAATTCGTGGAGTCGTTCAGCACGGATCGATACCAATCGACGGCCTGTTTCGTAATCTACCGAACTTTCTTGCCGTATCTCCTTCCCGCCGTGAAGAACAAATAGCTCTTCTACGGCGAAAATGCACCTGCCTGCGAGAAAACGGGGTAGAATTTTCGATTTGGGAAATAGCGGAACGCCTGTCGGAGGGGTTTGTCGAAGAATTGGAGCTGCCTCGGTTTTACAGGCCCTGGAGCGAAATGGAAGAAAACGGAATTAGCGAACTCGCTTTGCGGGAAAAACGGTCTGAATAACTATATTTGAATGAATCGTCCGGCCGGGAATCCGATCGTCCGGTATGCTGTCGGAATCTCTGCCCGGAAATGAATAATTCGGGAGATTATATGAAGCCATTACTTTTTCTGGTAGCTGCACTGATTATCGCGGGATGTGGCGGTAACAAAAATCAGGAAACATCGAAAAATGAAAACGTCTTTCTCAACGAGCCGGAAGTCGTGTTGGAGGAAGGCGGACAATTCGATCCGATCGCGAACAAGAATGCCGTGAAGGGCGGATCATACACCACGTGGGGAAGTTCGTATCCAAAGTCTCTGAATATGTGGCTCGATTACAACAGCTTCTCCAAAGAGGTGATGGAGCTTCTGTTCGAAGGGCTTGCGACGCTTCATTCGACGGAAAATGAGCCTGTTGGGATTCTGGCGGAGTCGTGGAAAATTTCAGACGATCAGAAAACGTTCACGTTCAAGATCCACCCGAAAGCCGAGTGGAGCGACGGAAATCCCATTACCGCGGAAGATGTGCAATTCTACTATGACGTAATGATGAATAAAGAAAATCTTACGTCTCTCTGGAGGGTTGATCTCAAACGTTTCGAGCGTCCTGAATTGATTGATTCGAAGACTGTGCGGATCAGCGCCAACGAAGTTCACTGGTCTAACTTCTGGACGGCGGCGGGGTTGGTGGCCTTTCCCAAACATGTCTGGGGGGAAAAGGATTTCAACAAGCAGAATTTCGAATTCCCCGTGGTCAGCGGACCGTATCGCATCAAGGAAGTCAAAAAAAACCGTTATGTCAGTCTGGAACGACGGCCGGGCTGGTGGGGAAGGGTACGAAAGTATAACCATAATAAGTACAACTTCAATGAAGTTAGATACAAATTCATGGAAGACCGATCGAAAGCGCTCGAGGCATTCAAGAAAGGGATATTCGATGCCTACGCGGTTTACACGTCTTCAATCTGGATGAAGAAGACGGAATTCGATCAGGCGGAAAAGAACTGGGTGGCTCGTCAGCGAATCTATAATAAAGAACCCAAAGGTTTTCAGGGCATCGCCATTAACCTTCGTCGGGACAAATTCAAGGACGCACGCGTACGGGAAGCCCTTTCCTATCTGATAAACCGGGAACTCATGAATGAGAAACTGATGTATGATCAATACTTCCTGTTGAATTCATACTACCCCGACCTCTATCCCGAAAACAAAAATCCGAATGTACCATTAAGGGGATTTGAGCCGGACAAAGCACGGGCACTGCTTCTAGAGGCCGGCTGGAAAGTGGACAATGACGGTATACTCAAGAAGGATGGGCAACCATTTGAGGTCACGTTCATAACGGCGAGTTCCGATCAGCGACACCTGAATATCTATGTCGAAGACCTGAAATCAGTAGGTATGAAAGCTTCGATAGAGCTGCTGTCCTGGTCCTCGATACGCAAGCGAATGGATAACCATGATTTTGATCTCTACTGGGCCTCATGGGCGGCTTCACGCCTGAGAGATCCGGAGGCTGCCTGGCATTCGTCTACCGCCGATGATATCGCATCCAATAATATCTGCGGAGTGGCCGATCCCGTGATTGACAGCCTGATCGAGCTTCAGAGAACCGAAATGGATTTGAATTCACGAAATGACATTCTCAGAGAGATCGATACGCGACTGAACCAAATCGTGCCGTATGTACTTCTGTGGGCTTCGGATCACAATCGAATCCTCTACTGGCGGAAATTCGGTACACCGGAGTTCGTATTCGATAAGTACAACCGGGAAGATGCGATTGTGCCGTACTGGTACGTCGACCCTGAGAAAGAACGCGAACTGGACAAAGCAATGAATGCGGGTAATCCGCTTGACCCTGTTCCTTACGACGTGTATTACCAGGAATGAGAGACTACATCCTTCGAAGACTGCTGCTGATGATCCCGACTTTGCTCGGGATCACGGTGGTATGCTTCACGCTTATACAGTTCGTGCCGGGCGGGCCGGTCGAGCAGATGATTTCGCGGCTTCGTGAGGCATCGACCGAGGGACGGGGGGCCGATGCCTCGCGTTCGATCTCCCAGGAAGAGATCGAGAACATAAAGAAGTACTACGGCTTCGACAAACCGGCTCATGTTCGCTATTTTCAATGGCTGGGAAACGTTCTTCGGCTTGACCTGGGGACTTCATATACCTACGAAGAACCGGTCTGGGACGTGATCTCTTCGAAATTCCCGATTTCCCTCTTTTTCGGGTTGACGTCATTCCTGCTGTCATACCTGATCTGTATTCCTCTGGGCACGGCAAAAGCGATCAAGAACGGTTCGGGTTTCGACGTTGCAAGTTCCACGTTTATCTTTATTGGTTATGTCATACCAAGCTACGCACTGGGCGTATTGCTGATAATGGTGTTTGCAAGTGGCAATTTCGTGGATTGGTTTCCACTTTCAGGGGTAGTATCCGATAATTTCGAAGATCTTACCTGGTGGGGCCAGGTCACGGATTTTCTTCATCATATGATACTTCCGCTTATCTGTTATATGGCCGCTGAATTTGCGTTCCTTACCCTGCTGATGAAAAACAGCCTTCTGGAAGAGATCAAGAAAGATTACATGCGTACCGCTCTGGTAAAGGGGGCTTCCTTCCACAGGGCCGTATGGAAGCATGCTTTTAGAAATTCCCTGATTCCCCTTGCTACCAGAATGAGTGAAATATTTACGCTGATGTTCGCCGGTGCGCTTCTCATAGAACGAGTATTCGACATCGACGGCATGGGGCTTCTGGTCTATAACTCGATTGTCGGCCGGGATTACAATGTGGTAATGGGAATAATTCTGCTGACGAGTTTTCTTACTCTTCTGGGTCGCTTGTTTTCCGATATGCTTTATGCGGTTATCGATCCGCGAATAACTTTCAAATAATGCCTGTAACAAAGATCGCGTTTGTGCCATGCCTTTTTTATCCGAGCTGACCAGAGACCGACTACGACGTTTCCGGCGCATGCGTCGAGCACATGTCTCATTTTGGGTGCTCGGCACGGCGTTCGTTCTTTCGCTATTCAGTGAATTTATCGCAAATGACAAACCGCTTCTTCTCATTTATGAAGGCCGGTGGTATTTCCCGGTGGTTCAGTTTCATAGTGCACGGGAATTCGGTGGTGAGTACCGCACCGAAGCGGATTACGTCGAGCTTCGACGGGACGAAGAGTTTCGCGAGAAAAGCTTCATGATATTGCCGGTCATCCCACATGATCCGCTTCACTCATATCTGGGCAAAGAAGATCTCCCCCCTCACGCTCCGTCCAAAGAACACTGGATGGGAACCGACGCGGTAGCCCGGGATGTGCTGTCGCGGTTGATTTACGGGTTTCGCATCTGTATGCTTTTCTCTTTGTCTCTTATGCTGATATCCGCGGTTTTCGGGATTGTAATCGGCGCGATTCAGGGATATCTCGGTGGCGGATGGGACATTGTCATGCAGCGGGTGGTTGAGATCTGGTCGTCGCTTCCGTTCCTGTATGTCGTGATTCTGGTGGGTTCAATCTACGGGCGCACTTTTTTCATGCTATTGCTGATTATGGCGCTGTTTCAGTGGATTGGGTTGTCGTATTACATGCGAGGTGAATTTTATCGACTCAAGAGCATGACGTACGTGACGGCGGCCCGTGCAATGGGAGTCCGTCCGTGGGGTATTCTGTTCAGTCAGATACTTCCCAACGCGCTGACTCCGGTGGTAACGCTCATGCCTTTTCAGGTGATCGGGGGCATTACGGCTCTTACGGCGCTCGATTTTCTTGGTTTCGGTCTTCCGCCCCCCATTCCGTCGTGGGGAGAACTTCTTCAGCAAGGGTTGGCCAATCTTTATGCCCCGTGGATTGCCGTATCCTCGATAGTGGCTTTGTTCGTAACGTTGTTGCTCACCACGTTTATCGGTGAGGGTGTGCGAGAAGCGTTTGATCCTAAATCGGAGTACCGTCTTGAGTAACAAACCCGTATTGAGCGTAAAAGACCTTAGCGTTTCCTTCCAGACGGATACCGGATTCGTTGAAATCACCGATCGGGTGGGGTTCGACATATATCCCGGTGAGGTATTCGGACTCGTGGGGGAATCGGGTTGTGGCAAGACTGTGACCACCCTGGCCATCCAGCGCCTTCTACCCAGGCCCGGAACCCGGATCACCTCGGGTGAGATACTGCTGGGGGGAAAGAGCATTCTTTTGATGTCTCTTCCCGAGCTGCGGAAGATACGCGGTCGCGAAGTGGGGATGATTTTCCAGGAACCGGCCGCGGCAATGGATCCGCTTATGAAGGTCGGTGCACAGATGTATGAGGTTTTCGAATATCACAAATACTCGGGAGACAGGCATGCACGAGTGGCGGAACTGCTGACCAGAGTTGGGTTTCCCGATCCGGACCGCACTCTTTCGGCCTTTCCGCACGAGCTTTCCGGCGGGATGCTGCAGCGGGTGATGATCGCCGCTGCTTTGCTTCTTAAGCCGTCTCTGGTTATCGCCGACGAGCCCACGACGGCTTTGGACGTAACGGTGCAGGCCGGCATTATGGAATTGCTCGAAGAAATGCAACGGGAAACCGGTACCGCCATTCTGTTTATCACACACAACCTCAGTCTGGTGGCTCAATATGCCGCGAGAGTGGCGGTTATGTACGCCGGTCGCATCGTGGAGGAAGCGCGGGTCGAAGATTTCCTCAAAAACCCGCTTCATCCTTACAGCAAAGGATTGCTTGCCGCTATTCCCGACATTGGGCTCGGGAAACGTACGCTTACTCCGATTCCGGGCCAGGTGCCGCAACCGAGTGAATTTCTCACGGGATGCCGTTTCCGTGATCGGTGTTCTCATGCATTTGAGAAATGCGGTAGTCGCCCCGAGTTGGTGGAAATCGAAGACGGTCATCGAGTGGCCTGTTTTCTCTACGAGGAGGACCATGGCACTTCTTGACGCACAAGGGCTGAAAGTGTATTATCCGTTACGGGGTGGAGTGCTCAATCGCATTATCGGGTATGTGAAAGCGGTTGACGACGTTTCGGTCACGGTTGGTGACGGTGAAGTCGTGTCCGTAGTCGGGGAATCCGGATGCGGAAAAAGCACGCTTGGGAAAGCTCTTCTGGGGCTGGTTCCCAGCCGCGGGGGCCGGCTCACTCTGGCCGGAAAGACCATCGATGCTACCAAGCCGTCGTCGTGGTCGAAATTACGGAAAGATTTCCAGATAGTATTTCAGGATCCCTTCACGTCTCTCAATCCACGACATACCGTGTATCGGATTTTGTCGGAACCGCTGCTCATTCACAAGACGTGTCCACGTTCGCAGGTGCGTGAGAAAACCCGGGAACTTGTGGAAATGGTTGGTTTGACCCCCGACTATCTCGATCGGTTTCCACATGCGTTTTCCGGCGGACAGCGCCAGAGAATAGCCATCGCGCGATCAGTCGGTGCGAAACCGAAACTGATTGTATGCGACGAAGTCGTTTCCGCGCTGGACGTTTCGGTTCAGGCTCAGGTTATTCGGTTACTCTTGTCACTGAAAGAAGATCTGGGGCTTTCGCTCCTGTTCATCGCCCATGATCTGGCCCTGGTGAAAGCCATGAGCGACAAAGTGTATGTCATGTATCTGGGGAAGATAGTGGAGTCGGGCACGGTACTCGAAATATTCGAAAACCCTCGCCACCCATATACAGCTTCACTACTGGATGCGATTCCTACTCTGGATCGCTCACGACGACCCAGAATCCTGGGAGGGACTGTGCCCTCTCCGGTTGACGTGCCGAAAGGATGTGTGTTCCGGGGGCGGTGTCCTCGGGTGCGGGAGAAATGTGCGGAAAAGCATCCGGATCTGCTCCGTCGGGGAACGCATGGCGTCGCCTGTTACTTCCCTATTGACAGGGAAGAGTAGTGCGATGCATACAAAAAGCGCCGAGCGCCCGACTGAAGTCGAATTGTCCGGTCCTCGGTTGTTTTCCTGAAGCAGGAAGAACTCGCTCGAAACTTCGAACATTGTCCTCGGGGAGAATTTTGAGACTACCGACAGCATTTACAATAATAGCATCGATTACGATAATCTCGTGTGAAAAGAACGAAGAACCGGCCGAACGGTCATTAGTGGAGCAGGCTCGAGCCTTCGTTCCGTCCATCGGTCAGCAGGGCGGCACTTTTCGGATTTCCACGACGATTGAGCCTGAAACCTGTAATCCTTTATCGGCCACGGAACCGCAGACCAAAGCACTTCTCGATTTTACGTATGAAGGCCTGGTGGCAGTCGGAGGCGTCGATGGAGAATTCGTTCCGGCTCTGGCGCGAAGCTGGGATCGCTCCGAAGACGGTTTGCAGTGGACTTTCTACTTGCGGCGCGATGTTTTCTGGTCCGATTCGATACCTTTTACCTCTGGTGATGTAGTTTACACCTACGAGAGAATTGTCGAAGGGGGCAATGCCACGAGTCTCCACCCCAATTCGCGCTTTTCCGTTGAAGAACAAATGATCACGTTTGCCGCGGTCGATACCTATACGGTTCGTTTCACGCTCCCGGCTCCGTTTTCGCCTTTTCTCGGTAGCGTGACGAGAAAAATCCTGCCGAAGCACTTACAGTCCGACAATGGAGAAATCAAGGCTATGGAGCTTACCGAAGCTCGGGAGCGTTTTGATAATGTTGTCGGGACGGGACCTTTTATTCCCGCGGAATTTTCTCCGGGCAGAAGGCTCGTGTTACGGCGTAACCCACACTACTGGAAAACGGACTCGGCCGGACAGCGTCTTCCTTACTTCGACAGTGTAATAGTTTCCATTTTGCCCGACCTTCATGCGCAATCGCAGAGTTTTACTGAAGGAAATCTCGACTATCTGGTCGCTCGCGCGGAGGATTTCGATTTCCTGCGGGAATCTCAGGTGGAGCGTGGGTTCAGGGCATACCGCCTGGGACCGGCCGCTGATGCGGGATTTCTGGTGCTAAATCAGAACACCGGCCGGAATCCGATTACCGGCGGTCCTTATGTCGATACCACTAAAGTGAAATGGTTTCGTGATGATCGATTTCGCCGGGCTGTTTCGTACGCTCTGAATCGCCGGGAAATGATTGACAGTGTGTTCGGCGGAAACGGATATCCCCAGTGGGGGCCGATGTCGCCGGCAAACGGTTTCTTTTATTCCGGGGAGTTGACCCAATACCCCTACAATCCAGACAAGGCACGACGGCTACTTGGGGATATGGGGTTCACCGATACCGATGGGGACGGCATTCTGGAGGATGAGAGCGGTATAGAAGTATCATTCAGACTCATCACCAATCAGGGCAATCGAGTGCGGGTTCGGCTTACGGATTTGATACGCGAAAATCTTGCGGAACTCGGGGTCAACGTGACTACATCCGAACTGCCCTGGTCCGAAATCCTCAGAAGGATGCAGTTCCCTCCCTACCAATGGGAAGCCGCCCTTATCGGTATGAGTGGCAGTCCCGAGCCCCACCATGGTCTGGATGTATGGGCTTCCGGGGGAGTACATCATTTCTGGTTTCCCGCGCAGGATGAGCCTTCAACGGAATGGGAAGCCGATATCGACAGTTTGTTTGCCGCGGCCGCCATCACGTACGATCGGGATGAACGGAAGAGGCTTTATGCGGAATGGCAGAAGATTGTGTCGGACGAGTTGCCGTTGATCTTCACGGTAAGTCCGGAACGAATTGTCTGCATTACAGAGCGTGTGAAAAACGTAAATCCGTCAACTGTCGGTGGAGTTTTGCACAATATAGAGTATCTGTTCACCGAGAATTAACCCAGGTTTCGCAATCAACTCACGGCATTCTGCGTAAGCTGTTGCGCGATCTCGACTGCGAAACCTGGGTTAAGGCGGCACCCGGCCAACAGCCCTGCTCGCCAACGACCTTCTTGAACTTTTGCACTAATCAGTATTGCATTAAACGGTATTGCACTGAATAGTGCAATAATTCGAAAAGGGCCTGAAGGGCCCTGACATACCAGCCCGGGCTGAAGTCCCGGGTAAAATCCCGGCAAAACGCAACATCAGCCCTGAAGGGGCGCAACATAAATTGGTTTGCGCGTGGCTCGTGATTTATTCACCACGAATCGACATTCAAAAACAAATATGTCCCGCCCTTTCAGGGCTGGGGAGATTGCGTGGCATTGTCCTTCCCTGGGCCTTCAGCCCAGGCTGGTATGTTGCGCCCTTTCAGGGCTGAAGAGGGAAAACGCCTGCCTGGATGAACGGTCGTGTTCATGCCCATGCCCATGCGCGTGCTGGATTCGCCGCGATTCGGCGTTCAAAAACAAATATGTCCCGCCCCTACAGGGCTGGAGATTGCGTGGTATTGTTTTGCCTGGGCCTTCAGCCCAGGCTGGTATGTTGCGCCCCTTCAGGGCTGGGGATGGCGCTTTCGAAAAGGGCCTGAAGGGCACTGACATACCAGCCCGGGCTGAAGGCCCGGGAAAAATCCCGGCAAAAACGCAACATCAGCCCTGAAGGGGCGGAACATAAATTGGTTTGTCCGTGGCTCGTGATTTGTTCGCCGCGAATCGACATTCAAAAACAAATATGTCCCGCCCTTTCAGGGCTGGGGAGATTGCGTGGCATTGTCCTTCCCTGGGCCTTCAGCCCAGGCTGGTATGTTGCGCCCTTTCAGGGCTGGAGATGGCGCTTTCGAAAAGGGCCTGAAGGGCTCTGACATACCAGCCCGGGCTGAAGGCCCGGGTAAAATCCCGGCAAAACGCAACATCAGCCCTGAAGGGGCGCAACATAAATTGGTCGGTAAGGCTTCCGGTGCCGCCGTGCCCGGCGATTCCGTGTTGATCGGGGGCGCCATACGACAGGACAACTGCTTTTTCGCACAATTCGCCCTCCCCTGTACGGCAACGGTACACTGCTATGGCCGTGGTGCGAGCGGCAGTGTGCGCGATTCATTGTAGAAAAATGCTCAAGGTATCTCCCCGGATACCCCTGCGTTTTTTCTAAGTCAATCTCGCACAAC
>CAYFVL010000172.1:0-12867 GCA_964346405.1 uncultured Fibrobacterota bacterium
GATCGTGCAACAGCTTACGCATAATGCCGTGAGTTGGTTGCGAAACTTGGGCTAGAGTGCATTTACCTTGACCAAGACCGATGTAAGCGAGCCTGTCCTCCTAAAGGCGTTCTCCGATGGCGAACACCAGCTGCTACATACGCTTGGCGTTTGCCTGCTGTTTAAGAACTCACAAAGCCTATTTCTGCTCGATGAACCGGAGACCCATTTCAATCCCGACTGGCGCGCTAACTTTGTTACTCGCCTGCATGAAAGCTTCGACGGCTGCGATGGGCAGGAAATGCTGGTAACCACCCACACACCATTTCTGATCTCCGACAGCCGACCAGAAAAAGTGCTCGTTTTTGATAAAACCGATGGTGTGGTTTCGGTCAGTCGTCCCGAGTACAACACCTTGGGTGCATCCATCAACAAGATCACCATGGCGACCTTCGGCAAACGCGAGACCATCGGCGGCCGCGCCCAAGGGATTCTGGAAGGACTACGACAGCGCTTTGAGCAAGGTGAGGATAGGGAGCAGCTTATTGCCGAAATCAATCGCGAACTCGGTGAGTCGGTGGAAAAGGTGCTTCTGATCAAGACCATCCTCGACAGCATTAAGGACAAGGGATGATGCATTTTCCGTACAGATACCTTTCGCATAAAATGGAAAGAATGCAGGAGTTTATCGACTTCATTTTTCTTAAGGTATGGTGTAAGGCGCCCACGGTTCAGTATGGTATAGATCTATTTGAGATGGAAGGGAGACCCTGGAAATGGATAATGGAGGAGCTTTTCCGTCTCGATGCTGCCGGTAAACTAAGCGACACCGGCGCCGGAGCCTTTTTCTACAATGATGTAAACTTGATCTTCAACGAATTTAAGAAGCTCTCTTCTGATGAGATAGAATGCTATAAACTTGCTTACCATACCAATAATAACATTGAAGATGTTTGCCGCCAGGTATGTTCACAGCCACCAGTCAAGTACAATGAGCTGCTGTCCTCGCGAAAAAAACTAAATGAATTACTCAAGAATTTCTTCTCAAAATTGTATTCTTCAGGATTCTTTAATCTCAAACTGATAAGGCAGGCATTTGGAACAACTCTTTCTGAGTTTTACGCCGCTTTTGTGCGCGAGAATGATGAAAATATCTGTCCGTTTTGCGGACTGCTTCCTCTTGATGGAGAATTTGATCCTACTCGGGAAGCATTTGACCACTATTTTCCGAAGAGCCTGTACCCATTCAATTCAGTAAATCTTAAGAATCTAGCACCTTCCTGCAATAAGTGCAATTCCGGCAACATTAGCTTTCCGAATCAGCTTTAATGCGTCACGGAAGCGAGTGTCGGAGAAGAGCCCGGTACGGTAATTCCGTACGCCGGGAGAAAACACCACCCTTCTCAAAACCACGATTGATTTTACCGAGTCACTGTGAAGGAATTAAAAAGGGCCAGGGAAGCCCTGCGGTCTTCCGTCCGATAAAATACACATAAAACAATTTGTGTCTCATATATGGCCCAGGTTCGGACACAAAACCGTTTGCGTACACACAGATGGGACACAAACCGACGCAGTCACATAAGTATCTGAAAAACAAGGAACTATGAAGCATATGCCGCAAACAACAATCGATAAGCTGAGATAGTCAATTTGCCATATGAAGAACCGGCCCGCCATTGGTCATATGACCGGGAGAACCGCCAGACGCCGAAAAGGCCGGTATCGATATTCCCGGTGACGGCGATGATTTCGTCCGCTGGTGCTGTAAAATGGCAACGGGTTCCGGAAAAACCATCGTCATAGCCATGATCATTGCCTGGCAGATTCTCAACAAGGTTGCCGCTCCGCAGACAGGCGTTTCTCGAAGAATACCCTTGTTGTTGCTCCCGGACTGACCGTGAAAAGTCGGCTGGCGGTGCTCAATCCCAACAGCGAAGACAATTTTTTCGAACTGTTCAACATTGTACCCCATGCCCTGTTTGTCCGCTTACGGCAGGGGAAAGTCCTTATCCACAACTGGCATACGCCGGCATGGGAAACCGAAGAACGCATCATCCCGATGCCAATAAGGTTATATTATAACCCGTATGGGTTAATTAGTAACCCATTGGCAAAAGCAGAGGAGCATTAGTATGAAATCCATTTTCGGTTCGCTTAGCCGGGAGCGCATTCTGACCTTTATCGCGGCGCGAGAGCAGGGTTACGCACGGGAGATCGTAGAGTTTTGGCAGTGCCCGGACCAACCGATCAAGCGGGAACTGAATCGATTGGAAGCCGATGGGGTGCTGATCTCCAAACCCTATGGCCGAACCATCGTCTACAGCATGAATCCACGGTTCTTTCTAAGAGAAGAATTGAAAGCCCTGCTTCTGAAGATAATCGAGGCGTATCCTCCTGAATGGAAGGAAAAGCTTCTTTATAACCGTCGAAGGCCCAGGGCCAAGGGAAAGCCAGTGGTGCTGTTGGAAGAGATTGAGAAAAGGAAGAAGGCGTGAAAGATCTAGCCAACCTTTCGATTGTTGAGCTTGCAGCTATGATATCTGAGTCGTTGAGAAAAGAAGGCTTGGAAGCGATACTGTCCGGTGGCGCCTGCGCAGAAATCTACAGCAACAGCAAGTATGTAACGGGTGATCTGGATTTTGTGGTGAACTATTTCTGGCCTGGAAATGATGCGATTATCGACAAAGTGATGGCTTCCCTCGGCTTTCAGAGAAAAGGAAGAATATTCGTAAATTCTGCCATAGCATACTCCGTAGAAAGAAGATAGTGCCCCCAGCAAATCACACAACACGGCCGGCTGTGAGCGACGCTGCATTTCGGCTATTTCTCAGGCCGCCATACAGCCCGCCATCGCGAGATCCCACATCATATCTCGTGTCCCCGGTCGCCCCAACGCCAAAATTGGATATGCATACCCGCGGCATGCGCTTTTTGCAGGCATTGGTCCAATATATCGAATGCCGCAAGGTCGGGATTTTCAGATGATATATCACCGGAAATCTTGTCTATATCATTGAGCGTAACGCCCAAATTGATATACAAAGCGTTAAAACCATGCCTCTGGGCATAAGCGATATATTTGTCCTTTTTTGATGCGGAATTCATGGGCGCTGATGATGATTTTTTTCACTTTTTCGATATAGCGCCGATTATCGATACAAGCAAAAAGCAAGTTACTTGGCGGCTTTTCTTTAATGTTAAATAGCAAGGCTATAAAATGTATGTAGTCGAGGCTGTAGTACCGATGACAGACGCTATCCCATCAACAGTAATGTCAAGGTATTCGCCTTCATCCACTAATCGATTGCATTGTATGCATCGGAAACCACTGCAAAGCAGCATCATTGATCTTCGCGGGAGAAGAATCACTCGTTCAGAGTTTACTGCCCGTAATGCTGGCGTCTTTTTTGAAGGGACAACTCCTCTTCATAGGGTTCTCAGGATCGAAAAATGAATGCGCTTCCAACAAACCGGTTATATTCTAGCGCCCTCAAAAAAGGATAATCGAAAATGAAGATGCCAACAATGGGGAAATTCCTTGCTTTAGCGGCAGTGGTGGCGTGCAATCTATATGCCGCACCAACGATTGGGGAGATGATCTTTATGGGTTTGGGCGGCAACGCCTACTTAGCGGTAAATTCAATAAATGGCGACATAACTGCATCTGATAATCTCCTCGCTGTGAAGCCCTGGGTACTGCTATTGCCTTTTCGCGCAAAACAAGTGCTTCCGAGCGCCGAAACAACCGCACAAAGATGAGACTTGAATCCGGAATCACTGAAATCCCCGCAAAGCTCCGAAAAATTGTTGCTCCAGCATAGTGAGTTTTTAATTATTGTAAGTCAGTAAATCAAAATACCTATCAGTTGTCCATTTTCGGGGGTTTTTGGACAGACACTAAGGTGAAACACGAGAACAGAGCGAAAAGAACCTATTCTCTCGTATGCAAGATTTTCAGCAAACAACGGTTATTGTTATAATGAATCGCAGGACCAATTACGAAACCGTTACCGTCTATGTTCATCCACCGACCCCGAAGGTCATAAACAATGGAAGCGCGGCCTGCTTTTTTTGCGGAAATAGGTATGTGCATGCCTGTGCCTTGCTCTGTACCCATCGTTGAAGTTGCGCTCAGGTATCGGGAATAGGACTCCAGTGCATTTGAAAGCGCAAGCCCAATCAGTTCCGCACTGTCTCTGCTCCACTCGCACTGCCCCATCTCCATCGTGAGCCCACCGACACCTTCGAACCGCTCACACCAGGCAGTGTTGGAGTGAGGCGTATAACCCCCTTTATTGCCGCCACAGGGGTATCCCACAGCCTCAATCTCCTTTATAATGCTGTCTCGCAACGGCTTTTCGATCTCGGCTTTCTCCATAGGAAAATAGAAGAACGGCATCCCCCTTTTGCCTCCATGGCCGTTACAATGCATATCCACACCCATACGCCATTTCCCGTTAGACCATTGTGGAACTTTCTCCATGATTGCCTTCACTTCTTCATGCACAGGATGCTCGTATGAGTTTCGCGGGTATTCCGGTGCGATGTAGTCCCGATTATGATCGTGAGGTTTTCGGCCTTTTCCCTCCTCGCCCTTTTCGACCCCATCTAAATCAACAATGGGCACAACGAAAAACTCTACGTTCTCTCGCAGCCAGGCGCCACCGCCATGACCTGAGAGGATTGTCTTCATGAAGCCCTCGAGCGACCAGCTCTGTTTCATTTCATTAGCATGATGCCGCGCGGTTATCAGGTATCGGTGAAGGGGCTCTCCATCCAGCTTTCCCATATAAAGAAACGGGACAATTCGTCCCTCATCGGTGGTGCAAAGCGTATCGACCCGCATGTACGGGCTTTCTCGATGGTTCGAAATAAAGGAATCCAGGCTTGCGGCATTATAGTTAATCGAAGGATAAATGCCAAGGCAATCCGACGCATGTGTAAATGCAAACGAGCAGAGAATATATGCAATAATAACCGGAGCAAGACTTCTGGGGAATAAGATGATATTAAGACACATACAACCTCCTCCTCGATCAGTTTTTAATTTTTTACCCTTTTGCCGGTACTTATGGAAGTAATATAGGCAATCTGTGATGAATAAAAATGACAATGTTTTTACGCTTTTTCTGAAATTATTAACATAATTGATTATATTGCCACTATGAAGCCGCGTTTGCCACGAAGCTTTTGGAAACTTTCGGAGCCCTCGGACTATAATCGTGGTCTATTGCCGGTAAGTTTCGATGTGCCGCAAGGATGTATCGTATTCCGGCATTTTGAATCACAGAGCTGGTTCTGGAAGGAAATGTTTCACGATCGCTATGTGCTGCTCATAAACCTGGGGTCGCCCGGCAGAATTATTCTCGACCATACTGAGTTTGGCTTTCCGGCCGGCAAAATGATTCTAATTTTTCCCTACCAGATTCATGTCTACAAGGTTATCGATGAGCCGATCAAGTGGATGACAATCACATTCAGGCAGCAGGATCCGCGCGGGCTCACGATGCTCAAAAATCGATTGATCCGGATGAATGGAAATGATGAGGAACTGATCGAACAGATCATCGAAACATATTGTGAAAAGGATTATGGGAAAAAGGCCGAATCCAATGTCGCGAATCGGGTCGCGCTGCTGATTTCTCTGCTCCTTTCCTCCATGCTTTCCGCTGCCGACTCCTGCGTTGATCAGTCGAAAAATCCCAACACAAACTCGCTGGTGGAGGAAGTAGGACGCTTTGTAAACGACAATATGACCCGGAGAATTACTCCCGCGCAGATAGCACGGCATGCGGGTTTGTCTGAAAGCCATTTTCGATTACTTTTTAGAAACTGTACCAGAATACCGATTGGAAAGTATATCGAAAGATGCAGATTGGCCAGAGCGGAGTATCTGCTGAAACACAGCCGGAAGAATATCTCTGAGGTGGCGTATGCGTGTGGATATCAATCCGCGGTGAGTTTCATCCGAATGTTCAAGCGTTACCATAGGTTCAGCCCATCTCGTTTCAGAAAGAATGCGGATTCCGATTGACCGAAACAATAAAACCGGCCGGGACCTTCACCTGCGGGCTATAGGCTCCTCTTTATAGTATTCTCACGCATCGATTCCCGGCCCCTCAATCAAGATACGCCCTCACCGCAATCCCAAACTCCTCCTGAGTATACCGATATGCTTTTTCTCTGGGAGGGAACTTTTTGTCAAATTCCAGTGCGGCATCCTCATCTATGTTGTAAACCGAACTTTCCTGATATTTCCACTTGTGACCCGAAAAGACACCCGGCTCCAGCTCCAGCGCCAGAAGCCCAAATGGATATCGACCTTCTGAATCACCGACACCAAAGTCTTTGCCGCTCTTGAAACCGTGCTTACAATAATTATAGGGATGCCCGTGAATTATCACGGCCTTGTGCGCATTCTGCTTTGCGACGGAAAGAGAATGCCTTATCAGAGCAGAGCCGATCCCCTGCTTCTGGAACTCCGGCCATACGCCTATTGGGCCGAACGAAATGGTATCTATTGTCTTGTCGGGGTCGTCGGCGTTTATCACCGATGACTTCGCGTACTTGATGTTCCCAACCACCCGGTTGTCTCCGACGGCCACGAAATCCAGTTCCGGCATATAGTCGGGATGGTCACGCATGATATGGGCCAGGTAATGTTCACTGCACCCCGGGACATACAGATTCCAGAATGCCGCACGCGTGAGTTCTTCGACCGTTCTGTGATCGGAGGGCTGTTCGTTTCTGATTGTTATTTGCATGACTCTCTCTTTTTGTTGTTTTTCCCGAAGGTACTCATCCGGTTGGCAAATTCATTCTCCGGTTATTTCTTAATCTTCATAGTTATGCTTCCGGCCGTTCCCGGTGTCTGATTTTCAATTTTCGCCAGTGCGTACTGCCCCTCACTGGTCACAATAACAAAGGTATCTCCGGGTGTGACAGGAAGCATTGTCGCGACAGCCTGTTCCTTGACCCAAAGATCTCTGATCTGCTGCTTCGTAAATATGCTTTCAAAATTGACTTCGACTGCCATCATAAGAATCGTTGTTGTCGCAGTGCCCTCTGGGAAAATAAGGTTAATGCTTGCGGCGTGTGTGGGTGAAACAATGCTCTCTCCCCCACCCACCGTTAGCGCATACACGCCGTCGATTGATTCCGAATTCAAGCGAGCCTCCATAGCGGTGTACACCCTCGCTTCGTCAAAATCGATGGAACTTCCGTAGATAGCACTCTGAGCACCAATCGGTCCCAGCATATGTGCTTCGACTGGTGTGGCTCCATCGCCCTCGCACCAATTGCCGGCACCTCCAAACAAGCGAAATGCGATTTTTCCAGTAGCAGACTCATTCTCGGATATTACCGTAAGATGGAGCCGATAGTAACCATCACAGGCGTTGGGCATTGCATCCAGGAATGGTGGCGGTACGAGGTCTTCCAAAATGACGTTTTGCATTCCTGGAAGGTTCGGTGAATGTGATATTCGAATTTTGCTTGTATCAATCATATTTTCCATGCTGTCCAGAACATGCCAGTAGAACGAATCTATAACCCCATTCGTAACCTCTACTTTTCCCCTCACAAGGTTGATCGTCCCGGCCTGGATGAAATCGTCAAATGGAACCAAATCTATCGCTATCACCGGCGGCATGTCAACCGATACGTGTACTGCGGAATCGCCGCTTTCGACCATTCCGCAATCGTTTCCGACAACGAAGGAGTAGAACCCGCTGTCGGTGTGCGATGCCGCTGCCACGCGGTACAAGATTCCTACGCTGTCGGCAATCAGAGAATCGTTTTTGTACCAGGATACAAATAGCGGCGGACTTCCGGTGGATGATATACTCAAATCAAACGAAGAGTCCTTGTAAACATCGATCGCAGAAGAGTAGCCGAGGACTTCAGGGGCAATGCCTTGAGCAAGGATGTCTTTGGGAACCACAAACTCAATGCGTGACGAACGCAATGCGGCGCACAATGAGCCTGAAATTTCACCGGATTCAGAGCACGTCCCGGGAAGCACTCACAATATCATGAATAAGCCCATCCTTTTTCTGCGATGCATTCACCCCAACCTCTTCGGCCCGTTTCAGCAGCTCTCCTTTTTTCATTCCCGTATTGGCCCGGGAAAAACCGGTATGCAGAACATGGGCGAGTTGATCCTTTTTCATATGGCTTCGGCCACGGATATCATAAGCTCGGGCAAGGTTCTCAAGTTCATTCCGGGATAGTCTCCGCAGTTGATCCTCACCCAACAGAGTCGCATCATTGTGGTCTACATACGCACGAGCTGCGCGTGCCACCGGCGTGTTCGAAATGTACTGCCTTCCGGACTCTTGCTTCCTGCGATCGGTCTGTTTCTTCTGTTCGTCCGACAGCAGTTCCCAGGCACGTTTCGGGAGGTAGCGTTTCATGCCCTTTCCGGTTTCGGCATCTCCCGACCCTTCTTTGGTCTGCCATTCCTGTTCAGTCCATTTATCAAGATGTTTGGCCCGTTTGTCTTTGCCCCCGATATATCCCCCGCCTTCATTCTTGTACTCCTGTGCAAGAAGTTGCGCTTTTCGGGCACTCCATTGGCCGGGACGACCACCTTTGTCCGAGTTTTGTATGTCTTTCTTCAGGCTCTCTCGTAGTTCAGGCTTGTCGTACTTTTCATGGCGATCCTCCTTGAGCGGATCATATCCCCAGTTCATAAGACTGTACCGCCACCGGGTATGCTCCACATCCCCCGACGGTCTCTGTGCGGTATGCCGCTTGACATAGTTTATAACTTTGCGCATGTGGCCGTAATCGTCGTCGTTAAGCTCGTGTTTCTTTTTACGTTTCAGTACGATTATTCGCCTCCCGCTCGCATGTCCCGTGCTTTCATCGCCGTGGCTCTTGTCGCCGACCGACCGGGACTGCTCGGTTTTCAGCCACTCGTCCAGTTCGCCGGGCGGCATGTTTGTCCAGACATAGAAATCATCACGAATCTGTTTTCTTTCTTCTTCCGAATACCCCATACTTTCCCTCTTTCGGCAAAATGACGATTTTCCGGATGCCAAAACAGGTTGCAAAGCCCATGCCCGAGAAATGAGTTCCTACCTGCCTGCGGTGGACGGACCTCCTTTTTCAGGACTCGAGATCGCCGATTCGGCGGGAATGGTGACGGGGTATGTTATCGATCCGGCCGCCGCCCCATAAAGACCGTCGTTACCTGGGGGCATACGCCGGCCTCGCAGAAACTATCGTCAGAATGAAACGCTCAGGCCGAATTGATGACGAATGCCATCGGTCGCAAAATAGGGGTTTGCCGCAAAGCCGCCTCCATTGACACAAACCCGTGATCCTTTGCAGTCGGTATCATTTGAGCATTGTGCCTGAGCGTCATACCGCGCCAGGAAAGCGGAAACAAGCACTACTGCAAAAAACTTCTCCATAACTCCTCCCTGGGTTAGATTGCATTACGGCTGGTACTGGATATACAGAGCCGGTGCATTGTTACCGTTCGATTCCTCGTAGAATTCGGTTGCCCGATATGCGGTGCTCGACGGATATGAACTGTTGGTATCCCAGAGCAAAATGCCATTATTGGACCAATTGCCGCCGGCCCACTGCGCGACAATCTCCGTGATGTCGATTCGGACGGGAACCGCCGCTGTCGAGGGTGGTGAAAAGTCTTTTCTGTGATCCGTATACACCTGTTGGGAAGGATAATTATTGTAAGTTACCGTATTTGTATTCCACGATCCCGCCACGGCGCCGCAGCGATATGTGGTGTTCCTGTCGGCTGGAAGCGTTCTCACATAGAGAAGTAGTTCCGCGGAAATTATCTGTTTTCCGTTTGCCACGGAGGGAAGGCTGAACCGAATGAGACTCCGTGCGTCCAGCCAGCTCGTGCTGTATTCCCAGATATCGAATTTCTGGCCAACTCCCAGGTAGGCAGACCGGTATACCGTTTCTGCAAGCGCGGAATTGGAAGAGGAATACATCAGCAGATTATCATCGGTTGAGCGAATTGTCACCGAAACGGGCGTTGGTTTTGTATATTGTACCTCGTGAACGATGCTCCAGGGTGACAGACCCGTGGGTGTCCTTACACGGACACGGAAGTAGTATGTTCCCGATTGGTCTCCGGAATCAAATAGCACTTGCTGCAGGTATGGGGTGGTCCGGGTTCCCGGCGCCGACTTGGCCAGCAGAGAAAAACCCGAACTCGATGACGTCTTTGAGTATTCGAACTCATAATATTCGCTGCCGTCGCTTAGCCCGCTCCAGGCAAAAGTAGCACTCAAGGAAAAATCTCCCGACACGGTGCTGGGACCACTGAGAACCGGTATCTGAACGAAATTGGCGGATATGGACTTTGCCCCATCCATGGTAACAATTGCCGGATTGGTACTCAGGGTCAGATCGCCGGACCAACTCTGAAATCGATACCCGGCAGACGCATTAGCCGTAATCGTTACCTGTGTCCCCTGTTGGTAGGCGGCTTGATTCGGCACCACGGCTACGCTTCCGGCGCCGGATGGACTCACCTGCATGGCTAGTGCGTATTGCGGCAGCGAGGCAGTAGTGCCGCTGCAAGAGCAGTAGGACGACGGTCCCGCACTGTTGTAGCTGTAGATCCGGTAATAATAGGTGGTGGATGGACTAAGGTCGGTGTCGGTCCAGGTAGTAACGCCGGCACTCACCTCCCCCGCATCGGCAAAGGGACCGGATGCCTGGCCGCTGCGCATGATCTTGTAACCGGTTTCGTTTACGCCATTGTCATTCCAGTGCAGTTCTATTCCTGTCGTGGTGAGCTGCGTTGCGCTGCAACCGGAAGGAGGGGGTGGGAGTGTCGCAGCCACGACAACGCTGATTCCGTAGACCTTTACCGTTTGCCCGTCCCCGCCGGTCACACGAATCTCCAGGTTGTTCTCTCCCTCGGAGAGCGATATGGGAGCACTGGACATGCCGTTTGCCACCTCCTGATCCTCAACAGACACCGATGAGGCGGAACTGTTTGCAGCAGGGGTAACTGTGATTGATTTCACCGGATCCGTAACCGAAACGGTGTACTCGTTTACCGAAGCACTGAATTCCGGTTCCAGTGTTCCTTCCGATACGGAGAGTGAGGCCAGAGTTGCGTCTCCAAGCGATTCAAGCATAATATCCCCGAAGATTTCTTGAAAGCTATGCAATGCGATTTTTTTGGCCTTGTACCCTTTGTTCATGACCAGCAACGTATCGAATACCGCGGGCTCAAAACCACCGATTTTGGCATTGGCACCCGGAAGAGGCGCGGTCCCGGATTCTGTAGTGTTCAAGGGTATCTGTTGATTTCTTTTGCTTCCTATCGTGTAGACTTTTCCGGTAAAGTGTTTTCCCCCGATTCTCAGACGCAAAATTCTGCATCCGGCGGCTTCCCCCCTGTTCCTTGAGAAAGGGAAAAAATGCGTTCCTTTGGATAAGCTTTCGTCCTTGTGGCCCATAAGTAGCCGGCCATGAAGGTCGAAAACCCCATATTCGAAACGAGTTCCTTCATTTGGGTTCCGCAGCTTGAGCTTGTCGCCCGCCACCGCCGCCGTCATTCTTGATGCGCCCCGGCGGTCACCGACAATCCGGGTCTTCAGGTGCTCCAGCGCAAATGTACCATCTTCCAAGCTTTGCGCTCGCAGGCCGATAGCTCCCAAACGAACCACCGCTCCCTCTATTGGGTCACCGGCAGCACCCTCCATTCCCTTTTCAACGACTCGGCCTGAGATATCAATATCCATGTTTGGAATGCCGTGCACTTCATCGTGAGCGTAAACGCTGTAAACCTCCGCCCCTGGTAGATCGCGAGACCAGACGGCGAAATCGTCGATCATACCCCTGAAACCGTTTCCTCGACCACTGTTTCCCAGCAAAAACCTGATTGAGCCCCATGAGAGATTTGGCGTCACCGATGCAACGTCCGCCGAATCAAACAACTCACCGTCTATATAGGCCTTCATGGCTCCGGGGCCTTCCTCTCCATTCCAGGACAAAACAACATGTGTCCAGGTACTCTCCGGAATCGTCGTAACAGGTATGATGAGGGAGGAACGATGGTCGTCATCATAAATGTCGTAGTACAAATCTTGCTCATATCTGGTGAACGCCACGCCTCCTCGAGAATCTCTGTCGCCCAGGCCGCGCCCTCCAAAGACTGCGGGATAATTCGGGTTAGTCCAAAGCTCGGGGTTGATTCGGAAGGAGATCGTATGAGCCCCCAACGGTCTGCATATGTCTGAAAGCACTATTTCCTGGGAGTCATCCGCAAAGCCGCAAGCCCGAAAGGGCTCCCCATGACGGTCGGAGGTAAACAATACTCCCGTGGGCTCCCCATGACGGTCGTTGCCGCTCTCATCGAAAACCTCCCCGTAGAACGGATAGTAAATTTCAAGATCCTGCCGGGGCATTACTCCAAACACCGAACCCGCCGATACAAGCAAAAGAAAACTCAACAGTTTCCGCATAAGAACCCCACTTTTCCGAATTCATTCGAGTATGAACGGGGAAATTACTCGCGCCGGAATGATTTCCCACTGCGACCCTTTTCCCAAGCTTCGTGTTGCTCGATTCCGACATTTCTTTGGGGCGGCCGGTTTCCCTGGAGCAACAGTGATTTGTGAAATAATGAACATAGCGCATGATCTCGATCTTCGCCAAGCGAAATCCAGCGAATGTGGCCGAAAATGCTAGTCTCACGATTTCTCCTCAGATTTTTTGCATGCCTATTTAGATACTGTAGCTGACAAATCCACTTTTTTTGGTGGATTTTGTCCTTCGTACAGTATCTTATGCCGCAATACAATAGCGGTATTCTTCCGCATAATGCGGCTTAGCCCAAGTTTCGCAGCCGAGAACCGCCGTGCCGAGCGGAGTCGAGGTAGAGCA
>CAYFVL010000173.1:0-12803 GCA_964346405.1 uncultured Fibrobacterota bacterium
CGTGCAACAGCTTACGCAGAATGCCGTGAGTCGATTGCGAAACCTGGGCTAGCCCGAGCTTCGCAGCCGACCCCGGTCACTGAGCTTGTCGAAGTGACCGGGGTCGGCTCAGGGCCCGGACGGGTAACCCATTCCGATCACCGGAACCGTACCTTCCATCTTTCCAATACATCTGCCTCTCAAATCAAAAAAGAGACTCCCCGCCCGCACCGGAGACCGACAACCCGGAAACACCAACAGACGGTTTATCGCTCGCAGGTCTGGAGTCTGTGCCGTATACAGGGAACCTGGTTCTCTTGTTATCAGGGTAATCTCCCCTAATGCCTCATAGACAAGATTTGCCAGAACTTCCGACCCCAGGGCATTGGGATGAATGCCGTCGGAATAATACTCCTCGTGCTGCGAAAACAGTGTATGGGCATCGACATACTGCAGGGAACGCTCGTCGGCCAGAACCCGAATTATGGGCACAATGCTGTCGCGAATAAGGCAGCTATCTATCCTTCCCAGTCCGGTAAATGCATGAGGTGGGAGAACGGGGATAACGGTGGGACTACTCTCAAATCGAGATAACGAATCAAGTAAATCGGCATAGTCCGCCGTGAAAGTAGAGCAATTTCCCCAATTGTAGTATTTGGAATCGTTGGTACCCAGGAGAAGAACGGCTATATCGGGATCGAAGTCCCGCGCATCCCTGAATTGAGTGCTGTACCAGAAAGAGATCTCGGCGTGCCGCTGCAGGCACATCCCTCCGCGAGCAAACACTCCAACTTCGAATCCGTTCCCCAGCAGGCGTTCCAGGACGGCGGGATATCTTTCGATACCGGGCCGATCGAGACCGCTTCCGGCGGTAATACTGTTCCCCAGACATGCGACCCGCACCTGCGCCCGGCCCGGCAGGAATGCACCGACTGCGATCACTGTCAGAATCACGATTCTTTTCACATTCTCATTCACGGCAACTCCACAACAGACACTATTTTTAGCAGTCACCACAAATTTGGCATAACCTGGAAAGAAGCATGACTGAAAACTCCCCCCAAAAAAGTGAAAATGCAATACGATCCGTTGAGCAAGTCAACTGGAATTCCTGGAAATTTTCCGAAGACGCCGTGCTCTGTTTTATCGAGAACGAAGAAAATCTGCTACTGATCCATAAGAAAACCGGGCTTGGGAAAGGAAAAATCAATGCCCCGGGAGGAAGAATGGAGCCGGGCGAAAAAATGAAGGAGGCCGCCGTCCGTGAATGTCGGGAAGAAATCGGGATGACTCCCTCCGACTTACGGCAGGTTGCCGAACTCCAGTTCATTTTCACCGACGGATACTCACTTCGGGGTTTCGTTTTTTTCGCCAAGAGCTTTACCGGGACCCCTATCGAAACCCGTGAAGCGAAGCCGTTCTGGTGTGCTGTATCGGATATCCCGTATTCCAAGATGTGGGCCGACGACGCCCTTTGGTTACCCAGGGTTCTTGGGGGCGAATCAGTACTTGGTCGTTTCATATTCGAAGACGATCACATGCTTTCTCACAAAATCGTTCCGGTTTCCTTCTCTTAGACAACGGATTCAGTGAACCCGAACCGCGCCTTGCCGGCGCATCCGATCATCCGGCAATAGCACATCGCCAATTATCGGACGGAACACTAGACTAGCCCAAGTTTCGCAATCAACTCACGGCATAATGCTCGTTCTCGACCGCGAAACTTGGGCTAGCGTGCGAACACCAGAAAACAAGGTGATGGCACAAGCCGAAATGCACCTCCCACCAATGTACTTCAATTATCGGATATCACACCAGAAACGAGAGTGGTTTGCAGGGAGACATGATGAAGAACTCCTCCATCTTCTTGTGACGATTCTCTCCTGAACGAAGTATAGCCCAAGTTTCGCAATCAACTCACGGCACTCTGGAATGAGGAGTTTTCGAACGGGCGTTCATTATGATAGAATGAATAAGTGACTCTCTTTTTCTCTCAACCCGACTTCGACAATCGACTCACGGCATTCTGCGTAAGCTGTTGCTCACTCTCGACTGTCGAGGTCGGGTCAATTTCCGGTTCTCGAATATCATGGAGGATTACGACGCGGAATGGATACCCTTCGGAGCAAATTCGCCTTCTTCACCATCTCGATAATAGTCCTGGTTGTCCTGTGCCAGATTGTGCCCACGATCTGGGCTCTCAATCGAGAACACCGTACAATGAATGAGTGGTTTCGGGAATATGAAACCGAGAGAATGGGGGAAACGCTCAAAAAAAGAGTCGAATCCATTGAGAAAGTACTCGCCCTGGAGTATCAGGCTCTCCAAAATTCGGGCGCAATGGATGCCGAATGTCGCAGAAGAATGAAAAACCTGGCAAAAAGCCTTGTCGATTCGGTCCGGTATGATAAGGGCGTGGGCTATCTCTGGATAACGGAAGAAACCGATCTTCACCCGTTGATGGTGGCACATGGTAATCTGCAGCATCTCAACGGCACCTATCTGGGGGGACGGCTCTACAAAGGGCCAACCAAACAGAAGCAGTTATTCGCGAAAATGCACGACCTTGTGAGGGATTCCGGTATGGGATTTATCACCTACGACTGGCCTCATCCCCTGCTGGGTAGACCGGGGCGGAAGACCGCCTTTGTCAAAGGATTCAGTCCTCTCGACTGGGTCATGGGTACCGGATCGTACAGCAGTGATATCGAGAACACCATAGCCGGACTAACCGCACCGGCCGCGGCACGGACTCGGGAGCATATAGTCAACAGTATCGTTATCTCCGCCGCCGTACTCCTTCTCGGTATCGTTGCTACACTCGCGTTCACGCGACGCTTTACCGAGAGTCTGCGGGCATTGTCATCCACAACTGCCCGAATACCCGGCAATGGCGAGCGATTCGATGTACGTGTTTCGGAAACCGGTTGCAGGGAAGTCCGGCAGTTGGCACAGAACTTCAATGCGATGCTACAACGTCTCGAAAATGCCTTTCACCAACTGAGAAACTCAAGTGAAAAACTTGCCGTTGAGGAAGCCAAATATCGAGAGATCTTCGACTCTTTGCTGGATGTGTATTTCCGGACGGACGAACGGGGCCGGGTTACACTCATAAGCCCATCCGTGCAATCCCTTCTGGGGTACTCTCCGGAAGAAGTGCTTGGAATGCCCGCGGAGCAGTTCATAGCACCGGAAGAAGAGCGTGAAATGATTCGTGCGATTCTCACGTCGAGGGGAAAACTGTCGGATATTCGAGTTATGCTTGAAAAACGTGACGGAAGTCGTCTGTGGTGTTCGGTAAATGCACGACCAAAGCACGAGAAATCCAAACATCACCTCGGACTAGAAGGCATTATTCGTGATATCGACGGCCGAAAACGAGCCGAAGACGAAGCAGCGGAAAAACGTGCACAGCTTCTGCAGGCCGACAAGCTAAAAAGCCTTGGCACGCTTGTCTCGGGGGTTGCCCATGAAATCAATAATCCCAATAATTACATCCGGATGGGAGCCGACAACCTGGAGGTCATGTGGGCCGATATTTCGTCATATCTGGGACGACACGCCGGCGGGAAACAATTCGGCGGGATACCCTGTGATCAGGCTCGCGAATGGGGTGGACGTCTCATCACCGCCGTCAGGGAGGGCTCGGTACGAATCAGTCGCATAGTATCGGGGCTTAAAGACTTTGCACGTGCCGACAGCGGTAAAGTAAATGCAGCATTCGATCTAAATAGTGCGGTTCGCTCCGCGGAGCAATTGATGGCCACGACAATAAGGCATTCGACCAACAGATACGTATCGGAGACGGATACCCAGCTTCCGTATGTAATGGGAAATCATCAGCAGGTCGAACAGGTAATTGTGAACCTTCTTACAAATGCGTGCCAGGCCCTGGATAAACCCGCTCAATCAATTCACCTCAGAACCTATCGCTGCACTCTTTCGCCCTCGGTTATTCTCGAGGTCACCGACGAAGGCAGGGGAATGGATCAGGAGACACTCCGTCGTGCCTTTGACCCGTTCTTCACCACAAAACAGCCTTCGGAAGGTACCGGCATCGGCCTGTCGGTTACCCATGGAATCATACGCGAACACGGCGGACACATAGAAATCGAGTCGGAACCAAATCTCGGGACCAACATCCGGATTACACTCCCGAGTCTAAGCGCTGCGACGGTACCCATTCGAAACGGTGAAAAGACACATGTCTGAAAAAATCCTGATTGTAGACGACGAGGAACAAGCGCTTCTTGCATGTCAAGTTTCGCTTACCTCAGCGGGATTCAAGGAACAAATACTCATCTGTCCCGACCCCAGGGAAGTTTCTGGAATTCTGAGGGCGGAACAGATAGGAGTTGTGGTGCTCGACCTTCGTATGCCCTATCTCGACGGACGACAAGTTCTCGAGAATATCAATGCCGAATGCCCCGACGTACCTGTGATAATTGCTACGGCAGTGGAAGAGGTCTCCTCGGCCGTGGAATGCATGAGACTCGGTGCATTCGATTATCTTACCAAACCGATAACACGGGAACGGCTTTCCACAACGGTCACAAAAGCTGTCGAGCATCGAGCAGTTCTGCGGGAAAACCATATTCTGCGAAGTCATCTCTTTTCTCCCGACTTGAAGCAACCACACCATTTCGCACACATCTTAACCGAATGCGCCCAAATGAAAGCGGTATTGAAATACGCCGAAGCCGTGGCACAATCGACGTATCCGGTCCTGATTCTGGGAGAAACCGGAACGGGGAAGGAGCTTTTGGCCCGGGGAATACATAACTCCTCGGGTCGAACGGGTCCTCTCGTACCGGTTAACATAGCGGGTCTGGACGACACAATGGTTTCGGATGCGTTGTTCGGACACGTCCGAGGTGCCTTTACCGGTGCGGAATCGGCGCGCAATGGATTCATCGTCACCGCCGAGGAAGGAACGCTGTTCCTCGATGAAATAGGGGACCTTGGTCCGGAGGCGCAGACAAAACTACTGCGATTTTTGCAGGAGAAAACCTTTTATCCCCTTGGTTCGGACGAACCCAAACGATCGGACGTACGGATCATTGCGGCCACAAACAGAGATCTGGGTCAACTGCGGGACTCGGGTGCTTTTCGCGCCGACCTGTATTATCGCCTCACGACCCATCAAATGAGTATTCCACCTCTTCGTGAGCGGATTGCCGACATACCCATGCTGGTCGATCATTTTCTTCGAACGACCGCTTTGCGGCAGCGAAAAAGGGTTCCGAGAGTCCCCAAGGAAGTGTTTCAGGTGTTGGGGATGTACTCATTTCCTGGAAATGTCCGTGAACTCGAGGCCATAATCGCCGATGCGGTGAGCATTTCTCAATCGGGACACCTTTCACTCGCCACGTTTGAGCAAAGGACCGGTTTCATGAGAAAAGATAACGGGCCGTCCAGGCAAGAAAACCATGAGGGGCAGCCGTTCACCTGGCCCGCCGAATTACCCACACTTCGAGAGTTGGAAACAAAGCTCATTGACGAGGCCCTTCGACGAGCAGACGGTAACCAGACGTTGGCGGCGAAGATTCTCGGGGTATCCCGTCAGACACTCAATTCCCGACTCATGCGAATGAAACAGCACTGAGTCGCATAGGGGCCATCGCATGTCTCACGAAGTCCCGCAAATTCAACCCGACTTCGACAAGCGATTCAGAATAGCAGGACCGGTTGTTCAAAACTCGGCAGCCGCCGATTTCTTGACTTCTTAACTAACCCATTGTTAACATGGAAGATAGAGAATTCACACCTGATGAGGATGTCAAAAAACCGGCACCCCCGTCTTTCTGTCGCAATCTTGTAATGAACTGAATTTGAAGAACTTATGGGCAGGACTACCTCGAGGCATAGACATTGCATTTAACCCGGGTCAATTCCTGTTTGTGTACTTGAAAGGAGTGGAAAGATGATGGATCGTATGTCGTTGGCTTTAAAACTGACCGTGGGATTCGGCGTACTCATAGTAGTCGCACTGGTGCTCGGTGTAGTCGGCCGAAACGGTATCGCGGAAATGACCAAATCTTACGAATATGCCCAACTGGGAAATTCGGCACTGGACAAGCTTAACCAATCGGGTATGCGACGAAGGGATTTTGCCATACATGGGTTTGAGACTCTGCCGGGGACTTCACAAAATGCCTCCGAACAGTGGCACGAAACTTTTCAGGTGACTGAAGAGATCCTGAAAGAATTTCGTGGGGCCAAGGGACTGACCACCGAATACAAAAGTATGCTTGACGATGCGTTGCGCTCCGCCGGAGAGTACGAACAGGCATTTCTTCTCCAGGAAGACGCCCAACGTAAGAAAGATGAAGCGTTTGCATCCTGGAGCAAAATCGGGTGGAGTGTTACAAATGAAGTGCAAAAAGTGCTTGATGAGGTCATCGATCCAGAGCGACACAAGGCCGAAGAAGCGAACGACCGGGGGCAAATGAAATACTGGAGTGACGTGACGGACGGCATTCATGAAAAGGTGATTGAGCAGTTTTTGCTCATGAGAGTCACGGCCGTCTATTTGCTGGCGACAGAAGAAGAAGAACAGTGGGATGGTTTTCGGAAACAGCTCGCCGTAGTGAAAACGGGACTGGCCGATTGGAAGAACTCCGTTTCAGGAAACCCCCAGTTGAGTCGCATGGCCGAGGTTCTTCAAGGGTATTTCACGGAATACGAGAAAGCGGGCGACCAGTACTATGCCGGCATGACTGAGAAGAGCCAAGCCGACAAAAAAATGAACCAGACGGCATCATCGGTGCTCACGTCGATTACCGGCCTCGACGAGCGTTTGACCGAAAACATGAAACGTACGGCAGCGCAGACAAATACGATTGTATTTGCCATGACAATAATCGGAATACTGGTAGGTATCGCCGCGGGATTTTTTATTACCAGAAGTATTGTAGGGCCGATTAACAGAGTCATCGGTACACTCCGCAACGGGTCCGATCAGGTTTCTCAGGCCTCGGGGCAGCTCTCCGAATCGAGTCAACAGCTTTCCGAAGTGGCAAACGAACAGGCATCCAGTCTCGAGGAGATCTCCAGCAGTCTCGAAGAGATGTCCTCCATGACAAAGCAAAGCTCGGGGAATGCACAGCAAGTACATAATCTCACGAATGAGGCGCAGGGTCTTGTACAGAAGGGGAAGACATCGATGTCGAGCCTTGCCGAGGCAATGTCCGGGATCAAACATTCTTCGGACTCAACGGCCCGGATTATCAAAACAATCGACGAAATTGCCACCCAGACGAATCTCCTGGCCCTGAATGCCGCGGTTGAAGCGGCTCGAGCAGGTGAAGCGGGACGGGGATTCGCCGTCGTTGCCGAAGAGGTCCGTAGCCTTGCGCAACGTTCGGCCGATGCCGCAAAAGAAACCGCGGAACTCATCGAGGGTTCGCAGGAACGCACGGGCAGCGGAGTGGCCCTGGCGGAGCAGACACAGGGCGCAATTACGGCCATTGCCGACAGCACTGAGAAAATCGCGCACCTTATCGCGGAAATCACCGAAGCCACCAAGGAGCAATCGCAGGGAATCGACCAAATCAACACCGCGGTAGCAGAGATGGACAAGGCGACCCAGCAGAACGCGGCGAATTCCGAAGAAGCCGCCTCGGCAAGTGAGGAGCTGACCGGCCAGGCGGAAACGCTCAATACCGTGGTCGAGAATTTGATACAGGTTGTCCGGGGAAGAGGAAACAGCCGATCCCATCACCAATTCGGCTCACCGGAGGATCGCCGGGGATTGCCCGGACCTCGGAAGACGAGTATGCATGCACATACCACCGCAGGGAATATAGGGCATGGAAAACTCAAGAATCAGAAAGGATCAAACCTTCGCGCGCATGGAGAAATTTCGCCCGAGCAGATTATTCCTCTCGACGATCGCTCTGAGATGTCCGATTTCTAACTGATCCCGTCTCGCGCCGGGACAATTTAAGGCCGGGCATCCGCTGTGATGTCCGGCCTTTATCAAATACGCAATCTTATCCCGGCGCTTCGAAATCCAACCTGATATTTCGTTATTTTTGTCAGCTTGGTTAGTGAAAGGTGAGTAGAAACCGTTCGATAAACTCGTCTATGTCACCGTCGAGAACCGCACCTGTGTTTGATGTCTCCACCTCGGTTCGATGGTCTTTGACCATGTTGTAGGGGTGCAGAACGTAAGATCGGATCTGACTTCCCCACTCTATTTTCTTTTTATCCGCAAGTTTGTCCTGAAGTTTCTTTTCTTCTTCTTCCTTTTGAAGCTGTTTTACCCGCGCCTTGAGCATCCGCATAGCCGTTGCCCGGTTCTTCATTTGCGAACGCTCATTCTGACACTGCACGACAATGCCTGTCGGCACGTGCGTGATACGCACCGCCGAATCGGTTTTATTTACGTGCTGTCCACCCGCACCGCTGGCGCGGTAAGTATCGATCCGGAGTTCCTTCTCTTCTATTTCGACATCATCGACTTCTTCTATTATAGGGTATGCATACACGGAAGCAAAAGACGTGTGCCGTCTGGCATTGGAGTCGAAAGGCGAGATTCGCACAAGGCGATGCACGCCCACTTCGGCCTTGAGGTGCCCGTACGCATACTCCCCTTCTACTTCCACCGTAACGCTTTTCAGTCCGGCTTCTTCACCGGGCAGGATGTCCAGGACGGAATATCCGTAGCCTTTTCGCTCCATCCAGCGGCAGTACATGCGATACAGCATTTCACACCAGTCGCAGCTTTCGGTTCCGCCCGCGCCGCTATGAATCGTGATCACTGCCGAAGCCCGGTCGTCCTCCCCACCAAGCATCCGCAAAAATTCCAGATGTTCGACATCTTTTGTGAGCTGTTCAATTTGACCCTCAAGCTCCTTAAGCGCCTGTTCATCTTCTTCTTCGAAAGTGAGTTCCAGAAATCCGGCAATCTCCTCGAGATCATGTTGGGCCTTTTCCCAGGGATCGACGATTGATTTCAAGTCTTTTATTTTTTTGAGCACTTTCTGAGCATTTTCCTGGTTTTCCCAAAATTCGCTCGAAGTCCCAACTTTCTCAAGCTCCATTATTTTTTCCTGATGGGCATCAACGTCAAAGATACCCCCTGAGTTCCTCGATTCGTCTCTTCAGATCATTCAGTTTGTCCGTAGCATTCGTCTCAATCATTTCTAGTACTCCGTGTTAAATTGCCGCGATAAATACCGGGAGGGCCGCAAAACCGGGAAAACAAAAATAAAATGTGGTGCACACCGTCGAAGGTATATCCAGGTTCATATCCCGACCGGCCCCAATTCTTGATTACGCTTTTTCGGCGACGGTATGAATCGGTTGCGGCATTCAGAGAAACCCCCGATTTCGCAACCGGCGCCTCGGCTGAGGATTAACCCAGGTTTCGCAGTCGAGAGACACCGTACCGAGCGGAGCGCCGTATTGAGCGAAGCCGAAATGCCGAGGGAAAGAGCAGTATGCGTAAGATGTTGTGCGAGATTGACTTAGAAAAAGCGCAGGGGTATCCGGGGAGATACCTTGAGTCCCGCCCGGCGGGACCGTGAGTCGATTGCGAAACCTGGGTTAAAGAATCCGGCTAGATATTGTGGTCCCAAATGGCCGGAAGCAAAGCGCATACCACATATTGTGGAACGTGTTAGGATTTTGCTTGACTTTCATTTCACTAACACCATATATTGTACACTCCGGGCTGAGATCAATACTACCCGCAGGGGGGTGTCCTTTTCGTTCCACCGGGAAAGAGATCTATATCCACGGATTCGGTTCGACAGAGGAACTCAGAACAGCTAGTCCGGCAGGAGTTTTACCGATAAGCCGATACTCAACATATAGAGAAGCACTCTGGTGTTCCGCGGATTGTCCGGTGGTAAAACCCGTGTTACGTAGCAGTGTCTACAATTCGAATATCTATAATTAAAGCTCAATGAAGTCAGGAGTCGAGTCAATGTCCGATGCCGCCGCCGATGTGTCCACCAGAAAAACCGTAAAATCCAGAGCCGGCAAACGAACGGAGTCACCGGTGCGAACAGACCTTACGTTAAAGGAACGGCTCACGCAGAAGAAAGCCAAAATCTCTCAGAATGCTCGAACTGTGCTCGAAAAGCGCTATTTGAGAAAGGATGATCTGGGCGTAGTAGTTGAAACTCCCGAGGACATGTTTTTCCGGGTTGCCGAGAATATCGCATCGGCCGAAGAGGTTCTCTCCCCCGAGGAAGTCTCATGTGAGACGTGGACCGAACGTTTTTACAATATTATGACCGACCTCGATTTTCTCCCCAACTCCCCTACTCTCATGAACGCCGGCCGAGAGCTTCAGCAGCTTTCAGCCTGTTTTGTTCTGCCCGTAGGCGACTCAATGGATGAGATCTTCACTTCAGTTAAAAACACCGCGCTGATTCATAAAAGTGGGGGGGGCACTGGGTTTTCTTTTTCGAAAGTCCGTCCCAAAAATGACCGGGTAAAATCAACCAAAGGTATCTCTAGCGGTCCTCTGAGTTTTATGCGGGTATTTGATACTGCGACCGAAACGGTCAAACAGGGCGGCACGCGGCGCGGCGCAAATATGGGAATTCTGAATTGTTCCCATCCCGAAATTCTCGAATTCGTAGAAATGAAAGAGCAGGACGGCCTCCTGTCGAACTTCAATATCTCAGTCGGAATCACCGCCGAATTCATGGAAGCGCTGAAAAGGGATCAGGAATATCCGCTCCGCAACCCTCGTAATGGAGAGATCGTGGGTCATCAGAAAGCCTCGAAGGTTTTCAAACGTGTTGTGGAGCTGGCCTGGAAAAACGGTGAGCCGGGGGTCGTATTCCTTGATAAAATCAACGAACAGAATCCAACTCCCCACGTCGGAGAAATTGAGAGCACTAATCCCTGTGGCGAACAACCGCTTCTTCCCTACGAATCGTGCAACTTGGGCTCAATCAACCTGGCGAACATGATTACCACCGATGACGGTTCTCCCAAAATGGATTACCGGAAGTTGGGAGAAACTGTTAAAACGGCGGTTCGTTTCCTGGACAATGTGATCGAAGTAAACCGGTATCCTCTGCCGGAAATCGAGAAAATGACCAAGGGCAACCGAAAAATCGGTCTGGGAGTTATGGGGTTTGCCGATATGCTGATCGAGTTCGGCATTCCATACAATTCCCACGCCGCCGCGGGTCTTGCCGAAGAGATCATGAAATTCATACATGAAGAAGCTTGGAAGGTGAGTGCGTTTCTGGCTCGGGAGCGTGGCGCCTTCCCGACATTCAAAGGTTCGATCCATGACGCGGAAAACAAGCCGCCGGTGCGAAATGCCACAGTTACCACAATCGCCCCGACCGGCACTATCAGTATGATTGCCGGGTGTTCCAGCGGGGTTGAGCCAATCTTTGCCATTGCTTATGAAAAAAATGTGCTTGACGATCAGCACCTTCTGGAGATACATCCCGCATTCGAACGAATCGCTGTTAAGGAAGGATTCTACAGTAAAGAGCTGGCAAACATGGTGGCCGAAACCGGAAGTCTGGGTAAGATTTATGGAATACCAAAACGGATTAGGGATGTTTTCGTAACCTCACACGACATTGAGCCGATGTGGCATATCCAGCTTCAGGCCGCCTTCCAGAAGTATACCGATAACGCAGTCTCAAAGACAGTCAATTTCCGCAAAGAAGCGTCCATTGCCGATGTCGACGAGGTATTCCGCCTGGCCTATGAACTTGGGTGCAAGGGAGTGACGGTCTACCGAGACGGATCTCGCCTTGGACAGGTAATCACAACAGGCAAAAATGGCGGTACCACTCCTGTGAGACTGCCGGGAAGCATAAGTCCCCGGCCACGGCCTTCGGTTACATTCGGGCGGACCTACAAGACAAAGACCGGGTGCGGTAGTCTGTACGTAAACGTGAATTCCGACGAATACGGCTTCTGTGAAGTATTCACCCAGATGGGAAAATCCGGCGGCTGTGCGGCATCAAACGCCGAGGCGGTTGCACGGTTGATATCGATTGGTTTGCGGGCAGGAGTCGATGCGAAAGCATTGGTAGAACAACTTCGAGGCATCCGCTGCCCGGTCCCGACCTGGAATGACGGAGAGATGATACTGTCGTGTGCCGATGCGATAGGAAGAGTCCTTGAAAAAGCGATAGACGAATTTGAGACACTTCGATTGTCTCACGCCGCATTTACCGAAACGGTGGCCGAGAGCGAGACATCGGGTCAAAATGCAGAGAATAGGTCGCCCCGACAGTATTCTTCGGCAATATCGACAGGACATTGTCCGCAATGTCCTGAGTGCGGCGGTATGATGGAACACGAGGGGGGGTGCGCGGTCTGCCGATCGTGCGGTTTCTCCAAGTGTTCATAGAACCCGAACCGACAACGCATCATTGAGCCTGTTCTATGCGATATGAGGTTGTCGGTTATACACGGGCATGTCGATACGGCCTTTCGTCAGTCCAAAAGGTTTTTGGTGATGTCCGGCCGTTCGCGTTTTTTTACACTCACGTCAAAGAGGCTGCGTTCACCTTGCTCGGAAACGCTACGAGGCGGCGGGTTTTCCCGCCGCCTTCCTCATTTTTGGTCCAATTTAACCCAAGTTTCGCAGTCGAGAGACGCCGTACCGAGCGGAGCGCTGCATTGCGCTGCACTGCGCTGCACTGAGCGGTGTCGAAGTGAGCGAAGCCGAAGTGAGAAGTCGAAATGTCGAGGCGATGTCCCGAGCGGAGCGATGTATTGCGCTGCATAACAGCGGTGTCGAAGTGAGCGGAGCCGAAATGCCGAGGGGCGGTGTCCCGAGCGGAGCGTTGTGTTGCGCTGCACTGAGCGGTGTCGAAGTGAGCGTA
>CAYFVL010000174.1:0-12699 GCA_964346405.1 uncultured Fibrobacterota bacterium
CCGCGGGGCAGGTAGCTTACAAGAAAGACCGTAGCGACAATCTGGTCATGACCAGGCTTAATCCGGTCGTACTTGAGAAAATCGCACTCGAGACCGGCGGCAAATATTACCATGCGGGAATCAATCTCGATCTGTCCCGCATATATGCCGAAATCGCACAGATGGAAGAAAAGGATCTCGGCATGAATAAGGCGGCGCTCTACCAGGAACAATACCAGCTTTTCCTCCTGCTTGGCCTGTTTCTCCTCCTGGTGGAATTCTTCATACCCGAGCGAGTGACGCGCAAAAAAACGTGGAGGGGGCGATTTGAATAGCAACGGTTTTACTCGAATACTCGAGCACCGGTTCTTCCGCCGCGTGCTTCAGGCGTGTGTTGCGGGAACAATGATTTGTGCACTTGGTACTCCCGCCGTGGCTGACGAGGTGCATCGGAAAAACCGTGTCGCGAACAAATATTATGAAGACGGGGATTTCGAAAAGGCACTCGAAACCTACGAGGACGCGCTGCTGAATGCGCCGGGTGAGGAAAAACTCAGAATCAACAAAGGCTCCGCCCTTCACAAACTGGGGCGCCTGGAAGAAGCTGAAGAGAGCTACCTTGGCGCCGCTAAAACTGATGATCCCCAGGTCAAGGCGGATCTCTGGTACAATCTGGGGACCACCATGTACAAGCAGGGCGAACAGATAATGGCATCCGGTGGGCAAGGGGCCATGGAGAAATTCAAAGCGGCGAAAGACAGCTACATCAAGGCGCTTGACGCCCGTCCGGGAGATGAAGATGCAAAATGGAATCTTCAGTTGACTCAGTTAGTTTTGGACCAACTCGAAAAACAGCAGCAAGAGCAGCAGAAGCAGCAGAACAACGAAAACGAAGATCAGAATCAAGAGAACGACAAAAAACAACAGAATAGCAAAGGCGACGACAAAAAGCAGGGCGATAAAAACCAGAATCAAGATCAACAGAACGAACAGAAGGAAAACGAGAAGAACAAGGACGAGCAGGGAGACCAGTCCGAAAACAATAAAGACGAACAGAACAAGGACGAACAGCAAAAGAAGGACGGCGAGGACCAGGAGAAAGAGAAGCGGGAAGAGGAAACGAAGGGTGGGGAACAGAAAAAGGCGGGCGACAAGGGAGAAGATCAGTCTCAGCAATCCAAATCGGCCGAACAGATGGAAGATGAACAACGGGAAAAACGTGAAGCTGCCCGGCTGCTGGAGCAGTATTCCGACGACCATGAAGACCTGAACAAACCTGCGGAACGCATTCGCGTTCTGCGAGGCAAAGAACCTGAGAAGGACTGGTGACCGAAACCGCAATGGGTGAGCAGTATATCGAGTGGAAACGGGGCGAGACTACGCTTCGGGGTATGGCGCATGTTTCCGGCAATGGTACGGGTATCTGGCTTGTGATCAATCACGGATTCACCAGTCATAGTTTGGGCCCGGGTTATCTTTATGTCTCCATGTCGCGGTACCTCGCAGATCACGGCATATCCAGTCTTCGCTATAGTTTTGCCGGTGCGGGCGAAAGCGACGGATTGTTCATGGATATGACTGTTTCATCGATGTCCAAAGATGCGGAATCGGCGGTTGCATTCCTCAGAGACCGGTATTCACCCGCGAAACTGGCGCTCTTCGGTCATAGTCTGGGTGGGTGTGTGGCGGCGGGGGTTGCCGCAAAAACTGCCACGGACGCTCTTGTCCTGGTTGCACCCGTTGCGTTTCCAATGAATCATGTCGACAGGTACGAGGCCGTAATTGCCGCCGGCCCCAACCAGTCGGGCAAGTATGAGCTTGGGCCCTTTGAAATGACCTCGTCGTTTCTCGATGATCTGCGAAATCACGCCCCGCTTGACCGTTTGAACGACGGTTTTTGTGGGCCGGTTTTTGTATTCCGCGGTGCCGAGGACAATACCATATCCGAAAACGAATCCCGAGCGTATGTAGAATGGGCAGAATCAAAAGGACTCCCGACGGAGTATGCCGAAATTGAACATGCCGACCATCGAATTTCGACCGTAAGGGGGCGAAAGTTTCTCTATACCCGAGTCGAATCCCGTTTAAAGGAGATTTTTGGGTGAGACGTTATCTAATCGCATGTATTATGCTGATGTCGGCTCTTTTCAGCAGTGCGGCCAATGCGGATGTCGAGTTTACCGTCACGGCCGATAAGACTTCGGTCGGAGTCGGTGAACCGGTTCGAGTTACGGCAAAACTGACCACCGATAAGGCGCAGGCAAACCTGCAGCCACCCAGTCTTCAATCAAATGAGAATTTCTCGGTTCTTCGCACGAGCAGGAACCAACATCAATCATCTTCCATTCAACTGGTAAATGGAAAAATGACCAAAAAGGAAGAGATAACCTATCTCTTCTATTACGATATCGCCCCGAAAACAAAGGGAACATTCACCTTTCCTTCATTGACGGCTTCATTCGGCGGCAAACAGTATCAATCCCGTCCGTTCCGGATATCTGTATCCGACGCACCGGTGGAAAAAGCGGATGTCTATGTCAGGGTTCTGCCCCGTAAACGAACGATGTACGCGGGAGAGCAGATTCTTCTCGACCTTGAAATTCGTCAGAAGGCAGGCTCCAATGTCGATCTCAATAGCGGAGGATTGGTGCAGGCCGTTGACCAGGTTGAGGATATATTCGGAAAAGCTTTCTCCCTGACGCGACTTTTCGGCGACCGGGTGAGCCGTACCCAGCGTAGTATCGACGGACAGGCATTTCATGTATTCACGCTCCCATTTTCTCTTACCGCACACCGTTCGGGAACTCATCGGATGCAGGCAGTTACCATGCAATACGACGAACTCCATCAGTCGAGAGGTCGTTCCAGGGATCCATTTTTTGACGGATTTTTCGGTGGCAGTATTTTCGGTGGGATGCAACGGGTTACCAAAACCGCTGTCGGAAACAGCGTCACAATGACGGTACGAGAACTCCCCTCTCCACCGGCACGGTTTTCCGGAGCAGTGGGTTCTTCTTTCGCCTTGACTGCCGACGTGAACCCCCGTGAACTACCGGCCGGAGAGGCACTGACTATAAAAGTCGCTCTGCGCGGGAATGCCAGACCGGGAAACCTCGGTAAAGTAGCATTACCCTCGACCGCGGATTTCGAGGTATTCACCCCGGAAGAGCATACTTATATCGACACCTCGGCTCAGGGAATCTCAACGCGAAAAACATACGAATATCTGGCCATTCCCCGTGAAAAGGGAAATAAATCGGTACCGGAAATACAGTACATTTACTTCGATCCGTCGGCGGAAACATACAAAACGCTCACTGCCGGCCCGTTCCCCATTACCGTAACGCCGGGGAAAGAGGGTGACAAACCGCAAACCCGCTATTTGACGCAGGAAGAAATTCAGGAAGTTGGAAGAGATATCCGATATATCAAAACCGATGTAAAACTCAAACGCGAACCGCTCGAACCACATAGAAATCCACTCTTTTTCGTCATGTTCCCCATACCGTTGCTTCTGGCCTTCTTTTCGACCATGTACCGTGTGCAAGCACAACAGAGAGAGAAAAACCAGGACCGCGCATCCCGGAAAAAGGCACTCAATGCGGCGCTGCGGGAGGCATCACGACTGAGTTCGGAAAAACTTCCGCCCGATCAACTAACCGATCGCACCTCCGGTATTCTTTTCAGGTATATCAGTAATCGATTTGGTTTCTCCGCCTACGGAAAAACCCACGGCGACCTGAAAACCGAACTTGTGAAGCACCGGGTTCCTACCACGGTAGCCGATTCCGTCCACGAACTTCTCGAGCAGCTTGATGGTGTTCGATTCGGAGGTTTGGCAAATGCCGAAGCGGCGGCTCCATCGTTGGCGGACAAACTGCAACAGGTCTTAACCGAACTCGAGAAGCACGCACGAAAAGGAAAACGGAAATGAAAAAGTTGCCGATATTCGTTTATGCCCTCGTTTTTGTCTTCGCACCGGAAATGCATGCGGCCCCTATAGAGTCCTGGTTCGAAAAAGCGAACGAATTCTACGAGCAGAATGTTTTCGACAGTGCGGTGGTGTATTACGAGCAAATACTCGAAGAGGGCTTCACCAACTCGGCCATACACTATAATCTGGGAAATTCGTACTACCGAACCGGTAAAATCGGCCCGGCAATTCTTCAGTACGAAAAGGCACTGAAACTTTCTCCCGGAGATCCGGACATTCGAGCCAACCTTCGGTTCGCCAACCGAAATATCGTCGACCGCATACCGGCTCCCGAACGGGGATTTGTGGCCACAATGGTTCACCGACTGCACACCGCCCTCCCGCTTGGTGCTCAGTTATGGATGTTGTTCAGTCTGCTGCTGATCACAGCGGTGCTCTACTCCCTCTGGCTCTTCGCCTCCCATAACACCCGTCTCTGGCTGGTCTACCTGGCAGGCCTGTGTTTTGTTCTTCTGGTAGCAATCGGAACTTCGACAGGCATTCGTGTATATCAACGAGAAAATATCCGATACGCCGTCGTGCTGAGTAACGATGTCGATGCGCTGAACGGACCGAACGGAAACAAAGTTCTCTTCACCGCCCATGAAGGGACCAAATTCCGCATACGTAAGGTAGTCCAGGAGTGGTCACTGGTAAATCTTCCGAATGGGGTTGGTGGTTGGGTGCGGAACAGTGCTTTAGGGAGAATATGAGTTCTTTTCGTTTTCATGCTCCTGATCGCCACCCGATATCACCGTCTACCCCACCGGACGGTCTGCATGAATAACTACTCGGGAACCCTTAATTAACGATCTCACCGTGTAAAACCAGCTTGAATTTAGCGGCCAGTATCATTGCAGGAGCCGCGGCAACGATAAGAAACGACTCAAGGTTGATTCATCCAGCCTGGGCTTCAATGAAAGCAGACGAATCCGAACACGATGATATCGAGGGATTGAGTGAATATTCAAGCGCAATAACAACAAATGAGAAGGAACTTCAATACCAGGGCCTTGCTCAATTCACTTTCGGCTTTGGATTTGTTTTCTGAAGGTATTGGCTGAAAAACGGAACTTCCAGTATAATTCACATTACTCGAGAAGGTTCCAATATCGTCTGTGTCCGAATCCCCCGGGACACTCTTTCCGCGGATATCTGCCAAATTCTTGCGGCAACGACACGCCCATTCCCCTGCAAGGGCAGAATTGTCGAAAGCCCCCATTTCCGCGCGGCATATTCTATCCTGCGGCTGGTGAAAAGGTATCGCATTGATAATCTTCGACACCAAGACTATCTTGCTCATTGACTCCCAATGCTCTCCATGGTATTCTGTTATGTTGGTGCATAGAACTCCCTGAGATACAACCCATAATCGCAGAACTGAATTCTAATACCGCAAGAGCATCATTCCTCGTGGAGTGATGCGGATTTTCGAGGAAATTCAATGGGTGAAATTGTAATGGGGGTCCCAAAGCGCACTGTTCTAGCGCTTTCCGCGTTTGCCAAAGCCGGCGTGTTTGTAGAAACCGGTACGTACCAAGGTGATACGACCCGTTGGGCATCAGCCCACTTTGATACCGTGCACACGATTGAACGATCGGAACCTCTGTATCAGCGATTTGGTGAGCCCCTATCGAAAATCGGAAATGTCGTTCCTCATCTTGGGGATTCGCGCAGCATACTGCCCCGAATTCTGAAAAATATCGGGGAACGTCGGGCGGTGTACTGGCTCGACGGGCACTGGTCGGGCGGAATCACGGCGGGAGAATCCGACGAGTGTCCGCTCGCGGGTGAGCTTGCCTGCCTGGCGGAGAGAGTGCATGACATTATCCTGATCGACGATGCACGTCTGTTTCTGGCCGCTCCTCCCCCGCCGCACAATCCCGCTCAGTGGCCCACGATCTCCGAAATCATTCGTTCTCTGAACGCACCTGCCGAAAGATTTGTGCAGGTAATCGATGACGTGATTTTCGCGGTCCCCAATACCCCGGAACTACGCGATTTCCTGATAAAACAAGCTCAGATGAGACACTCTCGGTAGGAAATACGGCGGCAAACGACCTGTATTTCGTGTTCTTCAGCTTGGAGAGTGCTTCAGCAGCTCCATCCCCCACCTACCCGTCTCTCGATTGTGGAAGTCGGGTTAAAACCGGCGTATCGACAATCCCACCGGAAGAGACTCCCCAAACAGAAGATCATAGTCGTTTCGCGCCACGGGCACGTGCTCTATCACCGGCGTAACTTGCTCTTCACCGGCGCCTGAAGCACGAAGCTTGTCGACTATTGCGTTGCGCACATCGGGAGGCACATCGAGGGCTCTTCGTTCACGAAGACGTGCCGCGTTGGCGAATGCCCAACTCAGACGACTGTACCCTGTAGAGCTCCAATCCAGTTGTTTCAGGTGCTCATAAGCCTCTGAAACATCGCAGGGAGGCAGAACAGACTCATCACCCGCATACAATGGGACTCGACTCAACACTCGTCCCAACGCCCATACGTATGCATCGGCGCGTTTCTCGGGTGTCCGATCGAAACCTTCGAGCAATAACCTTAGCAGACCCTGTTTGTCCCGTATGGTCAACCGCTCAAGCGCTCCCGCCATGCGAACGGCTTCATGCCCCTGTTTTACATGGCTCGCGATGAGTGTATGTGCATCACGGTACAATTCTCTCTGACGAATCTCATCGAGCCCTCCGGCAAGTCTGCGCCAGAGGATAAAGTACTGTTCTCGGACAGCTTTGACTTTTGGGTGAGATAACTCCAGCGCCTGGAGATTCCAGACTTGATCCATACGAAAATCGTCAAATGCAACGCCATATCCCGGACGGAGTATGAATCCCGCGGCATTCAACCAGGCGGCTTCGTGTTCCGGGCTGTGATCCCGATGCGACATTCTGGTATACAAGGGTTCCCAGAAGGATCGTAACCATTGAAGAGACCATGATTGCCGTTTCTTCCCGATCACCTTCTCCATTTCGCGCAAAACGCCGGGACCAAAAGGCCGGGTGAGGACTTCCGCGATTTCTCGCTTTACATCCTCGGGCAGGCTTTTCTTCTCACTCTCCTCATCCGACGTTTCCCTTGGCTCTCCCACCGCTCGCATATTGAATTGAAAATCCCAGCGTTGAGGCGTTTCGATCGCCTTTTCAGTGCTGACCGCCGACACCACCAATAAACCCAGGCTATTCAGTTCGGCTTCCAGCGCAACGGAAACGGTCTCGGAATCATAAGATCCAACAACCGACTCGTCGATCCGTATGACCGCCTGCATTGGCGGTAACTCGTGAAATTCATGTGGATCGAATCTGATCACCTGTCCCGCGTGATCACTCTCACGTCGAGTGGAATAAAAAATCTTGAATTCCATTGGACGGTTGACAAGAAGATGAAGATCCACGTTGTCGATATATTGAACGTGACCGGCTTCAGTGCCTTTCGGTATCAGGCAAACCAGATACGCCTTCCCTGGAGATCCCTGCTGAGAAGCGGCCTGGATGTAGAACCCATGCGCGGACCCGGCCGTAATGAGCGGCCGGCGGTTCAGAGCGATGCTTCGCCCGAACATAGCAGCACCGCGGGCAACGGCCAGATCGAGTTCGCGGTTCTCAAGAACCACGGGTGTGTATCCTTCTTGCCAGTGACCAATCAGATCACCGATACGAGTCCGTAAATATTCAGGAGTTACCGCTCCCCCATTGAACAAAACCGCGTCAATCGGTTCGCGTCCGGAAAGGAATTCGGCCAGATATCTGGTTACAGCGGTATCCTTCGCATAAGGCAGTCCCATTTCGTGGAGTCCCGCGCTCTGTTCAACCGGCCGGCCCTCTCGTTCACAGAGAGGAAAAAAGCCGTCTTCGATAAGGGAGACGAGTTCCGAAAATCGAATCTCGGCTGTTTTGGCCGATGCAAAAAGGCTCCCACCGGTTTCGCTGACCCCCACCCGCAAAATGGTATCTTCCCCGACCTCCCTGTTCGGACCAAGTTTGGCGAGCACGCTTTCCTTCAGCAGGCGACTCTCGTTGACAAGGCTCTGCCACGCATGAGATGAGAGTTTCCCTTCCGGACCGGCGATTTTTTCTTCGAGTATCGAAGCTATCGCCAGATCCATATTATCCCCGCCGAGAAGAATATGGTTACTGACGGCGGTTCGGTTTATCCGGGCGCCCCCATCTTCCATCTCTATAGAGAAGATACTGAAATCGGTTGTCCCTCCGCCGATATCACAGACAAGCACGTGACGTGGATTCGTATCGTCGGGGGGAACACGAAGCGATCTTCGTAAAGCATCGGCCTCCGGATGCCGCTCAGCCCAGGCGTGAAACGCCGCCTGAGGTTCTTCAAGGAGGCGAATGGAATCGGGGTAGCCGGCAAGCCGTGCCGCCTCCAGAGTCAACTGCTGTGCCGCCTGGTCAAACGATGCCGGAACGGTAATGACTACATGCTGGCGCCGAAGTTCCGCATGGCGATCAGTCTCTGCCATCGACTCGTTCCACACAGTGAGAAGGTAATTCAGGTAAAGCGCACTCGCTTCGACGGGCGACAGCTTGTTTTCCTGCTCGATCTCATTCGAACGCCAGGGAAGTGTACGTACACGACGGTCGATTCCGGAATGAGCCAACCATGATTTCGCCGATGAGATCACCCGTTCCGGTTCCTGGACGGAATGGTCACGTGCCAAAACACCTATGATCCGTCCATTTCCTTCCCTGGAAACCAGAGGATATACGGCAGACTCTTTCATCGGGTAGTAAGCGAACGAAGGCAGCGTTCGAGAAACAATGTCCCGGCCGGCGCTTTCCCATTGATTTATCGGCAACACGTGTGATGTTTCGGGATCTCGACCAAGGTGTACGTAGGCGAGTGCACAGTTACTCGTGCCGAGATCGATTCCAATTGCGTATTTTGGTCTTGAAGCCATAGTTATTCTGTTCGAACGTTGAATTCCAGTTGCCAGCGACGATCGGATTCGGTATGCTGCATCCAGAGTTCAAGTGTGCCCAACTCGTTGAGCTTTACATGAAGTTTTACGGGAACGACAACCGATTCACCGGCATCCTCCTCCCGCTCGGATATGGTAGGCAGTGTCGTTTCCAGCTTGGCGGTTTCTTCCAGTGATTTCTCGGCATTTTTCACAATGTCGCCCATGGAATCACCGGCTCGATTCGACGCACTGAAGAAACGGAACTGCACGGATCTCCCGGTAGCGAGTCCGAACTCCTGCTCCTCCAGCACTTTTTCGCTCCCTTCCTCCATGCCCTGCGAAACTACACATACGGCTTTTATCGCCGGACGAAATCCCGGTATCGCCGGTGCCGAGGCATCCAACCCGACATAGTAGCTCCGGGAGGCCCCGGCACGGATTCGAACGCCGGTTCCGTGAACATGATGATATCCGTACACCGACGCACCACGAGATACCGCCAGATCGGGATCGGTACCGAACAGCTCCCGTACCGTTTGCCCCGGTGACCACCCCCGCAAAAGCTCTATTACCCGGTCGCGCAGTTGTCGGGCCTTGAACACGCCACCATTGAACAGCACCACATCGGGACGCAAAAAGTCCCCCTCGATACGTCCTTCCCGACTTCCGACCGCTGCATACAGCGTCTCACTCGACTTAACATTCTGCATGCTCCTGGCAAGAAATGCGGCAAGATGCTTGCTGATGACTGCATCCGCGGCGTAGGGAAGACCGAGTTCCCGCAAGCCTGCGCCGGCGAGTTCCTCGGGAAAATCATCTGAAGCCGTAACGGCAAAAAACCCGTCGATAATGATGGATTCGACCCGTGACCTGCGCAGTTTCGCTGAAACGGTACCCTCGAAAAGCCCGGCGCCTCGTGACGGAACGGAAATCGGTATTTCGTCAATGTCCTCGCGTTCGAAAAGCCGTTCTTTTCCCTTTCGTACCGCATGAATGAGCGCCATGAATTGCCAATCGTCCAGCGATTTACCCGATTCCTCGAGTTCCTCTCTCAAGGCGCAGGCCAGCGCAAGATCCATGTTGTCGCCGCCCAGAAGAATGTGTCGTCCGACACTGATGCGCTCCAGCTCCAGATTACCGTTCCGCTCCGAAACAGCCACCAGACTAAAATCGGTGGTGCCTCCGCCTACATCGCACACCAGTACAATGTCTCCCGCGGCTATGTGCGAGCGCCAATCATTACCCGCGGTATCGAGCCAGGCGTAAAATGCGGCTTGAGGTTCCTCGAGCAAAATCGTGTCCTCGGGCAGACCGGCTTCCGACGCCGCTCTGAATGTCAACGAACGCGCGACTTCATCGAATGACGCCGGGACGGTAAGAACCACCCTGGTTGTGTCTGGACCCACTTCGTCTTCCCGCTCGACGGTTTCCTGTTTGAATGCATTCCACATGTGTTCCAGATATCGGCGGGACGCATCCAGCGGGGATACCTTTTGATTGATTTCCGAACGCCACGGAAGGATGGGCTTTGTCGGGTCAACCGAACGATAGGACAGCCACGACTTGGCCGATGACACAAGGCGATCCGGTGTTTTGGCTCCGGCCGACCGGGCCATCTCTCCCAGAACGAATTCAGGTTCATGCCCCATCCACGGTAAACGAGTGCTTCCTTCCGGAAACTGATTGGCGGAAGGAATATATATGGCCGAGGGCAATCCCTTCTCCTCCCCGATTTTGCCGGGATCAATGATCTGGATTATGTCCATGGGCTCGGCCGCGCCCTCGGTATTCAACGCCATTGCGCAGTTACTGGTTCCAAGATCTATTCCAAGAGCATATTTTCTATTCATGGTATTCCGCACTCTGTCTATTAGTATGTAGATCCATCATTTACCGACCTGAACCTCCGCGGGAACAATGACGGGGTTCTCGGCGACTGCTTCGGGATTGCTCGGACGTGCCATTCTCATCCGACGTGCGATCCATCCTTTGTGCGTGATCGTCCCTTTATGCGGTGGTTCGTTTCCGGGAGACCCGGCAAGACGATACCTGGAGGAATCATAACCACTCTCCAGAACAGTTTCTTTTCCTTCTCCATCCTCGGCGATTGGCGCGGGATCGAAGCTGTCCGATATGACTTGCCGACATCCCTGATGAACCACCCGTGCCGCGGCGCCGACCTGTTCATTGGAATAGGCGGTGATATCCTCTGAAATGAAATCTACCAGACGTCCTTTCTCCTGAAGAAGCGAGAGAAAAGTCAAAGCCTCAACTCCCACGTGAACATCGACGGCCGTGCGTTTCGGAGGTGGTGCAGCTTCAATTTCGGGCTTCTCTTCCGGCTCGGGACACACCTCGGACGGGGCGGACCGCAATGATGCCCCGAACATCCAGATTGAAGAAAAAATAACCACGATTCCGGCACCGATAGTAAGCCAAAGGAGGTATCGCGCGGTATCCATGGGAAGAGTCCCAAGACCGAGTGCTCCGGCCGATCCGACGACAATAAGCCCCGCAACAATCGTGAGAATTGCCACCCATTTAAGCTGATTCTGTAATCTGTTCGATGCCATGCATGCCCTTTCTTTCTGTTTTTCCGATACCAAATATGAAGGCTTACAGCTCCAATTCCAATGGGCGTTCGATGCGTATTCGGGAGCCAATAAGGTACAAAATCCCCGGCCTCAAGAGGAATCGCCCCGGTGGTCGCTTGAATATCATCCAAATGTTCGTACCAGATCCGATGGATTCATCCACTTGCCGGAAGGGCTAAAAATAATTCAGCAAGAGAGATGCCATTGGAATTAGCGAATTTATGCCCGGGGAGTGGAGCGAAACGAATGAAAAAGGAGAAACACCAGGTTGCGGGAAACGGCCCGACAATACCTGCTCATGCCTCGAAATCCAGTACTTCTCTTATTTTCTGAAGCAGTTCGGCACGGGTAAAAGGCTTCTGAAGGAAGTGGAAACCTTCTTCGAGGATGCCGTGTCCGGCGATTATCTCGTCGGTATAGCCCGATATGTAGAGCACCTTGAGATCCGGCCGCTCCGACTTCAGCTTTTCGTGCAGGCTTCGCCCGCTTCCGCCCGGCATAATGACGTCGGTAACGAGAAGGTCGATTTTTCCATTTGAGGAATGATAAACATCATAGGCATTCTCAGCGTTTTCCGCTGTCAGAACCTTATAACCGGCACTTTTCAGCATAACCTGAAGCATATTGCGCACAGAGGCTTCGTCTTCGGTTACCAGGATTGTCTCTGTGCCCGTGGGAATCGACAAGGAGTTCTTACGGGGATCCTCGGAGATTCCCACTCCCGACGCTGGAAGGTACACATGAAAACAGCTTCCTTTATCGGGTTCACTGTAGACTGTAACGTGTCCGCTGTGCTGTCTCACAATACCGTAAACGGTAGACAACCCGAGCCCGGTTCCACGTCCCTCGCTTTTGGTAGTGAAGAACGGATCGAAAATCTTTTTTATCGTTTGCGCGTCGATGCCAATTCCATTATCGCTGACCGACAGCAGCACGTACGGTCCCGGATTGATTTCCGGGTGGTCTCGACTGTATTCCTCATCCAACTCCGTGTTACGTGTCTCGACAATGAGCCGGCCTCCGTGCGGCATTGCGTCTCTGGCATTGAGTGCCAGATTCATTATGATCTGGTCTATCTGCGTTGCATCGGCTTTTACCGAACTGAGATCAGGGTCCAGGGAACAGGTCATTACGATATTTTCGCCGATCAACCTCTTTAGCATTTTCTGAATACCCTTTATCCGGTCGTTGAGATTCACCGAGCGAAGCTCAAGAGTCTGTTTTCGCGAAAA
>CAYFVL010000175.1:0-12661 GCA_964346405.1 uncultured Fibrobacterota bacterium
CAATTGTCGGTCGCCACACTAGCCCAAGTTTCGCAATCAACTCACGGCATTCTGCGCTGCGAACCTTGGGCTAGTCAGGCCGGTTCAAAAGCGATAAGCGGCTGTCCCTTTTCCACGTTTTCCCCCTCCTTTGCGAGGAGTGCCACGACTTTTGCATTTTGCGGCGCCTGAATCGCATTGAACAGTTTCATCGCCTCCACCGTACATACCTGCTGTCCCTTTGAAACGGTATCACCTACTGCGACAAATGCCGGTTTTCCCGGTCCCGGCGACAGATAGAATGTTCCGCCCAGCGGAGAATCGATAGTGTGTGCATGGGCTCCGCCCGAAGGATTCGGGGTGGATTCGGGCACTGTTTTCGGTTCGGGCACGGGCAGGGAAGCAGCGCTCGAGGCCGTTATGGGCTCGAAATCGATTCCATCTCCCGCTCCTTGTGCACGAAGAACCATTCGGAAATCGCCTTTCTGCACGGCAAGCTCTCCGAGATTCATTCTTTCGGCGCGACCCAGTAGTTCGGTGAGCCCTCGATAGTCCTCAGAATTAATCATCTGCGCGGGCAGTTCTCCCCCGGGAGCGTTCTGAGCAGGTATTGGCCGCGGCTTGAGCGAGGCCTCATCCGCTTCTTTCATTTTGCGAATTTCGGCATCGGCCGGTATTTCGGAACGCTTCTCCGGCGCAAGCTTGCGCCAGCGAAAGTACTCCAGAGACGGCTCAGGCAGGATTGAGTAACTGATAATATCTTCCTCGTGCTCGACAAGATCGGGATCGAGCCCGTCGGTCGCGTTAGGAAGCATCGGCTTGATATCGTCGGCCGGTCTGCCTGTGATTGGTTTTTCATCTCCCAGGATTTTTTCAAGGATTTCTTTCTTAATTGCCGCGGGGGATCGGCCGTACTTGCCCAGACAATAGTCCTTGACCTCGTTGGGTACGATTTTATAGCGCTCGCCGGCCAGGACATTCATGACCGCCTGGGTACCGACAATCTGGCTGGTCGGCGTTACCAGGGGCGGATATCCGAGGTCCTCCCGCACTTTTGACACTTCCTCGAGGACCTCGGGAAGGCGATCGAGTGCGCCCTGCATCTCGAGCTGTGAACGGAAGTTGGAAATCATGCCGCCCGGAATCTGATGAAGAAGCACTCCCGGATCGATAATGCAGGTCTGCTCTTTCTCCGGGCGTCTTCTTGGAGCCAACTCTTTGAAATACCCGGCAACCCGCTGGAGAGCATCAAAGTCGAGATCGGCCGAATAGTTCGTTTCCTGAAAAATGGAAGCCAGGGTTTCGACCGGAGGCTGCGCCGAAAACCCGGCCAACGGAGAAATTGCGCAATCAATTGCGCCCGCACCGGCACGAACACCTTCCACATACGTTGCCGTAGCCATACCGCTCGTGGCGTGACAGTGAAGCTGTACCGGCACGTCCGTTTCATCGATAAGCGCCCGCACAAGTTTTTCGGCTGCGATAGGAGTAAGGATTCCGGCCATGTCCTTGATACAAAGAGAGTCGACACCCAGCTCAACCTGTTCGACCGCCAGTTGAACATATTTCTCGACCGTGTGAACCGGGGAAACTGTGTACGACAGCGTTCCCTGAGCATGCCCCCCATACCTTTTGACCGCCCTGATCGCGGCCGCCAGATTACGCGCATCGTTAAGCGCATCGAAAACGCGGAAAATGTCGATTCCATTTTCACATGCCAAATGAACGAATTTGTCGACAACATCGTCGGCGTAATTTCGATATCCCACAAGATTCTGCCCACGCAGGAGCATCTGAAGCGGTGTGTTTTTAGCCTTGGATTTGATGATGCGCAGACGCTCCCACGGGTTTTCACGAAGGAACCGGAGGCAGACATCGAAAGTCGCTCCCCCCCAGACTTCGAGAGAATAATACCCGACACTGTCGATTACATCAATAATCCGAAGTATGTCGTCGGTGCGCATTCGCGTGGCCCATAGTGACTGATGGGCGTCTCTGAGTGTTGTATCCGTTATCCGGAGCGGAATTTTATGCAAAGCCTGTTCGCTCTTCGCCGCGGCATTCTTACGCTTGGCCATCATTGTACCCTTTTCACTTGTTGAACATGCCCATCTTCGAGAACTTTTCAAACCGTTTGTGTATGAGACGCGACGATGAGTATCGCTTCAGCCGATCCAATTGTTTCTCGACCACTTTCTTCACCTCGGCCGCGGTACGTTCGGGGGCGTTATGGGCGGCGCAATCCGGCTCACTGATTATCTCATCGATCACCCCGAGTTCCAAAAGGGAGTCCGACGTGATTTTCAGGGCCTCGGCCGCTTCCGGGGCATATTTTCCATCTCGCCAGAGTATCGACGCACATCCTTCCGGAGAAATCACGGAATAGATCGAAAAAGAGAGCATGAGGATTGCATCTCCCACCCCGATACCAAGCGCTCCGCCGCTTCCCCCTTCACCAGTTACCACGCACACTATGGGAACGGTCAGCCCTGCCATTTCCACAAGATTTCGGGCGATCGCTTCGGCTTGTCCACGCTCCTCGGCCTCCTTGCCGGGAAATGCGCCCGAAGTATCGATCATGGTCACCACCGGTACATTGAACTTTTCCGCAAGTTTCATCAGTCGAAGCGCCTTGCGATACCCCTCGGGCCGAGCGCTTCCGAAGTTGCGGTCGAGATTGTCTTCTATCGTTTTGCCCTTATTGTGTCCGATAAGCATGACATCATGCTTACCCAGACGCGCAAACCCGCCGATCAGTGCCCGGTCGTCTGAAAACCGACGGTCGCCGTGCAATTCGGTGAAATCGGTGAAGATCATCCTTATATAGTCTTCAAGAATCGGTCGCTTTGGATGTCGGGCGACCTGAACTTTCTGCCAGGGGGTCAGATTGGAATAAACCTCTTTTCGCTGATCGACAATTCGTTTCTCGAGTTTGGCGATCTGTTCGGTATAATCGCCTTTCTCCTTTTCCGCAAGATGCTTGAGCTTTTCGACCATTTTCTCGATCTCGCGGACAGGTGACTCAAAATCAAGATCGACACTCATGTATAACTCCTCGATTGGCTCAGCGGTTGTAGAAAGAAAGGATTCTGCTGATATTTGCCTTCATTTCCCGTCGATGAACGATACGATCGATAAAACCGTGTTCCAGAAGATATTCCGATGTCTGGAAATCATCGGGGAGCTTCTGTTTGATCGTCTGCTCGATAACCCTGCGACCGGCGAACGCGATAAGAGCGCCCGGCTCTGCCAGATGAACGTCACCAACCATCGCAAATGAAGCCGAAACTCCGCCCGTAGTGGGATCGGTCAGGACTGAAATGTAGGGAACGTGACGTTCCTCGAGACGCGCAATCCCCGCGCAGGTCTTGGCCATCTGCATCAGCGACAGAATACCTTCATGCATGCGCGCTCCACCCGAGGCCGAAAACACGATCAGGGGGATTCGGTGATCGTGTGCATGGTTGGCGGCAAGAAGGATCTTCTCACCGGTTCCCGAACTCAGACTACCGCCCACAAACCGAAAGTCCATGACAGCAACCACAACCGATCGATCATCGATCTTGCCCGTCCCCGTCACGACCGCTTCATTCAACCCGGTATCCCTTCGAGCCTTTTCGACTTTATCGGCATATGCCCCTTTGCCGTCGACAAAGGACAGCGGATCCGACGGGGTTATCGTTTCGTTGATCTCACGAAAAGTTCCGGTATCCAAAGTGATTCCAATTCGTTCGTACGCGGTGACTTTTCCGTGATAGTCACACTTTGGACATACGTTGGAATTGTTGAAGTAGTCTTCTTTGAATATGTGGGCCTTGCATGATTTACAGCGGATATATATATCGTTCCGTAGTCTGGGAGGCGCGGATTCGGACGCCTTTGACTTATTGAACCAGGCCATATCCCCGGTATCCTTTCTTTCGGTGTACTGTCTTCGGCCGACGACCTTCACGGACGGATGTTGGCATGCCCTACAAAAAAAGACCACCGATAAGCCTTCGTTTCACCAAAAGCTCTCCGTGGTCCTCATTTCCGGCGCACTCTTCCGCTCTGGAAGCCTGCCCGAACTTGACAACCGATTCCGTTTTTTTGCCCCGCCGCGGCAACCGAGTCCGAAAAGACTCCTTCACCTTGCCGGGCATCGTTTGGACTGACCCAGGATTCGCGGCCGACTCACGGCATTCCGCGTAAGCTGTTGCACGATCTTACTTTTATTCCGTGACGACTCCTAAATTACCTAACGAACAGCTAAACAAGCAAGCTTCCTGATGGAAAAAAGCCCCAAGTACGTCGAAAGGTAGTGAAATCTCGAAGGAATATCCCCGGATTATCGATCAAACCCCAGTTCCGGCGCTTTTTCGAGCACAAAAACTATCAGTTTTTCGCCGGTCGTTGTGCTTACGTCGGTATGAAGGCTCCGGATGCGTCGCTTCGCAATTGAACGGACGGCGGTTTCCAGTGTGGCGCGAGCATTCTCGATCAGTTCGATACGCACCTGCTTTATCAGTTCTCGCCCCCGTGTAGCCTGCCCACCTTTGACCAGAGCCAGCTCGGCTTTGGTCAATACTCCCTTGAGACGGACAATGACCATGTCATCGACGATATAGGTTTTCGTCTCGAGCGGACCGCGTCCCATGTACTCTTTTTCAAACTGGGTGACGACATCGCTGATCGATGCCTCCATCCGGCCTCGACTCAATAGCTTCGACTTTGCCATCATCCATTCCCCTCAATGCCGCCGATCCGTAATTACGCAAACGTGTAAATATACGGTAGGTACTGTAGAACGACCAAGTTGCGCCCTCAATGGTGCAAACCGGCACATCACGTGGTTCCCTTAGTTATTTTGATTTTGCGCGCGAGTTTGCCCGGGAAATTGCCGGATTCAGCATATACTGCTGCAAACCCGCCGAAATTCGGTGTTTTATCGATAATCCGCCGATACATTCCCCGGTCTTGTAGCCGATACACATGTGCCGGCGACTTCGGGTATCTCTCAACAAATCCGATACCGCGCTCCGGCGCGCAGCAGCCGAGGTGTTTTGAGAAAAGAAAACCTGTCCAAAACAGCCGCTATATACGGGCATAGGCTTGCCGACATCCAGAGTCGAAAACTACTGAGAGTCGGCAGTGTGGTTATTCTTATCATTATAGGTATCGCCTCGGCATCCTTTTTCGCTCCCTACTCTTTCATTCTCCGACTGCCGGGCCTTTCACTAGCGGCGGTTACCATAGGTGTCGTGTTCATCGGATGGGTCTGGTGCCGGCAGGAATCGGAACGCAAACTCGAGAAGCTCATCTCTATACACCGTCGAGCAAAAAAACGTATCGATTACCTGGAAAGTATCCTTCAGGACTCAACCGATATCATCTTCACGGTCGATACCGAGGGTTTTATCCTCAAGTTCAACAAGGGTGCCGAACTCCATTTCGGCTACACCCAGGCCGAGGTTGTCGGGAAACCGCTGGGAAGATTGTTCGTGAATGAAGCCGACGAACGCAAGACTCTTGGCGCGGTACTTCTCAAAGGCAAATCGATCGATGAAGAAGTCCCCATGAAAACGGCGCAGGGGGAGATTTTGCTTCTCAACCTCAGCGTAAGCGAAATGAAAATCGACGGTGGTGAAATTATCGGTCTGGTTGCCACGGCAAAGGACATCACCGACAAAAAGAATCTCGAACTCGAACTCAGGAGAAAAAACGAACAGCTCGGAAAACTCGCGATCACCGACTCACTTACCGAGCTGTACAACTTTCGATACTTCCACGAACAACTCAACCGTGAACTTCGACGACTGGAACGGAATCCGGACAGAAAGCTCTCCCTCATCCTGATAGATATAGACAATTTCAAGCAACTCAACGACACCGAAGGACACCAGGCGGGGGACCAGGTGCTACGTGCACTCGCCCAGGTAATCAAGGTATGCATCCGAAAAGACATAGATACCGGCCACCGATACGGAGGCGACGAGTTCGTGATCATACTTCCCGACACCGATAAACGACAGGCTCTGGTGGTTGCCGAACGGGTTCGTAAACAATTTGGTGCATTCCGTTTCGGTTCCACAGCACTTTCTATCGGGGTAAGCGAGGCGATCCCGGAGGAGCCCGACAAGGACCTGATCCAAAGGGCCGACGAAGCGATGTATAATTCCAAAAAGGCGGGGAAGGGCGGGATTGTCACGGCGTAAATTCATTTCTACTTGAACCGGAGGTTCTCCTTTTTCTTCATCAGTAAACGCCAGACCTTGTCGACCAGTTCCTTGCCACTGAACGGCTTTACGATGAAATCGTCCGCCCCGGCGGCGAAACATCGCTGCATTTCGTCATTTTGTGTTCCGGCCGAAAAGAACGCTATTGGTAAATCGTGGGTTTCCGATTGAGAACGCAGGATTTTGCAGACCCGCACTCCATCGATACCGGGAAGATACAGATCCAGCAGTATCAGTGCGGGGTCTTCGGTGAACGCCTTGTTCAGGCCTTCTTCTCCACAATCCGTCGCGATAATATCGAATACCGATCCCAGTACTACTTTTGTAATTTCCCGCGCTTCGCGGTCATCGTCGATAAGCAGAATTTTGGGCTTGATATCGAGATCCTCAAGACAAACATCTTCATCCTCGAGCATCGGTTCTTTGGCAAACGGAAGACGCATCTTGCGTGTATCGTCGTCGTCCCAATGAATCTTCGCCTCGAGCGGAAGAGTTATGTAGAAAACGCTTCCGGGAAAAGTCGAGGTATCCATCCCCTCGCTTTCCACCCAGATCCTTCCGCCATGACGTTCGACTATCCCTCGGACAATCGACAGACCCAAGCCAGTCCCACCGCCCATGAATCGGCCGGCGTCACTACTATGACGGGTTGTTTTGCCCACTTCGTAGAATGGATCGAAAATATTCTGCTGCTCCTGTTTGTCAATGCCGATACCGCGATCTTTTACCGCTATCCGGAATCCACCCTCTCCGGAATCGATCCGAATCGTCACCAAAACGTTGGAATTGTCCGGAGAGTACTTGATGGCATTGCTGAAAAGGTTGGTGAACACCTGATGCATCCGCATCTTGTCCCCATAAAAAGCAGGCAAATCCTCATCGAATTCGCAGGTAAAGGTGATCCCCCGCTGGGCCGAAAACTGCGCAAGATCCCCAAGGCAGTCATTAGCCAGCTCGACAAGATCGATTTGCTCGGGGCTGAGCCGAAGACGGTTCTGTTCGATCCTGGTCACATCGAGCATGTTGTTGATTACCCGATGCAGGCGATCGGCGGCACGGGTGATGCTCTCAATCATGCGAAAAACCGCGGGATCAAGCCGCTCTTTCATGTTTTCTATTATTATTTCCGAATACCCCTTAATAGAGGTAAGCGGGGTTTTCAACTCGTGAGAGGCGATACTGAGAAAATTAGACTTTAGCTCACTGACCCGCTTGAGTTCCGAATTGGAGCGCAACAGCTCGGAATTCATCTTCGCCATTTCGATATTTTTCCGTTCGAGTTGCGCGGCGGTGTTCTCCTCTTCGGTCACATCCCGGAAAAGCATCACGATCTCCGACAATTTCCCGTCCCGCCCAGCGGGATCAGTTACTCCAAAGGCATTCAGGGTACATACCCGATCGTCCACATCCCCGATCGCCATGATATGCACTTTGCCGCCGAACTCCCCCTGCTCCCGCACCTCGGTAACAACATCTTCCCAGGTCCTTCCGTCGACAGTACCCACAAAGATACGGCCCAACGAAAGTCCGGCTGCCGCCTCGGGAGCACATCCCACGTATTTTGAGGCGCCGCGGTTCATGTACGTAATAATATTCTCGGCCGGAGAGAAGAACATTACCCCCTCGGGAACGACTTCATCGACGACCAGTCGAAACAAACTAGTATCCAGATTTGTCAGAACGAAACCTCCGACGCGTTTTATGCCGTTTCATGAACTAACCCAAGTTTCTTTCAGCGATTCTATCAAATCAAGAGCCATTTGAGTCGGCCGGCATGCCTCCGACAGCCACCACCAGTGAATCGACAATGCCGGTGTAGTCCTCGAAAATCCGCTCATACCGCTTGCGAATTTCACGTGCATCCGCGTGCATGATATCCGAGAGTGCCGACACCCCAAAATTCTGAAAATCCTCGATTGCCGAAACGATATCACTCCGAGTACTCGGTATCGCACGCCCCGACAACACCAGGATAGCTTTGAATACCGGGAACAATGCCGACAGCGATGTTTCGAGAAGAGCATGAAGTTCTTTGGGGTTTCCCAGAGACCGGACATATCCTTTTCGAAGGTGAATAGCCACCCCCTTGAGTTCTCGTTCACACTGATGCCGAAGGTGCTCACGATTGATTTCCAGTCCCATGAAAAGATCATCGCCATGAAGAACCCGGTAGTTCGACTGCATGTCCAGAAACTCGATCGGATAGGTATCGAGTGATTTTCGTATGTATTCCGCGGTCATGAACAAAGGGGTAGAAACCCCCATCTTGATCCATTTCTTCTGAATCGGTATGCATCGGGCGATATGAGTAATAGTATTATCGGTCAATACCACGGCGATATCGATGTCGGAGACACCGGGGGTATACTCATGGGTAACCGCACTTCCGTACATTATGACACACTCCAGCGAATCCCCGAATACGCTACTATAGTCCTGAACCAGTTCATCGACTATCGCGTTTGGATTCTTGACTTTGGCCATGACAATTCTCCCCCATTCCCCCCAAAGGATGCTATTCGCCGCGTACTTCGGCTTCCTTTTCAGCGATCGCTTTATCAAGGATGTCCACTTCCCCAAAATTTTCTCGACGGATTTCGGCGATTTTCCCGGCATAGAGTTCCAGAAGCTTGTAGTGCGCCTCCGTAAGCTCACCTTGTTTCCCGATTATTTCGATCATTCTGTCGATATCTTCAGGAAACGAATACCCCCTCAGAAAATCCTTGAGTTGCTGGATCGCCGAACCAAAAACCCGTTCGTCTTTTCGGCAATACAACAGATTTGGAATAAACTCCTTGAGTAGTTTCTGTTCGACATCTACTCCCGGAGTGGTATAGTGCACGGGTGGCACCTGAGTCCGCTCAACCTGATCGATCATCTGATTTATTTCGCCCCGAAGGCGATCCATTTGTTGCTCACGAAATCTTGCCTGATACAGGATCGGAAACGAATTGACGCTCAGATTGGCATTGGCAATGTTTTCAAACGGTCCGACGAAAAACACATCCCCTTCCTGCGTCAGGATTTCCTCTTCGGAGTTGAACGGTACGATTTTAGCCGGAGTGGGTATAAAATCCTGGATATCGTCCAGATTGCCCATTTTCTCCCGAAGTTTATCGGGATCCAGAGCCGATTCGAGACCGTCAAGCTTTTCCAGAAACTCGCTGAGCCCCTCCTCGAAGGAGAGTCCCATTTCGGACTTGAGGAAATCCTGAAGGTTGTTCTGCTCGCGGTAGTTGCCTTGAGCTGCAAGGAAACCATTGTGAATCATTCCGGCAATAGGGTGATTCAATGAAGCCATATCGCCGGGATCTGCCGTAACCACGGCATAGACGGTCAACCTTCCGTCCAGTTTGTCCGGATTTCCTGTTTTCTGAGTCACACCGAGAATTCCCATTATACCCCACTTTAGTCGTCCTCCCGCGCGTGCGAGACGGGACTGAAGGTCAAAGCCCGGGCATTGTCCCGTCGGGCCCGACGGGATCGGTCGCCCAAAGCTAAAAATCAAAGAACTATTTGCGCCGTGCTTTGCTGCCGACTCAAAGCATTCCCGCGAAAAAGCCGCTCGTGCCAAAAACAATCGAAGCACGCTCGGCCTCTGTGCGGTTTCCGGACACGCACTACCTAAGCCCTTCATCTACCGGTCGATTCAGCTCACGCACGGCACGAAACACGACCATCGTGGAAAGAAAAAGCGATACTTGCCAGACCCAGAAAAACCGGGCACCCGACAGAGCGGAAAGCGCTCCCAAAACAGCAATTGGCGTTACCCCGTAAACGGCGGTTCGCAAAGGGTGCGAAGCCGCGGTACTGCGACCAAAACTGAAAATAAATATTGCGATTGTCAGGAATATAAAGCCGGGGACAAGGTCTTCCAGACTCCAGACAAGCCCCATGGCAAGCGTCCCGGCGAACAAAAGTATGCCGTTTCTGTTCAGGTATCCGGAAACTGCCTCCGGTGTGAATGTGGCCATCGATTTGTCGGCGCCAAACGCTTCGTACCCAAAGGCAAACGAGCGACTTTCGCTTGCCCGTATCCGCACGCTGTCCCTGGTCAGCAATATATTGGTTTTGGGATAAACCGACAACATACGCTCAGGATTGGTATCGACAACTATCAGAGAATCGTGGTATCCTATTCTAGAGGCCGGCATGTTTTGCAGAAGTGAGAAAAGCTCGACCACATACACCGACGGTGGTGAATACGGAACTTCTCTTGTCGATTCCAGTGTTCCATTCCGCAGATAGACGCCGTCCAGGACCTGCCCGAGTACTCTCGGGAGTGAGTTGGATATTCGGGCATACTGACCGATTCCTCCGGCAAGAGTCATCATGAGTACCAGCCCGGAGAAGTAACCTATCAACCTGCGAGGTTGAAATGAGGCCACTCGCCGGTAGAAGGACGGGTCCAGAATGCTCTTGTGAATGTGAACAAAAAAATTCACCAACCCTCCAAAGTAGAAAGGGGGTACGGTTCGTACCCCCCAGCCTGTTTCCGGGCACAACATACCAATATACCGGTCCCGGTAATAAAGACATCTCCGAACCGAGCCGCTACTTATTGAGAATTTTCCCGACAACGGGTGCGGAGATTCGATCATATTCCGGCGTATGCCCGATCAGCGGTCGGGCATACCGTTTGAACTCTTCGGTGATCGTGGAGTTTTCCACATCGATGAACTCATCGGGCATTTCCTTTGAATTTCGAGCGACCGTCTCCAGTGGTGTAAGGAAGTACTCCACCGAGTAGTCACCGGTTCGGCGAATCGCCACGCTTCCGTCGACATTCTGCCACACCGAGAACTGAACCGCCTTTTCACCGACTTCGCGCGCCTCATCCGCATCGATCCCTGAAACCACTCCGAGGAAACTCCTCTGCAGGTAGCCGAACGTGTCACAGCGAACCCGTTTGATCTGGAGTTTTTCTTTAATGGTCGCCGAAAGAGCGTCGCCCAGGGCTCCAGTCCCCGAAAGCTGCACATTTCCGTGCGCATCACGTTCATCACAGGAACTCAGCGTGGTCATGACCGCCTGCCCCTCTGCATTGACGATGCCCTCGGAAACGGCGATAATACAGCGACCATGTTCTTTATACATACGGTCCACATCAGTGAGAAATTTGTCGGTATCAAACGGTTTTTCGGGCACGTAGATCAAATGCGGACCATCATCGGGGTATTTCTTGGCGAATATGCTCGATGCGGTCAGGAATCCGGCATGACGGCCCATGATAACGCCGATATACACACCGGGGATACTTCTGTTGTCGAGGTTGATACCGGCAAACGCCTGAGTGACGAATTTCCCCGCGGAGCCGAATCCGGGGCAGTGGTCGGTGACCAGCAGATCGTTGTCGATAGTCTTTGGGATATGGATAACACGAAGTTCATATCCGGCGCTTTTGGCGTTTTCGTTCACGATACGACAGGTGTCCGCCGAATCGTTTCCGCCGGCATAATAGAAATACCGGACATCATGGGCTTTCAATACCTCAAAAATGCGATTGCAGTACTCTTCATCGGGCTTATCACGAGTGGAGAGCATGCCCGAAGACGGCGTACCGGCCACCATTTCGAGATTGTGGGTCGTTGCCTGCGAGAGATCGAGAAAATCTTCTTCGATGATCCCCCGAACCCCATGACGGGCACCGTATACATTCTCGATACAATCATATTTGCGCGCCTCGAGAACGGCGCCTACAAGGCTCTGGTTGATGACCGCGGTCGGGCCTCCACCTTGCGCCACGACTGCTTTACCGGACAGTTTGGCCACGGTATTAACTCCTTGTTACACTGGTATAGGACTAAAACAAAAAAAATCACTCGGGAAAACACATCAAAATAGAATATGGCCGGGCTTTTTCGATAGGGAGATGATCATTTTCGGACATGCGATCGGAATCGGTGTCGGAATCGATTTGCTTGCAGTACCCAAATGCCAGCCCAAGTTTCGCAACCAACTCACGGCATTCTGCATCAAAGGAAAGGCAAACCCCCGCCATCCGAATTCTTCAACCGGCCCTTCCGGAATGCAGGATAAGCCCTGTCATTATCTTTCAATCTTTCTGATTACCCTGCAGGGATTTCCTGCCGCAACTACGCCTGCCGGAACGTTCCTTGTGACAACGCCACCAGCTCCGATCACCGATCCCCGACCGATTTGTACCCCCGGGCATATAATCGCCCCTCCCCCTATCCACACATCCGAGGCGATTCTGATTGGCTTCGCGGATTCGAGCATGGTTTTCCTCTCTGTTACTGAAATGGGGTGAGTTGCCGTATAAATCTGTACAGCAGGACCAACCAGTACATTGTCACCTATTTCAACCTTTGCCGGATCCAGAATTATGCAATTGAAATTGAAATAAACATTATCTCCGAGAAAAATATTCGATCCGTAATCACAGTGAAACGGTGGTTCAATCACTAGCCCAAGTTTCGCAGTCGAGAACGAGCAGTATGCGTAAG
>CAYFVL010000176.1:0-12590 GCA_964346405.1 uncultured Fibrobacterota bacterium
TCTCGCACAACATCTTACGCATACTGCTCGTTCTCGACTGCGAAACCTGGGCTAGCCAGCCAGTGAATTCCCGGTCTTCGAAAATACAACACGGACACCGTTTATCACTCAGGCTCGATCGTACCACTTTTCAGAAAACTGTAGTGAACCGGTGACGTAACCGTCTTGCCGCTTTCCGCGGTGAGTTCAATTTTTTCATTCTTGAAAGCGATATCGGCGACCCGATCGAAACCCCGAGGGACTCGCGTAACCCCCTGAATGTAATTGATCGCAGTGGGATTCTTGGGGCTGAGTTCAAGCGCGGTTGGTATGCCCTGTTCGTTGAGCATGTTGGGTTTTATTGACGGCCCCAGCCCCTCCGCGAAATATGCGCACACATCTTCGATTCCCAGGCACCGATTTCGACCGTTCCACGGGGCTCCATGACGTCCCCGGTTTGACATCCAGAGAACTGTCGAGGGGAGCATCGCAGGGTCTTTCAGGGAAAACCATACGAATCCCTGTTTGGCGAAACTCGCGGCGTTCCACACAATCCCCTGCTGCTTTCTGGGAAATATTGCCAGGATATCGGTGAAGCCTTCTTCGGCGGGAAACGTAGAGCGATCCGAAAAGGGACGCTCTCGCCATATCGTGGGAACCTTGTTCAATTTGGAGAAGCGTACGCCGGCCGGAAGGCAATAGTATTCTCCGCCGGCGTATGGCCCGGGTGCTCCGGGGCTGGTAATGCCGAAGCGGATGGGGCTCGATGAGAAAAGCAGAGAGCCGGGATCCGGTGGTATCGCCAGCGTGGCATGATGCCCCAGGCACATTGAACCTTTGTATCCTTCGAGTTCATGACGGCAATACACGACATTGTGACCTTCGACCAGCATAAGTCGTTTGGTGATCGTGCCTGGGCGAACCCGGGTTTTCATCTGAAGCGAGAGTTCGGATACGGATCCTCGGTTCGATATCGCAAGCGGTTCCCAGGCCATTGTCGCGGATTCACCATGAATCTCGTGTTTTTCCCGCCCGACCTTGTTGTCCGCACCGAAGGGCATGCAGAACAGGTCTCCCCGAAGGGGACGGAGGACCGGCTCGTCGATACCGTTCTTTTCATCCTGCCATGGGCTTATATAGTACGGCTGCACGGACTTTTTTGTCCCACTGTAAAACGTTACCGGCGCCATGTGCCCTCCCAGGCGCGTGACGGCCAGCTCGACCTGATCATTTTTCAGAACATAGGAAGGTTTCGAATGGATATTTTCCATGGTCGGCTCCTTTCAGATCCGTATGTTGGTTTGGTTTCGGTTGTACAATACCCATGTTTTGGGATTCATCGTATCGACCCGACCTCGACAATCGACTCAAAATACCATTGCGCGGATATATCGGTTTCGCTTTGGTGGCTATTCACCAGGGAAAACGTCGGATACCGTTTCGTGGTCTCGCGGGCGAGTCGAAACCTGGTCAGGTGAGGAACCGATCACCGCGCATTTTGGAGATAAAAGAGCGAAGGGTGGCTCCCCATACAGCCCTCGAGGTACGGCATCCGCGTAAATCTCTCTTCAGATTTTTTATCGTTTTCGAAGAAACCCCGCACCCATGTTTCAAATACTTTTCAATCGTGCCGTATCGCCCGGAGACACGGTCCAGAGTGCGCAGAAGGTATTCTCGTCGCGCCTCCATAATCGGCTCTATAGAATGGGGGCGGATTCCGAACGGCACGTACCTTCGGATTGCCTTCCCGGAATGCTCGATAACGGCTGCCATGTTTTTATTGGTGAGCAGGTAGTCCTCGAGGATTCGCTTGCGCGGAACGCCGGCGAGAGCCTGAAGAAGTGCGCTGATCCACCCGGTGCGGTCTTTCCCTCCCGTGCAGTGGATAATCGCCGGACGATTGTGCCGGCGGGAGACAAGTTCGACAATTCGGCGGATTTCCCGAGGATGCTCGAAAGCTATCCGGTCGTAGAATTCGAACATGAATCGCTCGAAATCAAAATCTCTGAAACGACCGGAAAGTAACCACATCAGCCGACGGAGCGAAGTGGGATCTTCATTTATCGGGTAGATTGGTATACTTTCAACCCGGATTCCGGATTCACGGGGAATGTGGAAAATCCGCCCCTTTCGTTCGTTTGGGGTACGAAGGTCACAGATTGACCTGATCCCCAGCCGTTGGAGTTTCCAGGTGTCCTTTGGGGATAGCCGATGAAGAGAATCGGAACGATAGAACAGTCCCGACGGCATAGACGTACCGAAACGTGTCGGGAGGCCGCCTATGTCGCGGAAATTATGTGACCTATCCAATGCTACCGTGCGGGAGACGGTCATGATACCGAGCCTTTATTGAGGTTGCGCGCACTCTTGTAAAATAGATTTGACCGATCGGCGTGTTGTTCACTGAGTGATATCGACATTTTTTATCGGGACGGCCGGTTCCTGCTTCCGATGCGTCGTACGCGTTGGTTATCGGAGTGAACCACCAGCCCCAACGGCCATTCGGTCATCCGGGAAAGCCGAAGCTTACCGAAAAAGGACTACATCGAGAAAACAGTTTCAGCCCCGGCAGTGATTCAACCCAGGTTTCGCAGTCGAGAGACGCCGTCCCGAGCGGAGATACCCTGAGTCCCGCCCGGCGGGACCGTGAGTTGATTGTGAAACCTGGGTTAAAGATAGTGTGCCGTCCTCTGGTGCGGTAATTGCGCATAAGCTACCACCTCTCGGCCGTCGAAAACAGATGATGACTGCTCCGACGGTCGGGGATAACAACTCATACTTGCCGAAGGAGGAAATATGCGGAGACCCACATGGTTGAGCCGGACCGGGGGAGCCTTGGTGGTTGCGGGATTTTTGATAAGCTGCGGCGACCGTCGTCCCAAAGAAAATGGGGAGGAAGCGTCGTTGCCCGATACCACAGCTCAGGCAGTCTGGAGTTACCTGAGCGACAACGACTATTCGCAAAATTGGGAAATGTGGCCCGGGAAGTCGGCCTTTTACCAGGGAACGGAACCGCATGGCGCCCTTCTGACAACTTATCTGAACGAACCGGCGCTCAAGGCGGTGACGAACAAGGCGGGAACGATGCCGAACGGAGCCATTATAGTAAAAGAAAACTACAAACCTGATTCAACACTCGCCGCCACCACTATTATGTACAAAAGAGAAGGATATAATGCGGATGCGGGAGACTGGTTCTGGGCCAAATATGGTCCCGAAGGCGGTGTGCAGGCTTCCGGCAAGGTGGAGAGTTGCATAAAATGTCACGCTGAAGCGAAAGGCAACGATTACCTTTTCATCGGTTCATTATCAACTGAGTCCGGCGACGATCCGAATGTCAATGGGGAAAACCCGAATAGCCCGAATTCCGGAAACAGCGGTTCGTCGCCGGCCGTCGAAGTCGGCATGGTGGGCCTGGAATTCGATCCCGCGCGGATCACGATATCCCGGGGCGAAACTGTCAAATGGGTGAATACTTCACAGATCGTCCATACGGTAACCGCCGATCCCGAACTCGCGAACGATCCGGGCAGTGTGAAGCTGCCTGAAGGCGCCGAAACATTCGATTCGGGCAATATGTCGGCCGGCGATACATTTACTCACACTTTCGATATCGCAGGTGAATACCGCTACTTCTGCATCCCCCATGAATCGGCCGGAATGATCGGTACGGTGATGGTGGAACCGAAATAGAATAATTCGTTCCGCTTTTTCTGAACACCTTAATCAAGGATCGAAAAAGGTTGAGCTGTAATTCTCGGTCCCGCCGTACCACTCGAGTGTGCGGCGGGTATGGCCCAACACCCAAGGCTGCCGCATACATGAACATGACATCCGGCCTCCTGTAGCTGAACCGAACCCACCCCCAATGATACCGGGCACTTCAGTGCCGGAACAAAGTTCAAGTAGCTCCGTGCGGTAAACCGTGGTTTCGAAGCCTCCGGTGGGACAACTCACTCTCCCGCACTAAAGTGCAGGCCATCATTACACATGGGGTTTCTCTGTCCATCAAAACCCATGGGTTCCGTACGCCGGTATACCTTCCCGGTTTAAAAATGTGTATACTCAAGAAACGGAATATCTTCGGTTTTTGAATCTGATCCTGGAACTCGGTTCTATGAAGAAAATCGCCGGCATCCTGCTGGTTTTGACTCTCTTCTGGTTTGCTTTCCTGCGAAAAAGCGAAATCACCCACGGTCCGGGAGTTACCGCACCCGAAAATCCCGTTCAGGCCTCGATTCAAAATCCAGTGCCCTTTGAACACAAGAAGTACACTGTTACGCCTCTGGCGCAATTCGATCTAACGGCACGGGTTTTGTCGAGAAAGGATTATCGATGGGACCGGGACTCGCGCTTGTCGCCGATTGATCTGGCGCTTGGCTGGGGTAGAATGTCCGATGAAGCCGTTTTGGAGCATATAAAAATATCGCAGCAGTTTCGGTGGTATCGCTGGACCATAAAGGAGTTTCCTATCCCCAAAAGGGAAATCGAGGAGCATAGCGCCAACATGCACATGGCGCCGGCGGATCGGGCTGTGCGCAAACGGATGATGCGCATTCGTAAGGGAGATATCGTGAAAATCGGTGGATATCTCATCGGAGTGCTGGGAGAGGATGGTCGTCGATGGACCAGCTCGCTTACGCGCACCGACACCGGAAACCACGCCTGTGAATTGGTATGGGTGGAGCGTTTCGAGATCGTGACGGATTAGCCCGACTTCGACCCATCGTCCCGCCCGGCGCGTAGCCAACAAGATGCCCCTGAGCCCCATTCGGGGCGACATAACGGTTCCTCGGACATTCAGGATGGTTTTTGGCTTATTCTGCCACGGACATGATGCACCCGGCGGTACTATTAGCTTACGCATACTGCTCTACCCCTCGACTTCGCTCGGGGCATCGCCTCGACTCCGCTCACTTCGACAGCGCTCAGTGCAGCGCGGCACGGCGGTTCTCGACTGCGAAACTTGGGTTAATTAATTTGTTCTCATTACAGTTGTATGGTTATACCGCACTATTGTATGTTATTTACATACAAAGGAATGTGCATGACACTATTAGCTGAAATCCTTTCTTCCAGAGTAAGAGCCGAATTTTTTAGAATTCTTTTTGGCATCAATTCCAATGAATACCATTTAAGAGTATCGAGTATCTCGCGAGAAGAGCAATTCGCCGAGCAAAAGGGAGCTTGTCCAATGTCTCCTCTTTCTTACACATCCAGGCAAAAACAGGTCAAGCGCGGTATGGTGCAATCTAAATTGGGACTCTTGAAAGAGTAGGAAAACTTTCACCGATCTTGAACATACCATCTATCAGGTATGCCCTGCGATCGGTCCAAGCCTTCTCGGCTCATGGACTCGCGCTCTTTCCTCGCTCAGAATCGCTTAATCAGTGCCTGTCCGAAAACCCTCGAAAACGGACACCGAGTCCCGATTGCGAAACCTGGGTTAGGTACAATGCATTCTTGAGCGACCGTTCAGTGCCGCCGCCGGAGACCTCGGGATGCCCGGGCCTGCGACGATCCGGGGCGGGTCTGTGCCGGGAACTTGCATCATACCCTGCACATTATGCATCTTACATTTCGAGTATAAGATACTGCCTTGGACATCCTCAAATGTCCACCGCGAGGGAAAACCGTCGTAACTTTGTCGAGGCCGCGCGGTTTCCCCTTTTTTTTTCTGGTGCCGGGGGATGATTGCAGACCGGGTAGTGACCGCCCCGGCCGTCGGACGCAGACAACCCACCCAAATGGATTGTGCTCAGTTGTACCCTGTTGGCTCACATCCCCGTTTGAACGAAGGGGGCTCTGGTGGAAAACAAAGACAAATACCCTGCCGATGATGGCTCAAACGATATCGAAATGACATTTGTCGAAGGTTCCGATAGAATCGTAAGCGCCTCTTCCACAATTCCGCCCAAAACAGATGGAGAATATCCCACCGGGGGCGAAAAAATCGGGAACGGTACGGTCGAGAAGATGATTGGCCGGGGGGGCATGGCAAGAATCTACCTGACCTGGTGTGAGAAGCTCGAGTTATACCGCGTAATCAAGATCCTGCTGCCTGAAATAAATGAAAAGTGTCTCCAGCGTTTTGAGACCGAAGCCCGAATCACCGCAAAATTGCATCATTCCAATATCGTCGAGATTCATTCGGTCGATGAGTGGAACGGGCTTGCATTCATCGAGATGGAATACCTCGATGGGGAAGATCTCAAAAAACGCATCAAGCAGCACGGCGGCCTTCCGTTCGGAGTCTGCACGGCAATCGGTGTCCTGATCTGCAGAGCGCTTGAATATGCGCATAGTCAGGATTTCAAGCTATACAATAAGCGATACCATGGGATAATCCACCGCGATCTCAAACCTGAAAATGTCATGGTCACCAGATCGGGCCAGGTGAAATTGATGGATTTCGGGATTGCTCGTCCGATGGAAACCAGCCTTCATACAGTCGAGGGGAATATCACCGGGACTCTGCCCTATCTTTCTCCCGAGCAGATGGAAGGTTGTGATATCGACGGTCGAACGGATGTGTATTCATTCGGTGCAATTCTGTTCGAGATTCTGACGGGGGACAGGGCTTTTCCGCAGGAGGATGTGACGTCACTGGTGAACGCGAAAGCGCGGGGGCAATACACCGACATATCGCGATACGACATTGGCATACCAAAGTCCCTGTGTACAATTGTTCGCCGCTGTCTTCAAACGCAGCCCTCCAGACGGTACAAAGACGCGAGCGAGTTGCTTGCGGCGCTGGAAAAAGCCCATGCCGGGCTTTCATCGGTATCGCCCGAGAAAGCGGTCGCTTCATACGTGAACGACCCAAATGGTGTGGTCGGCAGCACTTCGAAGGGCGGATTGTTCGTTACCGGAAAAATTCTGCCGGCGGCTGGTACTGGTCTCGCGGTGCTCGCATCGATCGCGATAGTGGTAATATTCATCATGAACAGGGACCTGTCTTCCGAAGAGGGCGATACGCCCTCTGCCGTAACTATCCAGGCCGTCCCGGAACAAGAGACCGTGGTAACTGACGAAGAACAAGTGCGGGCGCCTGTTGAAGAGAAACGCGAGGCGGTATCCGAACCGGTCAAAGAAGCGGCTACAAGAACACCCGCGCTGAAAGAGAGCGCCCAAAGGCTACCCCGCCCCGCGAAGAAACCGCTTAGCGAGGCGCCACCGACTGTTTCGTCCGTGGAGGAAGCGCTTGCGGAGGGAAATCTGATGAAAGCCGCCGGCGATCTGGCAAAGTTGAGACTGGAAAACAAGACGGAAATCGCACTTGCAATCCGCGCATTGGAGGCAACCGCCAATGTGCTGTCGAAGGAGAAAACGTTGCGGCTCTATGAGGATGTTACATGCAACGACGGTGGTTTCTTCCTGAAAAAGGGTCTCATAATGATGCAGGCGGGCTCGGTTGATGACGCTATCGACTTCTACAAGAAGGCCCTGGCAACTCCGAGTGTGGTTTTGTCGCCGCTCCAGTTAAGAAAAGAAGCATTCTATCGGTTGGCCCGAGCATACAGTCGTTATTATGAACAGAAAAAAGACGATTCGTATCTCCGGCAGGCACAAGCCGCGTGGAGAATGGTAGAGAAACTCTACAGTGACAATCCAGGACACCCACACCGCGCCGAGGCGGAAACCTATCTGAACCAGACATGGTGAGAGGATTGGCGTTCACTCGTCAAACGTAATACCATCCGCGGGCAAAGAGCGAAACCCGTCTTCCCGCAAGACCCCATTGTGTGCCCCGAAATCCATTTCGAACGCATGAATGGTGGCTGATCCCCGTGGCTGAAACGCATACGTGGAGTAATCGATTTTTGCCGATCGCAGGTAAACACCCCCACTACCCGATGCCAAGCGGATACCTCCCCAGTCGCCCGGGGCCGGCCCCGACCCGGAGATCCCGGAAGCAGTTCCGTCGCGGTAGGATGTGAACAGGACACCCGGTAATTTCGCGTAGTTTTCGTCCGTACCGGCGCACCCGCCGCGTGTTTTCAGCACACCTTTGACCAGAATAGACGATTTGGGGGTGAAACGAATGATCGCGGGTGATTGAATAGTCAGTTCATTACCGGCAGGTATCAGCAGCGTGCCGTCGACGCAGTATTCTCCAGGTTTCAGTTCGCCCGTACGCGCTCCGGCAATATTCTCGTAATTCTCGACCAGAAGGTGGATCGATGTCTCTGAGTGCTCCCGATTGTCATGAGCGTATGTCACCGGATTTGAGCCGATAATCATATCGGGCGCCAGAATCTGTCTTCCGCCAATGGAAAGGTTCGAGAGTGCGTTGGACATAAAGGAGACGTCACGAAGGAGCGCAATCGATTCACTGGAAGCTATTTCGATACCGAATGTGCTGTGCCTGATAACCGTGTGGTCAAGGATCAGACCGTCGGCTTCTTCATCCACGATTATTCCATTCCAGTCGGCCGGGCCGGGGGTCTCTGTATCGGTGCGTTCCTTGTTCGAGGCAAACAAAATTTTCTGATCGGCCGCGCCCCGTCCCCGCAGCATACCTTTGACGGTTATTCCGGCAAAGGGTTCGAAATAGATTTTGACGCCGGCCTGAATATGTACCGAGTCGTTTGCCTGCACGATCAATTGACCTGTTGCCAGATATGTGCCGGAAGAAACGGTTGACGGCAGAGCGCCCTGGATTTTGCGCACAGGCAGCTCCGCATGGATAAGAGTGATCAGGCCAAGGATCGGAAGAATTCGTGAACCAGGCAGTTGGATCATTACTGATACTCCATTGACACTTTCAGAGAGAATAAAACGATGGCCGCGGCGCCCAGGGCAATGCCGACTTTTTCCGGCAGTGTCGGTCTTCGAAGAGTGAATCCCTTGCTCGATGGTTGGTCGTTATGAACGACAACGGCCGGATGGTATCCACGCAGTAATTCGCAGTCATCTCCCGGCGCCGTGCAGGCGCCGGTAATCGCCTTACCCCGGACGTTCAAATACTCGATCCCGGCGGCATCGATCACCGTGGTTTCACAATTTCGGAAAACAGCGTTTTGGAGGGTAAGCCTGAGAGTGTCTATTGAATTCGACAGGTAGACGCCGTTCGAGCAATTCGAGACCAGAATATCTTTCAGGAAAATCGGTTGGTTGCCGTCGAAGATGCGAATACCTTTCCATTTCCCGGAAGACGCACCGAATATTACCGGTTCCGAGGGCGTGCCCCCCACGATAACGCTACCATAGATGTCGAAACCGGCGCTGTCGGCAAAGCGGAGTTCCGCGTCTGCCGGAATGACCAGTTCCTTGCCCGGCGGGACGACAATGCCCCTTTTTATGATGAACGTAGCGGGCGGAAGATGTCCGTACACCTCGGCATCGAGATAGTACTGTCCCTGTACCACGAACGCCGACGTGACCAGGAAGAGAAACGAACGAAACAGACTGATGCTCATTTTGCGCTCTGTTTTGGTGAGGGTATCGTGAAGACAAACCCAACCGCGCCAGCGGCAGCCAGAATGCTGTAGATGCTCATACGGCGATAGTTGGAGGATGCCTTCCGGTGTTCTTCTTCAAAGGCATCATAATGAATAAGTGGAACGCCCGTGGATTTCTCAGTGAGCCAGGATTGTGCTTCACTGGCTTGATCAACCGCATTGTTCGTATGTCTGTTACCGCTTATAGCCTCATACACGGCAAGTGAGGTAAACCCGATTGTCCCAATCCCGAAAGCGGCAAGAGAGAGTTTTCTTGCCGCGGGCAAATCCGACAAGGCAATTTTACCTGGAGAATGCGTGTGTTTGCCGCTATTGTGCGATAGAGGGTACTCTACCGATAAAGGCTCGTTTGGTTTGATTTTTCCAGTGAATTCAGGCAGTTCGAACAGCGTGCCGGGGATATTGGAAAACGTGAGGTGAGAAATTCGCATTTCTTCGCAACCCAGGGGAGCACTCACACCGGTACGTGCGTCTCTGATTTCAGACTGAGACAATACCGCGCTGCCGGTCTCCGTGACAACGATACCATCCCACAGCAGGTCGGTTGAGTAGGGATTGCGAAAGTACATGTCAACGGGCAGTGATTTGAAGATTATGCCGCGGGCGGGATCGCCGACCGCTCGAAGCGTACCCGCCACTTCCAGACGTGTTCTGTTTTTGAACAGCAGTGTCGTGCCCGGCTGAATTTTCAATACCGCGTCGCGAGTGATGTACACGTCGTCGTCAATCACATAGTTACCGGGGCCGATGCTCGCCACGCCGGTGATTTTGCCTTCGAGCATCAACTGCCCCTTACTCGCAAAATGCGCCCGGGAGTCTGAACTCCGCAATGCCGGCGCACCGGAGGCGGCGATCATAAAACAAAGGGTAGAAACAGTTAGGCGGATACAGGGATTCAAGAGTCCTCCCGACCGCTGTGGTTTTTCCGGCGCCGGCGATCCGGTTTTCGCTCGAAAAGACCACTGCGGTTGTGGCTCCCGATCGGGATGACGAGTGAAATCGCAAGAGTTGTCCCGCTGCCCAGAGCGATTGTGCCGAAAAGGTTTCTTCGGGCACGCGCTCGTTGCCATTCGATTTCTTTTTCAATCACTCCCAAAACCGAATGGGTTTCCTCGGATTCCGTGCGCAACCTGTCTTTCCTGATGTCCATCGCGATCCAGCCTGCGATGCCGGCCACGGTTACCGCGCCGAGCGATACGTTGATTACCTTTCGTAACAGGCAGATGTTCGGACTGTTTTCCGGCGATTTGGTTACCCCACTCGAGGATACCCCGCCAAAACTCGGTTTCCTATTCTGATATCCACAAAGCTCTGTTTCATCAAACCCGGGGCCTTGTATGCCCTCCTGTCCGAAAACAAATTTTGTGGTAAACAATACAAGGCAGCACAGAAAACGGACGCCAACTGGAACCTGAGATTTCTTTTGCATAGAGCGTGCAGCCTTTCCGGTAGCGAAAAGCAGTTCGTATTGCGTGAAAAACTCAACCTGCGCTGAGCGTTTACCTCGCTCAGAATCGCTCCTCTCAGGTCAAAAATATATAGTGTCCGCTCTCGCGCGGTTCTCTGCTTTTTCAAGTGGTGGTTCCTTATTGTATTTTGTGCATCGGTGACGGCGCCCTCATCTTTAACTGGTCGGCGGGAGCAAAAATGGACTCCAGATACTTACGACGTGTGTTACAGGTGTTTCTCATTCTGCCTTTTGCGGTTTCTCCCGGAAAGGTGTTCGGTCAGACTTCCGTGCCGACCGACGATGAGAAACACTATACGGAAAAGGGATTGACCCCCATTTCCGGCTCGATACACGGCAGGATCGAGGGCTCGGTGGTTGTAGACGGAGAAATGGTAATCGGGAAGAACCATTCCGCCACAATCGAACCGGGGACCGTTCTTATGATGACTCGGGATGCGGGGATTACCGTCAAAGGGAAACTGTATGCCAACGGAGACTGGAAAAATCAGATAAGCATTCTCCCACTTCGCTGGGAAGACTACCGTGACCCCCCGCCGCTTGACCTGCCTCTCAGTTGGGATTGTATCAGGGTCGAGCCGGAGGGTGAACTGGTGTGCAAATTCACCCGGATCGACAAGAGCAGAATGGGCATCGTGATCGATCCGGCCGCGAAACGCGTTCGCCTGGATACCGTCTGGTTCACCAATTCCGAGCATTCTTCATTGAAAATCGGCGCAAATGAAGTGAGAGCAGGAAAAGACGGTCTGTTTGAAAGCTACGTATACACTTCGGAAGTATCCTCCCCGGGTACCAAACCGCTTTCCCTTCTGACCAGAGCGATACCACCTCTGAGACGGCGTGAACCGAAATCGACGATTGTGCCTCTCATTTCATCGGTCCTCTGTCTTGGTGCGGGGACCATGATATCACTTCATTATGAGGGCCTGTACAATGACCTTGCCCGGGAGAGAACGGACAAGGGCAAATGGACGGAAGTGACCCCTGAAAGCAAGAAACGGGTAGATCAAATCGAGCGCGAACTGCGGGAGCTGAGACCGGTCGTCACGCTCGGGGATGTCCTGATAGCGACTGGCGCCGTAGGAATTGTCGTCACATTTCCATTGGAAGGATTGTTATCCGGGGGAAACAGATGAAATATACAAAGGATCTGAGAGCACGTCTCATCACGATTTTGTCATCGGTACTTGTCGTTTTTTTGTTGTTTCGGTGCGGCCCCGGACCACTGGAACCGATACCCATCTCGGACGATTATCCCTCCGACGGGTATGCCTGGACTCTCACGCTCGACTCTCTCCCGGATACAATGTATACCGCAAAATTTTACCACATGCCCTGGCACGATGTGGGCAAGGACCAGCATTGGACGTTTCGTGCGATAACGAGTGATAGCGACGTTGTCGATTCCGCGAATCTTCATTACCCGAAGGTTAGTCGTGAGGACTCACTTTTGAATCTGTATTTCCTCAAAGAGTACACCGATTCGATGTACATTGAAGGCATAATGTGGAATTTGAATCCGTCCTATCGGATTGGTTTCCCGGTTACGGTGACGGAACGGTTCACGATTACGGTAGACTCGTCCACCCTTGGAAGCGATCGGGATGTGGAGATCGCTGTCGGGAACAGCAGGCCGTTTCCTTCCGATTCGCTCCTGTCGGTGATCTGGTATGTAAACG
>CAYFVL010000177.1:0-12514 GCA_964346405.1 uncultured Fibrobacterota bacterium
CTCGCACAACATCTTACGCATACTGCTCGTTCTCGGCTGCGAAACTTGGGCTAGGGGTTTTGAGCAGAAGACCGATAAACGAGAAACAGACCGCGCACTGCGATTGATGCATGAGTTTTTAGAGGAGTATGGTGGCCATGAAATTGACAAACATTGACAACTTCCTGAAAAAGGAACTCAAACGCCCTGAAGTTAAAAAAGAATACGATGCCCTGGAAGAAGAATACCAGTTGGCGGCTGAGCTGATAAAACTTCGGGAGAAAGCGGGGCTCACACAGCGAGACCTTGCGAAAAAGGTAAAGACCTCACAACCGAGAACGAGCAGAATGCCGTGAGTCGGTTGCGAAACTTGGGTTAAGACTTAGGAGTCGTAACGAAATAGCCTCTCCATTCTCGCTTGATCTCAAGTCGGCTTTCTTCGTTGCTTGTTTGGGCCATAGTCCCTGAGCCGCTTTTAACGGAAGAAGATTATCCTTTGTATTGCGGCATAAGATACTGTACGCAGGTCAAATCCACTAAAGAACGTGGATTTGCCGGCTACAGTATCTAATATGTCTCTGCACAAGCGCCTCGAAAGCCGCCCTGATATCGTTGCGATTTCTGGAGACTTTATTCCGTTACGACTCCTTAACCCTGAAGGGGCGAAACATAAATTGGTTTGACCGTGCGCGTAATCGATTCGCCGCGATTCGGCATTCAAAGACAAATATATCTCGCCCCTTCAGGGCTGGAAATGGCGGGGCATTGTCCCCCCTGGGCCTTCAGCCCAGGCTGGTATGTGGCGCCCCTTCAGGGCTGAAAAGGGGGAAAACGTCTTTACGGATGGACGGTTGTGCTCATGCCCATACCCATACCCATACCCATACTCGTGCTCGTGCTCGTGCTCGTGCTCGTGCTCGTGCTCGTGCTCGATTCGGCGTGCAAAAATAAAAATGTCCCGCCCCATTCAGGACTGGGGTTCCGAAAAGGGCCTGAAGGGCACTAACATACCAGCCCAGGCTGAAGGCCTGGGTAAAATTCCGCAGAGACGCAACCTTAGCCCTGAAGGGGCGAAACATAAATTGGTTTGACCGTGCGCGTAATCGATTCGCCGCGATTCGGCGTGCAAAAACAAATATATCCCGCCCCACATAGGGCTGGCGCCGGCGCTTTCGAAAAGGGCCTGAAGGGCACTCACATACCAGCCCAGGCTGAAGGCCTGGGTAGAATCCCGCCAAAACCCAACCTTAGCTGCAGCGCAATACATCGCTCCGCTCACTTCGACACCGCTCAGTGCAGCGCGGTACGGCGTTTCTCGACTGCGAAACTTGGGTTTAAGGAGTCGTCATGGAATAAAGCCTCCAGAAATCGCGAAAATATCAGGAGGATAAGAGCATGCAACTGCCTGCGCGGAATGCCATGATTCGGCAATGGTTTTCCATGAAGAGATCCTGCCTCGCAATATCCCACAACTGCCCCGCACGCCCTGAAGAGCACCGAAAGCCCCCATTTTCTATATTTATTCTGCTGTTCGCAAGAGCACAACAGGAGTGAACCGATTATCCAATAGTGTGTATCACGGGGTGCCCATACTGGTAGTTCAGGCCAAAATATCGGAGAGAATATGCGAATGAAATGGATCGCTGTGACAGTCGGGCTGGTTTGTGCGTACGTGCTGTCGGGCTGCACCGGCGGTAAGAGTCGAGTGGAAGAGGGTATTGAGAAGGGCATTCTGCACATGGGAAACGGTGCGGAGCCTCAGGCATTGGATCCGCATGTGGTCACCGGCGTTCCCGAGCACAATATTATCGCGGCATTGCTCGAGGGGCTTGTCTCCGAAGATCCGGTTGATTTGCATCCGGTCCCCGGCGTTGCGGAACGATGGGATATAGACGAATCGGGTACCGAGTATACGTTTCACTTGCGCGACAACGCTCTTTGGTCCGACGGCAGCAAGGTCGTGGCCGATCACTTTCTGTATTCGTTTCAGCGGATTCTTTCGCCGGCACTGGGGAGCGAATATGCCTACATGCTGTTTCCGATGAAGAATGCCGAGAGATTCCACAAAGGCGAAATCAGCGATTTCTCGGAGGTCGGGGTGCGTGCTCCGGAGGACCGCACACTACAGATAACCCTCGGGGCGCCGATCCCGTATTTTCTGCAGCTTCTTACGCATTATTCCTGGTTCCCGGTACATCCCCCCACCATCGAGAAATTCGGCAAAATCGACCAACGAGGGACTCAATGGACCCGGCCGGAAAACTATGTAGGGAATGGTCCTTTTGTCCTGTCCGACTGGAAAATGAATGAAGAGATAGTAGTCACGAAGAATCCGAATTACTGGGATAGTGAACGGGTATCGCTCAATGGGATACATTTCCATCCCATCGAGAACGCGCAAACCGAAGAACGGGCATTCCGCTCCCGGCAACTGCACGTAACGCACACGGTGCCGCCGAACAAGATTTCCTGGTATCGGGAGAATGCCCCCGGGGAACTGCGAATCGATCCTTATTTCGGGACATATTATTATCTTGTAAATACCACACGTGACGGACTGACCGATTCGCGTGTACGAAGGGCTCTGGCAATGACCATCGATCGCGACGGTATTATCAAGACGATACTGAAGGGTGATCAATCGCCGGCATACCATTTTACGCCACCGCAAACGGCCGGATATACGAGCCCCGCTCAAACGCTTTATGACCCGGAGGCCGCACGTGAATTGCTCGCCCGGGCCGGCTACCCCGGCGGTGAGGGTTTTCCCGGGTTTGAGTTGCTCTACAACACTCAGGAAACCCATCATATGGTTGCCCAGGCAATCCAGCAGATGTGGAAAAAAGAGCTGGGGATCGAGGTGACTTTGACGAATCAGGAGTGGAAAGTCTACCTGGCCACTACTCAGCGAATAGAGCACGATGTAGCTCGGGCCGGATGGATCGGGGATTACCTCGATCCGAATACTTTTCTCAATCTCTGGATATCCGACGGTGGTAACAATCGCACCGGATGGTCTCATCCAGCGTACGACTCCCTGATTGAAGCGGCATCACTTCCTGCGGCATCCGAGGAGAGAATGAAGTTGTTCGGCGAAGCTGAAAAGATTCTCATGGATGAGATGCCGATCATACCGATCTATTTCTACACAAGCAACAAGCTGGTGCATCCGTCGGTAAAGAATTGGAATCCGACAATAATGGACCATCATCCGTACCAGTATGTGCGTCTGAAGAGTGAATAAAGCGCCGGTAAAATGCTGAAATTTATACTACGACGAATTTTTCTGGAAACTATACCCGCTCTGTTTGTCATTGCGACGGTGACGTTTTTTCTTATTCGTCTTGCGCCCGGTGGGCCGTTCAGTTCCGAGAAAAAGGTTTCTCCACTTGTTCTCGAGCGTCTGGAAGAACACTACGGGCTCGATCAACCCCTGTTTTTACAGTATCTGGAATACTTGTCGAATGTAGTTCGAGGGGATTTCGGACCCTCGTTCAAATATCCCAATCGTACGGTAACCGAGCTTCTGGCGGATGCCTTTCCCGTATCCATGGAGCTTGGTTTCTATGCACTGGTGTTTGCGTTTATTGTCGGCGTGGGCGCGGGGGTCATTGCGGCGCTCGAGCCCAACAGCCCCGTTGACTATGCGGTCATGTCGACGGCAATGGTCGGGATCTGTGTGCCGACTTTTGTCATGGGACCTCTGCTGGTGCTCATTTTCTCGCTTTGGCTCAATTGGTTTCCAGCCTCGGGATGGCAGGGAATCCAGGCTCGAATCTTGCCGGCACTTGTCCTTGGAAGTGCTTATGTTGCATATATCGCGCGCCTGACACGTGGCGGTATGCTTGAAATTCTTGCACAGGATTTTATCCGAACCGCCCGTGCAAAAGGTGTCTCGGAACCGGCGGTCGTGCTCCGTCACGGACTGCGTGGCGCTCTTCTCCCGGTTTCATCATTCCTGGGTCCGGCCGCGGCCGGGCTTATTACCGGCTCGTTTGTTGTCGAGACCATATTCCAGATTCCCGGACTCGGGAGGTTCTTCGTTATGGCCGCGTTCAACCGGGATTACACCATGATAATGGGAACCGTTCTTTTTTATGCCACTCTCATAATCGTGTTCAACTCACTTGTGGACATCCTTATGGTCTGGCTGAATCCCCGTCTGAGGTTGGGTGGCCGATGAAGACCGTCAATCCTGAAATTCAGACGCCCGACACTGGTGAGTACACTGGAAGAAGTTTGTGGAAAGACGGACTGTATAGATTCCAGCGGAATCGGCTAGCGATGGCAGGATGCGTGTTCATGGTTCTTCTTGCGCTCAGTGCACTGTTGGCTTCGGTAATCGCTCCGTATTCCTACGAAGCTCAAAATCTGGCTATCGGGGCGGTGGGGCCGCATCCGGATCACATTCTGGGGACCGATGTGCTTGGACGCGATCTTTTCACGCGGATTCTTTACGGAGGTCGTGTTTCGCTTCTGGTCGGTGTACTGGCGACCGTTACGGCGGTACTCATCGGGGTCGCGTATGGAGCGATTGCCGGATACGCGGGTGGCAATGTCGATGCCGTTATGATGCGGATAATCGACATAATTTACGCCTTTCCGTTCACGATTTTCGTAATCATCCTGATGGTGTTTTTCGGTCGAAGTATTTACCTGCTTTTTCTTGCGATCGGCGCGGTGGAATGGCTGACCATGGCGCGAATAGTCCGTGGACAGGTTATGGGAGTCCGACGACAGGAGTATACCGAAGCGGCCGTGCTCCTGGGACTGCCGGTATCCCGAATTCTTTTTCGGCATATCGTACCCAATGTGTTGGGCCCAATAATTGTGTATACAACTCTGACAATCCCGAATGTGATGTTGCTCGAGGCCTTCCTGAGCTTTCTGGGCCTGGGCGTACAACCACCGGCAAGCTCGTGGGGACTGTTAATAAAAGAGGGTGCGGAGTACATGGAATCGTATCCCTGGCTTCTGATTTTTCCCGGCATAATGCTTTCCTTGACTCTGTTCTCGCTGAATTTCATCGGCGACGGTCTGCGGGATGCTCTTGACCCTCGATCTTCAAAGGATTAGTAATGTCGTTGCTGCACGTACGGGATCTCGTTACCCATTTCCAGATGCGAGCCGGAACCGTTCGGGCCGTAAACGGCGTGTCGTTCGATATAACGACCGGCGAAACCGTCGGGTTGGTGGGTGAATCCGGATCCGGCAAATCGGTCTTGTGTCTCTCATTGCTGGGATTGATTCCACAACCGCCGGGAAAAATTGTCGACGGGTCGGCGCGGTTTGGGGAAATGGATCTGCTTCGATGCACAAAACGCACGTTACGCTCCATTCGTGGGAATCGAATATCGATGGTCTTTCAGGATCCGATGACCGCACTCAATCCGTACATGCGAATAGGTGATCAACTGATAGAACCATTGCGGGTACACGGAATCTGCGGACAAGAGGAAGCGGTTTCTCGGGCGGTGCGTGGACTTGAGGAAGCGGGGATTCCCCGGGCGCGTGATCGTCTGCGCTCGTATCCACACGAGTTTTCCGGGGGAATGCGTCAGAGAGTAATGATAGCGATGGCTTTGATAACGCAGCCGGAGCTGTTGATCGCCGACGAACCCACCACGGCGCTGGATGTCACTGTGCAGGCCCAGATTCTGATCCTGATGAAGAACCTTCAGAGCGTGCACGGCATGTCGATGATATTCGTGACTCACGACCTGGGGGTGGTGGCCGGAATTTGTGATCGCGTTCTGGTGATGTATGCCGGTCGTATCATCGAACAGGCCAACGTTCGCTCTTTGTTTCATGCCACGAAACATCCATATACCAGAGCGTTAATCGCTTCGCTGCCCTCGGCGCATGGAGGCGGTGAAGTGCTGAAAGTCATTCCCGGCAAGCCTCCCGACCTTTCCGGCGATGTGTCCGGATGTCCGTTTGCGCCGCGATGCGATTTTGTCACATCACGCTGCCGCGGGGAGGATATCTCTCTTGATGATGTCGGAGATGGCCATCTATCCGCCTGCATGAGGGTTCGCGACGGGGAGGTTTACCTGTGACCGACAACAGTTCATATACGTTGGAAGTCAGGAGTGGGGTAGTAGTGTTCAGATTACGCTCGGCGCGTTCCGGCGGCACGGGGAGTGTTGTGCGGGCGGTTGATGGAGTGGATCTGGGAATCAGGCATGGAGAAACCGTGGGGCTGGTCGGGGAGTCGGGATGCGGTAAAACGACTCTTGCGCGTGCAGTGGCGGGACTTCAGACATTGAGTGCCGGGCGGATACTGCTTGACGGGGAAGATGTCACACGGATTGGGGCGGGGCGAGGAGTGCGTAAACGAATTCAAATGGTCTTTCAGGATCCGTATGCGTCACTGAATCCACGCATGACGGTATACGAAGCGCTTTCGGAGCCGTTGCGCTGGTGCAAAAAAATGGACCGGAAATCAGTCAAGCCCGCCGTTGCCGAATTGATGGAACAGGTCGGGCTGGATCCACGGTTTGTGAGACGGTATCCACATGAATTTTCGGGAGGACAGCGGCAGCGGCTGGCAGTGGCGCGAACACTGGCAACCGGAGCCGATATCATACTCGCCGATGAACCGGTTTCGGCACTCGACGTCTCTATTCAGGCGCAGATTCTCAATCTTTTGTCAAACTTGACACGTGAGATGGGTTTGACAATGCTTTTTGTTTCACACGATCTCTCGGTAGTGAGGCATATCTGCAGTCGAATCGTGATTATGTACCGGGGGAGAGTTGTGGAAACGGGCGACCGGGATGAGATATTCCGAAACCCGAAACATCCTTATACACAGGCCTTGCTGCAGGCGGTGCCCGTGCCCGATCCGGATGTGGACTATCTTTCACGCCAATGTGTTGCGGGTGAACCCGAAGCTGATTCCGTTGCCGACTCGGCAGTCGGCTGCGCGTATCGCCGTAGATGCACCTCGGCGCTCCCGGAGTGCTCGACCGGACAGCACCGGATTCCACCGAATGCAAATGGACATGTCGGCGCTTGTTGGCGTGACGGAGATCACTCGGGCTGAGAGCCGGACCGGAAACTACCCCTGCTCGTCTCCGGGACAGGGGTAGAAATTCGGAAAAAACCAGAACGTCCGTTACTGATTACTCAGTAACAAGAACTCGGCGGGATACATCGTCACGGACTTTGCCGCTACGCCGTACTCTTCGTATAAGAACGCCCCCGACGTCGGGTAGTGTTCCGCGCGGAGCGCCGGCGGCGGTCCTTTTCACTCGTCGGCCCGACAGATCGTACCATTCGATCACCGTGCTATGGTCGGGCGCGGTTGTCGAGTGTGCGGGGGTCTGTTTGTGGACGTTGTAGCCGAAGTGACCATCTGAACGAGAGGAGGTCGAGACGCCCGCGTATTCGGCTATGTTTTCCCTCTCGATCTCTTCCCAGGCCAGTTTCCTTTCCAAAGCTTTGTCGTATTTCTCCTTTGCCTCGGGGATCAAATGTTCATCCCACGTACCAAGATAGGGTACCGCCAGATCGATCCAGCAACTGATTCGCCGGATCTCTTCATCGGTAATGGAAACATCACTATGCTTACTCTCAAGCATGGTAATCAGTTTACTCCGAGCGGCCCCGGCATAATACGGAGGTAACACATCGGGAGCATCGTCGTATCCGTAAAACACGGTTATACTGCCACTGTCGAAATCGAGTGTTCCCCTCTCACATGTCCCGGCTCTTTTGTTACGGTCTTCGATACTGCATCCGGGATCTTTTCCGTATTCCACCAGGCTCATGTAGCTCTTTGTCCAGTGTATAGGGCCGATCAGAACGGAATCGGCGGTCAAGTCCGGGATGTCCTTCCCTTCATGAGGAGTACCGTCGTGACATTTTATACAATGTTTGTCGAGAATGGGCTGTACTTCCTTTGTAAAGCTAAACCATCGAGCCGGTTTCCCATCGAAGGGTTCCAGTGGGTTAGGGGTAGTTGCAATGGGCTGTCCCGGAGGGGCTGAACTGTATTTCGATTCATGACATCCAGAACAGCTCGCGGTTTCACCGGGCATGAATGTCACCCAGTCCCGCATGGTTTGAACCACTTTTCCCGCGGCGTCTATGGCCTGAAAGTAAACCGGAGTACGGGCGGGCAGCTCGAACGCAACGGATCCGTCTTCTTCGACCGGGGCCTCACCAAGAACTTTCTTCACGCACCACGACCCACCCATCAATGCGGCGGGGGAGTGGAATCCGGTGCCCGGGACGTCAACCTGGCCGACGTCGGTGATCGCATAATCGATTTCGACTACTCGCAATTTCTTGATCACCCCCGGTTCCACGCCTTCCGTACCGCGCCCGAAATTCACGTTTGTAATGAAACATTCGGCCGATTGTCTGGTGTAGTCGGACTTTGCCGGTATTCTCGGATAGCTTCCCGGTGCGACCATCGGAATCGCCTGGCCGATTCCGCCGTATGAAGTATCGGTTGCCAGAAGCTCTCGTGATCCGTCTTTGAAAACGGTAAATAACGCTCCATCTTGAATCGATTTGACACTAGCTACCGCGATACAGGTGTTCTCATCTATTGGAAATGGATAGATGTAGTACACCTCGATATCGGGCTTGTATGCTGTCGCGCAGTATACTTCGGGCTCAACAAGGTTCCCGAAGAATTCGAGTCCGTCCGTATCTTCGTCTCCCCTGGAGACGTCTATGACGGCCAAGGGTCCGGACATACCGCTGTTGTCTTTGCCCGAGAGTACGGTGAGTATCTTATTGGTGCCCGGAATGGCTTTCGGATATAGTAGAATGGGAGGGAAACACGATGCGTTTCCGTAATATCCGAGCAAATTAGATCCATCGGGATTCATAGTGAAAAGGTCGAACGTATGCCAGCGAGTCCTGTCGACGTATCCCCATCGCGTAAAGATTACCCTGCCGTCGGGCAACAGGGATGGGAAATAGACATTTACCTGATCGAACCCGATCCTTCGGATGTAGTTGCCGTCTTTGTCGCAGAGATAGAAATTCACCGCTCCCGAGCCGTTGCACGGCACTATAATGGGTGTTCGCTTTGAGGCAAAAAGAATGTTCCCGTCGGGCAGGTATATGCCAAGCATATCCGTGTAGCCATCTGTAATCCTCCTGGTTTTACCGGTCGCGACTTCGTACTCAAAAAGACCATCATTGTCGGCCATCAGTACTCTTTTGCCGTCCGACGATAAACTGGGGTCCATAACCTTGCTATGAGGTACATCAACAAACTCCTCGCGGCAGACGGTGTTTTCGTCGACATAAAGAAAGTAGAAGCCTTTTCTGTTCGTTTTGCGCTTATTGGCGAAATAAAGGCGCCTATCCTTTTTGTGCTTCAAAAAGAGAATTTTATGTATTTTTTCCATATAGGGTGAAAGCCGTTCAAGGCGTCTGAGGGCACAGTGTTCATGATACAGATCTTTCCATTCCGCCTCGGAACCGCCCGATGCCGATAGATTGTCGTAGGACTGTTGGATACCGGTGGGGACTGATGAGAGGCTTTCCATAACCGTCCCGCATGCAGCTTCATATCCTATTGAAGAAGCCTTATCCTGTTCGGCCCAATCAGCAGTCAGTTGTTCGATCCCAAAGGCGTCGGATTCTTTTAACGCCTCGAAAGCCCCGTCGGCCCCGACATCGGAAATGGTAAGAAGGGTGAAAATCGTGAGAAATGTCGGTATGGTTCTCATGGACCTATTCATTGTACGGGACCTCCCATAGTCTTTTTGGTATTCAGCATATTTCTTAAGTCGTCAGTCGTCAGTCGTCAGTCGTCAGTCGTCAGTCGTCAGTCGTCACTGTCCGAAAACCCGGGAAAAACGGACACGGAGTTTGTCGAATTGCCCGTTTTTCCCGGGTTTTCGGCCGCTGTTTTTTCACTTGAATCGCTTAATTTTTGAAAAAGCAAGGCCGGTATTCCGCATCATGTTAGTATATTACTGAATCCATGAGTGAAGTGCAATTGTCAATACTGTGCGAAAAGATGTCAAAAATGATGATGCAGGGCTCGATAACTTCTCCATTTCGCGTTCGCTACTACCAGGTGAACAGGAACTTGAAGAATGACACCGGCATGCACAGCCACCCGTTTTGGCAAACGGAATTAATACTCAAAGGCCGAGTCCGTCTTGAGACGGAAGGCAAAAAACGTCTGGAGGCAGGGGAGCGGGAAATCGTGATCATTCCGCCCGACTGCAACCATCGATTCCGCTACCTGCCCCAGGGATGCTCGGTCATATCAATCAAGTATTCCTGCGAAAGTTGCGGTTGTGGTGAACTCAAGGTGCTGGAAAGATCACCGTTCACCTCCCCAATCATCTGGTCCTTTGAAAGCTTCCTTCCCAAATACCGGTTCCTCACGCAACCGGAAAAGGAGTACCTTGGTCATCTTCTCTCGCCGCTGATGTACACTTACATGAATTACGAAGAAATCCAAAAACTCCACTTGAATCAAACTCTGAGTGAGCGCGTGATGCGTTTCGTGCGTGCACATATACGCAAACCTCTGACCCTGGAGACGATCGCCGTTAACTTCAATTATTCGAGATCTCACCTCAGCGCACAATTCCGGCTGGAACGTGGCGAAAGTATCATGCAGTATGTGCGCAGGACAAAAATCGATGTGACCAAAGAGCATGTCGCCTACAGCGAGTATAGCCTGAAAGAAATTTCGGAGCGATACGGGTTTGTCGATGCATATACATTCTCGAAGTTTTTCAAACGCTACGTAGGTGTTTCCCCTCGAGAATTCCGAAGCCGATTCAAATAGGATCTCCCGGCTTCCGGTTTTCTCAAACGAAATGCACTGGAATGCCGCCGTGAGTAGATTGCGAATCCCGGGTTAGTGATTCTGCTCAGTTCGGATCGGGTTGGTGCAGTGCACCGGGGTTCATCATTAGGACGGCGTGGGTGGCCTGCTTTATATTTTAACCTGAACTCATCGAGCACCTCACTCAGAACCGACGAGTTCAGGTTTAACTCGGAGCTGAGTTCCGAAAACAGGCACTGATTGTGCTAACAGACTATCCCGTAATCAGTTACTTAGCCCGGGTTTCGCAGTCGAGAACCGCCGCACCGCGCTGCACTGAGCGGTGTCGAAGTGAGCGGAGCGATGTGTTGCGCTGCACTGCGCTGCACTGAGCGGTGTCGAAGTGAGCGGTGTCGAAGTGAGCGAAGCCGAAATGAGCGAAGCCGAAATGTCGAGGCGATGCCCCGAGCGAAATGTCGAGGCGATGCCCCGAGCGGAGTCGAGGGGGTAGAGCTGAATGCCGTGAGTTGATTGCGAATCCTGGGTCAAGAACTACAATGGGGGCGGGGGAAGGACACTGTGTATGGTTAAAGAGATTAGAAAGCGGACCGATTCTTTTACATGGCACTCGAAACAGGAATTATACGACTATTTCAACGACATGTACAAAGTCCGGCGCACCGACGTGGATCGGGAGATAGAACGTTCTATAAAAGTGTTTCAGCTTCGTAAGGGCAGACCAATCAATCCGCAGGAATTATGGGAAAAAGTCGGCGTATCGCTTGAGAAGCGTCTGGTAAGGGAAGGGCTCAATTAGTGTTTGGTCCGGAAATCACCTTCATCTGTGTCCTTCGCCGGGCTCAGGTCGACACCGCCCAGTGCATCGCAGGACGAACGGAGTGTCCAAATCGGCTCGAAACGGTTCATCCTGATCCCACCTCGGCCTGAGAATTCGTGTATCTGCCGGCGGAAAATCCCCGAACGTTTTCAGTTACTTCCCACCGCATAACTTCAGTCACGAAATCTGGACCGGCACTTCCGTGAACCGCGACCGCGCCGCAGTGTACACTTTTTTATTCGTGTTCGTAGGGGCGACGCAGTCTATGGTCCAGTAGAAATGGATGTGCGAAGCTTTCTTCAGCGCCCGTGTTTCTCAGGACAGACAGTCTCATCATGAAATTGTTACTCGGCTGCCAGGTAAGTGAGGCATCAAAAGGTATGTTCCTCAAGTATTCCGCCGATTCCATATTCTCGCTCGAGAAATTGTGGGCGGAATTGTAAGTCGAATGTATCGGCAAGCTGAAATTCACATTGACCGTGATCGGTTCACTGAACTGGTACTGAAGCATGGTGGTATAGAGACTCTGATGTTTCAGGCCATTACCGGCGCTCGAGGAAGACATCCCGAACGAGACGGCGTGATTGAGAGTGAACCGTGAAGGATCGAGCAGCCCAACCAGGTCTTCCGATGCGCCGTCTTCATAGGCATCGACCGTTTGAGCCGTCGAGAGGCCCGCGACCAGAAGCAAGGATCCAAAAATTAGTGTTATATGTCTCATAGTCTTTCCTCCTGCCGAACGCGGTTACCCTACTCAAGCCGCTTCCCGCGCACAGTTGTCCCAAGTGGGTACGCTACACTACATATTACGTTTCGTCACATCCCATTATTAAGCATAAACTATTCCGACACCTGAAGGCAAGCCCTTCGTGTTTCGGATTCATGTATTCGCCCGTTAACCCGTTAACCCGTTAACCCGTTAACCCGTTAACGTCCCGAAC
>CAYFVL010000178.1:0-12391 GCA_964346405.1 uncultured Fibrobacterota bacterium
GCCGTGAGTTGATTGCGAAACTTGGGTTAGGTTTGAGCGTCTATGACGAAAAAGCCATCGGTGATCGGGAGAATGAAAATTAGCCGGCGAACGCAAGTGTTTTTGCGCCTTGGCATGCCGATGTGGATTAGCCTGGCAATTGTCATTGCATGTGATTCACCACCGTCGGCCCGGCTGAGTGCGTTGGCGTCACCTTCGGATGTCGATGCTTCCATACGTTCGGATGTAGAAACCCTGTCCCGATTCGCGGCCGAAAAATTCGAGGGCATTTCAGATCCTGAAATATTCTATGATTCGCTCGAGTCGCTGGTTAATACAGTGGAAATACCTTCCGGCATGGACGAATCAATCGAAAGCTTTAAAGGCATTGTCTACCATCAATGGGGGATCTCATTCGATCCGGATCAGGACGATATTCAGGCGCTGCTGCCACATACGATTTTTTCGCGCAGAAGCGGCTCCTGCCTTGGAGTATCGCTGATATTTCTTATGCTTGCGGAAGAAACACAAACGCCTCTTCGAGGTGTGGTTCTCCCGGGGCACTTCTTCGTTCGGTACAGCGATTCGGACCGGACCCGGAACATCGAGCCGAACAGAGGAGGATATGCGCACCCCGACAATTATTACCGGCAAAGGTATGCGGTTTCGGATTCCTCCGGATATTATCTTCGGGATCTGACTAAAAGAGAAGTCGTTGGGGTGTTGTGCTACAATCTGGGAAACATTTTCCGGGAGAAAGGACGGTTGGCCGAAGCACAAGCTCTCTATCGAGCCGCGGTGGAACGCTTTGACGAGTATGCCGAGGCATGGGGCAATCTGGCAATTGTTTTAAATTCGCGGGGCCATAACGAACGTGCATGGGCGGCTATGGCCGAAGCCTATCGTCGGAACAGGGAATTGCCCGGAATTTTGAAGAATCGGGCTGCACTTGCGTTGTCAACCAAACGATACGAAGAAGCTGTTGCATTGTACGATGAATCTCTTTCGCGAAAAGCGGAAGATCCGGAGGTTCTGCTTGGGCTGGTGTATGCGTATATGGGTATAAACGATATGCGACGGGCCTATTCGGCACTGAGGCGGCTGAAGGGGATTCATCCGGACTATCCGGTACCATCCGAACTTGGTCGTAATCTTGAAAAAGGAAAGTGATGAGATGGCATCGTCAAGACCCGACCGGCATAACCGTGACCAGTGCGGAGAATAATGGTCGCCGGAGAGTATGGTACGTCTTTGCCGGCGTGGTGGCTCTTACGCCGTCGGCTTATTTTGTCTATTTCCCTATTACAAATACCGACATTTGGTGGCATCTGGCCGCGGCGCGTGAAATGCTGTCCTCAAAGTCGATTCTGTTTGTTGATCCTTTTGCCTATACATTGGAAAGACCGGAATGGATCGATATTCACTGGGGTTTCCAGCTCATTGTGCACTGGTTACGATCCACTGTGGGCTTTGGCGGCATTGTCATTACAAAGTGTATCGTTACTGCGATAGTGGGTGCTCTCCTGATGTTTGTGAACCGGGAGAATCGTCGTCGGGCGATAACGGCGCTAATATTTACTTTCTTGATCCATGAAGCACGCTATCTGGTTCTCGCTCGGCCAATCATGGTGACACTTCCGGCAATAGCCCTGTACCTTTTGGTAATCTCGGAGTACTACCGCACCGGAAAGGCAAAGCTTTTTCTGCTTCTCATTCCCGTGCAATTGCTATGGGCAAATACACAAGGGCTGTTTGTTCTTGGACCGGTTATCGCGGGAGGGTATGCCGCGGGTGAAGCGGTTTCACTTATAAAACGAAAGAATGGGAGCATATCGTACCATCCACGCACGTTCAGGGCGCTCCTGAGCGTGACGATAGGTGCAATGTTGGTGAGTTTTCTGAATCCCTACGGATGGCGGGGAGCACTGCTGCCGTTCAAGCTTTTCGGCCGAATAGATCCGCGATTTGGGAACATATATTCTCAAAATGTGAGTGAAAACCTTCCTCTTCGCGATATGCTCACCTCCGAGCCTCGGCTGGCCTGGATCACAATTGGAATAACCCTGGTTTCAATCTTTTTCCTATGGGCAGGTCGTCGGAGAGTACGATGGGGCGACGTATTCGTTCTACTGGGTTTTCTTTGGCTCGCCTTTTCCGCTCAACGAAATATTCTCCTCTATTTTGTCGTCCTGACACCATTTCTGGGCCGCTCAATAGCCGACATACTACCGGGGCCGACAGCACGGGATACCTCGCTGCATCCTCGTTCGGCGGGAGCCTTATCATTGGTTTTTTTCTTATTCGTCTGGGTAGTATTGGCGTTACCGGCACATGCGCGGACAATTGCATTGTACCCGCAAAACCGCATGGTATCCCCTTTCCGTGTACCTGCCGGCGCAGCGGACTTCATCGAAAAGCACGGCGTCACGGGGCGAGTTTTTAATACGATTCGATATGGCGGATATCTGATTTATCGGTTTTACCCCGACAAACAGGTATTTATCGATGGGAGGCTGGTTATTCGCTCACCGGCCTTTTTCGCGGAATACCTGGCGATACTGGATAATCCAGAGTATTTCGAGCCGGTGGCGAACAAATTCAGCATTACCCACGCAGTTCTTCCAATATCAGTGTATACTCGTGCTCTGCCGCTTGTGAAAGCTCTGTACGACTGGCCCAATTGGGATCCCGTTTACTGCGACGGTAACAGCATAGTGTTTGTCGGAAAAGGTTTTTTCGACTTGCCCGTAATCGATCCGTTGTCTCCCGAAGGACGTGCGGAGATCGAGGCGGAGATCGTTTCGCAGTGGAAGAATGATCCCGCTATTCGCCGGGAAGCCGGATATTGGCTGGAGAACCTCATTGGTGTTCTGAAAAGCCATGATTCGCGATAATGCTTAATTAAATTAAATCAAGGACTCGTTTAGTGTCACTACGCACAGCAGTTTTTTTTGAACGATTAATCCGTGCGGGAAAGAAACGTATTTAGTATTTTAGATACAGTTTCCGGAATATACGATTAGTACGAAAGTATTTAAGCGGTTTTGCCAACCCTGGTAAATGGCCTCAAAAACCGCCGCATAGAACAAGCGGTGAAAACAATGCCCTTTAGAGGAGGTAGTACATGAATAAGCTTACGATGGTCATCGGTGCGTGTGCACTGCTTGGAAGCACGGTACTCAATGCGCAGGAAGCGCCGTTGGGGTCGGTTACGGACAAGGGTCGAAAAGAGAAGAAAGCCCTGGAAGAGTTTCAGGGAAAAGTCGATGGTAAGATTGTCTGGTCGACTTCTCGAGCAAGCAGTAAACATGACATCTGGATCATGAATGCTGACGGAACGGATCAGAAACCGCTTACAAAAAGCACAAACAATGTGGATTGGTTCTCACGATTTTCGCCCGAAGGTTCGCGAGTTCTGTTTACCCGCAGTAAGTTGGGATGGGTGAACGAGATGGATGCCGAAATGTACGATAAGTGGGATTTGTGGATTGTCGATGTGGACGGCCAAAATGAAAAGAAAGTGGTCGAGAACGCAGCTTGGGGATCCTGGCGCCCGAGTGGTGATTCCGTAGTTTTTGCGCGTGGCCCGAAGGTTTTCATCCACAGCCTCGCTGATGGTGGAGAGGTTGAGATCTTCGATGCTGAAAAGGAGTTTGGCAAAGACAAGGTTTATTCACAGCAACCGATGCTTTCGCCCAGCGGAAAGTTTCTCGCTATCACGATTCGTGGTACAGAGCGACAAACGGGTATTTTCAATCGGGAAACAAACGAGTGGAATACCACCGGTCCCGGTTGCCAGATCAACTGGTTTCCGGATGAGAAGCGTGTTCTTCGTATGAATGAAGGGCAGGGGAATGGTGGAACCGAAGTCTTGGCCATACCAATCGACGAACAGGGTAAACCGACCATTCGTATTCGTGGTCTTACCGTTCCGAAAGAATCCCGTCTCATGGATATTCCGGGTCGCAGATCGCATGAGTACTTCCCTCAGTTGGATGATGATGGGCAATGGATGGTCTGGTGCGCGACTCAGTACGGTCACGAGCACGACATAGTTGATTACGAGGTCTACATTTGGGACATCAATACGGACAAAAAGAAAGATCTGGTTCGGCTGACGTTCCATACCGGAAATGATCGCTGGCCCGATATTCATGTCGGCCCCGTTTCGGCTCCTGCCGAAGAAGCAAAGTTGGAAGAGGCGTCCCCAATGGATGATGGTGCCGAGGAAATGGCCGAAACCGCCGAAGAGGAAACCGAAGAAAAGTAGTTTTTACGGTATATTTCCGCAAAACTGAGAGCCCGCCTTCGGAAATCCTTCGGAGGCGGGCTCCGTTCATCCCCGGCGTACCGGGAGATTCTGCATCCACGGATTTTAGAGTGAGATTCGCGCTCACGCAAACAGTTGAAGTCGGCCTCGAAGGTTGTTTCATCGGCTTCCACACCCCTTTTCTTCATGGAGGATAGACCTCAATGAAAATCAGAAGTTCCCGATTCCCCGCCGGGGCATGCAAAACGTTCCGGGCATCAGGTATCCGAACGTTTGGAGAAACGTACGTTCGCCTGGCGGTTTTCCTGGTTGTATCCGCGATGCTACTATGCACGGAGGAGAGTACCGGACCAGTCGAGACTTACGAGCCGACGTCACCGGTTTGGGGGGCTGTCGAAGGAGTTGTCGTTGATCGAAACGGGACTCCAATTCGTGGTGCAGGCGTATATTCGATACCAGGAAGGTCGCTAAATCTTACCGATTCTCAGGGGAAATTTCGCCTTGACCGTTTGGACACAATTTCATACGGGTTGGCTATCAGACGGGTTGGTTTTGCAGATCTCGATACCTTCACCGATACGTCGGGAAACGGCAGAATGTTGAGAATCCTGAATGGTGATACAACCATATCGGTGGGACAAATCAAAATGCAATCGCGGGGGACCGAGCTTGCCGGAAGGGTAATGCTCTCCGGTGGAGCGCCCGCGGTCGGCGCCGGCGTGGAGATTGTGAGTGAAGACCGAAGAGTCCGAACCGATGGCGACGGACGATTCACCATTGGCGGCCTGCTCTCCGACACGGGTACTGTTATGGCGGCACTGACTGGGGAAGGCTGGGGAGCTGTATCGTACAGCTTGTCGGAAAACGGGGCGGCTCCCATAATGATTACACTCGATACCGAGGGTGCCGTTATTGAAGGGCGAATCGTGGGCAAGGATAACGTTCCTATGGGCCGGGTTGTGGTTCGGGCCGTGGCGGGGGGATTGATCGACACGACCGATAGTGCGGATGGTAGTTTCCGGATTACGGATGTCCCTGTTGGCGAATCGGTTCGTCTAATTTCAGATATTGGCCATGTTGTCGAAGGATTGATTGCCGATCCGGGTGGCACCCTTGCGGGTGTCGTTCTGTCGGGTGCTCACATGGTGAAATGGAAGCGGTTGGGAGTTGGTTCCGTTAAGATTTTAACGCAGGGAGTACCGGCGCCGCGACGTGTAACCGTATTTTTGGATACGTTGCCGGTACCCGCACCGGATACGGCAGGGCTTGTGGATTCCGGCACGATTTCAGATACCTCAACTACACAGTCGATCGACATGGCATCTCTGATTTTCGATACCGTGGGCTATTATGTGTGGGATCGAAACAGCGACGGCCAGATCGACACGATCACCGGATCCAATTTCATTGAAGACCACTCGTTGGCAACTCCCGTTTCTTATGGTGCGGTAACGCTCGATGGTCATTTGATTCGCGGAGCGCGGATAGAGGCGGTGAAAATACCTGATTCACTTCGAGTTCATGCTCCGGACACGGTGTTCGGAACCAGCGATACCACGGTGGCCCTGTCCGGAACCGCTGAGAGGCTCCGCGGCGGGATTGCGCGATACTCGTGGGATTTCGACGGTGACGGCGCCTATGATACTACAATTACTCATTCCGGCCGGGTCGAGTATCACTACAAGACCCCGGATACGTACGGTGCGGTGTTCCTGGTGGAATCGACTGAAAATGAACGGGACAGTTCGTTTGTTACCGTGATTATCTCCGAACCGGCTCCGGAACCGGGCGAGGAACCGGGAGAGGCAAGCGAAGAATGACGGTTCGGTGTGCTCAAGGCATAGTCCGACATTCAACGGAATAATTGCTGGATTGCGGGAAACGACGGCTATTTTTTCATAGAACACCATTTTTCCGAATGAATCGTGTATCTTTGTAGGTATGGATGGTTTCGCGTTTACCTGAATGAGTACCTGTAATGACAATATGAAAGGATGGTTTTGATGAAATTATCAGGCATACTCTCGATAGCCGGCGCCGCCCTGTTCCTGACGCTCCAGCCTCTCGCGGCCAAAACCAGAGTTGCTTGTCTTGGAAACAGCATCACGCAACTGGGCTATCCCGCTGTTCTCGAGTCGATCCTGGGGGATGAGTATCAAGTGCGCAATTTCGGGGTTTCCGCTATGTGTGCGCAAGTGTCGGTCGATAGTTCGTACGTCAAGACTGACACATACGGTTTTGCCAAGGACTATGGAGCGGATATTGCGGTTTTTATGTTCGGCGCAAACGATTCCAAACCATGGCATTGGTCGAACAAACAGGCTTTCGCACAGCAGTATACGTATATGATTGGACAAGTGGCGGCAACGGTAGAGGGCAAGGTGTTTATCTGTTTGCCGTTACCGGCGTTCGAGAATACGCATGCTATTCAGGACTCGATTTTGGAGCACGAGATAACTCCGGCGATAATTGAAATGGTTACGATGGGAAGTCTGGCGGATGATTGTTCTGGTAAGTATGTCCTGGTGGATGCGCGAGCCCCTTTTGAGGGAAAACCGGAACTATTCCAGGACGGCGTTCACCCAAATGAACAGGGCAAGCAACTCCTGGCTCAGACTATTGCGGATGCCATAAAGGAATCATCGTCCATTCGTAAAGTTCATCTTCGGTCACAAGGCACAAACAATGCACTCGGGAGGCCGTCTGTGGTCATTCCTGTCGATCGAATACCAGTACCCGGCCTAACAAGAGATATGCGTGGTCGCACCGTAAAGAACCCGACCGATGCGGTTCCTGTACCGGTGATCACGAACGACGAGAAACGGTAACCGTGGCCCGACCGATGTTTCGCGTGTGACGTCAGTGGTGTCCCGCATACGGTGGCTGTGAAATCCCGGGTAGAGGTCTGTGCCGAAGCAGTCCACTATGGGGAGCTTCGAGGCGGGCAGAACAATTGTACCATTTTCCGGTATGGAAAAGTCCGCCTATATTTGGCCAGCCCGTAGGCAGCTTTTCTGAATGGGTCCGCTTCGATCAGAAGAGAGTCGGTTGTAAGGGACACTCGCTGTTCGAATTTCTCGTAGTATCGTTTGTCGTGCGCCTTGTCACGAACCTCCATGCGAAGCGGCATGTACAGTGATTCGTCGGTGATATGCAAGGCAAGAATTTCTACCGTCACCGATATAGTCGGGCCCTGCGTGGAATCCACCAGAGTATACAATCCATGCTTCTCATTTCGGTGGAATTCAGTAAGCAGTTCTTCCCGAAACCTCTCGACTTCTTCCAGCAAAATGACCATTGAGTCGACGGCCAGGGGCCAGTGTGGGTATTCTACCAGGTTCTCCAAGCCGGCAATCGGCGCGATATAGAGCTTTTCATGCTCGACCGGAATTTTGGCCGTATTGAGCGGCGGCGGGGAACTGCACTGCAGCACTAACACAAAACCAGCAAGAATCCCGACAGCGGGTTCCATCCATTGTGTCGTGAATCGTTGCATTATGGCCTTGTCTACGCCTTTTTTCTGAAAAGATATTGTCTGTTTGATTTCTGACTAAACACCGGCTCAGCCGGTTCAGGGATGAACCAGGATTTTTTTTCGTGTTAGTTCTTTGCCTCGTGTAAGAAGGCTTTTATACCCGACAACGGCTATGTAGGTCCCCGGGGCGACTGAATTTCCTGAATTGTTCCTGAGATGCCACAGCACTCCGTCTTCTGTTTGCGCAAAGGCTTTTGTATCTCCCGGTAAATGAACTCGCGCGACCTGGTCGCCGGCTATCGTATAGATCGTGACATCCAGAATGTCATTTCCGTCCATGACCAGATCCTGTTGCCGCCTGATGCTGACCGGGTTGGGGTAGAGACGTATTTCGTCGTCGATCTGCTGAAACAATCCGAAAGTGCCGCTTTTTTCTACGACTGTGGTCCATGACCAGATTGAATCCCTTCTCCCGACTCCCATATCATACCATAACGAATCATTGCCGCCATGAATCTCCATGCGATACAGCCGAGTGAGAGACGGGAGAAAATCGCTTGTTTCCCGTAGAGTATCAACCAACTCATCACTGGCGGATATTTCAAACGCCGATGTGGTGCCGGCTTCTGCCCAGGTATCCGGAACCCTGATATCGTATAACGGCAATCCGGTGGGTCTCAGGTTTTGTGACCTGGCGAGGCGTTCCAGATGCCTGGTTTCTTGCAGTTTGGTGATGGTTGGTTTGTTTGTTGAAAGATGTCGTGACAAAATCGACTTGAGTTCGGCCTCTGAGCCGCCTCTTTTTACCGATACGGAAACAGTATCGAAAAGAGGGAACAGCACCGCGAATGTACCGTCTTCCCCGGAGACCGCCCGCCATGTTCCGCAGGTGTCACCAAGATTCGGGCGAGTGGAAAGCGCCGTCCACCTTCCGCTTGGTTGGTAGGATTGGTAGTGGTAGACTGAAGTCAGTGGACTCTCAATATCGGGTAATTGTGAAACCGTCGAATAGCTTTCCCCGCAAAGCTGCAAAACAATTTCAGGGCTTGCCGCATAATTCCACTCGTTCGGTATCGTGAGAAATGCCGATGCTCCGATTTGTTCGTATCCCATCTTTGCGATAGCCTTTTCCTGTGTGGAATCGAGGACGTCGGCTCTGAGTTCCGGTATCCCTTTGTTCAGAACCGGTATCAGGATTTCGGCTGAGACCCGCAAGTCTCCCACCGTGTCGGCGAGGGTAACGGCATCCGATTTTGGCTGAAGAACGGCAAAAAGACCCGGCTGCTCGATGGTACATCTCCAGGCGATCCCGTCGCCGTCGGGCATTGTACTTGTCTCTAATGGAATCCAGGAAAAGCTCCATGGATCATATCGGTGGATGGCCGCCTGGGGCGAGGCAAGTTCACGAGTAATATCTTCGCGCTCAAATAGCCCGGGCCCTGCCCCAACAGTCAGAGTCATGGGAACGCCTGTCTCCCATGACTTGTTGAAGTTAACCACATAATTAACGCTTGCGGGAGCAAGATTGTCCCGGTCGTACGCTATTCTGTGTGTCGAGTTCAGTTCTATCGGCGAGAGTATTGCGTCGCCATAGAGTTGACGAACCGCCGACGCCGTGAATCGAGCTTTTTGTAATCCGTCCCGGGATAGCGAAACGACCGAATCGCCGGGGGCGGTGCGTAGCCAGTTCCGGGGCACTATCGTTGCGGTGATTTTTCCACTGCTGTCGGGATTACTATTGGCAGCTACCATGTAGAGAGTTTTGCAGACACTCCAGGGAATCGTATATGCGGCATATCCTTCCTCCGACAACGCGACATGCAGCATGGTATCGGCCCGCGGGGAACCGTGGAATTCAGGCACTACATGGATGGACCATTCTTCGGCGGGGACGGTCGATCCCGAGATGAACAGCTCGAGTATCGCGCTATCCGACGACTGAGTATCCGGATCGAAATTGAATATTTGCATTCCGTAGGGAGAAACGTGTTTTGCTGTAGATAGCGTATCACCCGGATAGTCCCTCCAATGAGTCCATTCGGGCATGAGGGCGGCGTCTTTGAGGAAAATGGAGGTGTCTGCACGATCCCCGGTAAAATAAGTGGAAGCCCAGAATACCCCATGCAATTCGGTCCATTCTCGCCCCAGCCCGGATGTTGCCGTCGTCAGATTTTTATGAAACTTTGTCGGGGACTCGTAATTGCGAAACAGCATATCTTTGACGAATGCGATGGGATCCCCGGGGTGTGCTCGGAAGTAGGCATACATAAGAAAAAGCACGTTCTTGTAGTAATCCTGTCCGTCGTCGAACAGGGATGCGGTCGGGCGGGAAAAGAATTCGGGGATATATTGTATGTAGTCGTTAACATAATCAAATGCCAGTTCTTCCATGAGGACCGCGGAAGCCTCAAGCCAGGAAATGGGATAGTGATCGAGGTGGATTGTACCGGAGACCATGTGAGACATTGCATATTGTATAGCATGAAGGAATTCGTGCGCCGCGGTTATTCTGACTGCTTTTTCCGGATGGTTTTCATAGTCGATTATTTCGTCAACGTTCCATTCGTCTCCGATCCAATTCTGCCTGATCTGGATAACGCTGCCAAACCCGGCGTTCCGCTCGGGAATTGGCTCCGGATCAGGAAGCGTTATTCCGTAATACCCGCGCGGCTGAGTGGTGATCTGCACAACGTATGGTAAAGATTCCTTGCCGCCTACGGGAGCCGGTTTCACCAGGCCGAATCGATCGATTTCCATGGACCACGAGCTGTCGAACGCCCAGGCCACTTCGTCTACGTAGTCGGGGATTCCATTTGGGGCGTTGATCCGTATTCGCCAGTTGTCGTTTGCTCCATAACCATACGTGTCGGTTTGGTCGACTGAATCCGATCCGGATATCTCATATTCTATGCTGAATCGCCCGCCCGGGGAGGTAAATCCGTGCGATTTCGCGCGCGTCATTTCGGAGAATGCCAGTGCATAGTTTTTCTTGAATTCACTGCTGAGGCGGTCCCAATGGCGTATCATGAGAAACAGTTCCGCCTGGGTAGGCGCCTGAAGACCATCAGCTTCAGCGGTCGCTACAGGTCTTTCAATGACTGACTCGAAGAAAGGCGCCAACCCTTCCTCCAGCCGTCGTGTATCCCTTGCAGTCTCTATTGAATTCAGGTCCGCGCTCGAATTCCCACCAGTTCCCGCAAGTCTTTTGGCCCCTGCGGGCAGTGTCAGGAAAGCGAGAACGAGAAGAACCACTACACGTACCGGTTTGAATTGGTTGTTGCGCATTTCAGTTCCAGAAAGGCATTCGCGGTGAATTTCGTATCAAAAATTCACCATTTATATGCATTACAGGGAGGAGGGTGATAGAACACGGCATACCTGTATTACAATGAATACGAGTCTGTGCTCCAATTGGTATTTCGTTTCCCCAGAATAACAAAAAATCCCGATCGTGAGAAAACTAAAAAAGGCGGATACTTTATTTCGTATCCGCCTTCGGGGAACATCACTCAAACTCTTGTCGTTCACTCGGTACTTTGGGGAAGCTCGAGCGAACAGACGCACACAAGGGAGGTGCTGGTAGAGTTCCGAGGTGTTTCATTCCTATCTATCGGAGTCGGATACGGTGCACTTTAGAAAAAGTATCACTTTTCCGTCATCTGATCCGATATTTCCTGAAGTGAGGGGAACTCTTTCAGGCATGTTTCATAGATTTGTAACGCTTCTTTAGATTTTCCGCACATTTTTGCCGCATCCATCAGATTGAGAAAGGTATCCTTTTTGGTAGGATTCAGCTTGATGGACTCAACAAAGAGCGAGACGGCATCCTGATACCGCTGCTGATAGTAGGATATAATTCCCAGCCCGCAGAAAATTTCGGCACTTGGACCCTCGCTGTCATGAATCTCAAGAAATACCTTCATTGCCTCGTTTGTTCTGCCCTCTTCCAGCAGATTGTTCGCCTCAACCACCCGGGGATTATGTTGTCCGATCAGCAACGCCCGCTCCGAGGTATAGACGTCGTCACCCTGAGTTTCTATGCTCTCCGCCAGAATCCGGATTTCCTCGAGTGAGTCGTCGACCTCAACGGCTCGCTTGAAAAGCGGCAGGACTTCATGGGCACGTCTAAGCTTGATGGCCGCATCGTACAGGTTTGCAAGGGCATCGGAATAATCTGGGCGTAAGGTGACCGCTTTTTTAAACATGGTGAACGCATCCTCCCATGCCTCGCGCATCCAGGAGATAATTCCCATATCGTTGAATGCTCGCCAGTTCTCCGGGTCCTTTTCGACCACCTGCACGAGAATACCCGCGGCGGAGGGAAGGTCGCCCGCGGAAATGTAGTCTTCGGCCTGCCTGTTTTCAGCGGTATAGCGCTCCTCAGGGACTGCATTTTTTGATTGGTGTTCCATGTATCGTCCTTCCCGTGACAAAATCATGCCCTCCAATTTGTAGTAGTTCGATTTCGGCAGGCCGGGGAGTATCGCAGCCGTCCTTTTATTTGGAAATACCTTGCATAAACTCCCGCCCGTTGGAATCCTGGATCGGCCGACAGCCTCTGCTTTGGCCGGGAATAAGTTTTGATTGCATCAAAGTCGGCGGAAAAGGCTTAAACCCAAGTTTCGCAACCAACTCACGGCATTCTGCGTAAGCCGGCGCGCGATTCA
>CAYFVL010000179.1:0-12348 GCA_964346405.1 uncultured Fibrobacterota bacterium
CATCGCCTCGGCTCCGCTCACTTCGACACCGCTCAGTGCAGCGCGGTACGGCGGTCCTCGACTGCGAAACCTGGGCTAACCCAAATTGGGGTCATTTGCGTGGACATGAAAATCCGACTTGCCTATCGATGTCTCAGAATGTAAGATGGAATTCACCGGCCCATGAGCGGTCGGATACCGTAGTCCCAAATTACATGTGGTGCCGTGGTGCACATCAACGCAACCCGTGAGGTTGGAAGGGATAGCTGGGAAATCATGATAACCGGATCAACGAACTCAAAGCGCGCGCCGGCAACGGCTTTCATCACAGACGGGAATCTTGTAGAAGGTACGGACCGTTCGGCTCTCCTTTACGGATTGCTATACGACGGTACAGTCGCACGAGAAACCTGGGTTGAGAATATGGGGAAGGCTGCTGAGCAGCATCTGCAAAACTATCCGACAGATATGGAAGTGAGAACGATTTGGACGGCCGGGTACGAAGAGTTTCTCGACCTGCAGCTCTCTAATTGCCGTATCGCGGACGCTAGTCATGATAGACCCCGCAAACTTTCGGTTTTCGTTGTTCTGAGCAGTATCGATCCTTACGTATGCGAATCTCTCGAAGACCTTAATTCACAAACGATTGCCCAGGAAATTGAGATTATAATTGTTGATACAGCGGGCAGTGAGGAACAAAGCAGACGAATCGAAAATTTTCAATGTAAGCATCGCAACATTTGCCACATACGCACTTCTTCTCCGATAAATGAATATCGCGCATGGAATATGGCAGTCCGGATAGCGGGGGGAGAATACGTCACACCCCTGGGAAGTGACAGTTGCCTGTCTCCCGATGCATACGAAATTCTTCTTTCCGATCTGGAGCATCATCCCTGGCTTGCACTTGTTTACGGCGATTCTTTTACGACGACGGCTGGGCGAACCGATACCACAGCCTCTCCCAGCTTCAACTGTGAAGAGTCCCTGATTCGTCCCGGTTTCACCTATGAACGTCTGCTCAGTGATCTTCTTGTCGGACCGCATCCGATGTGGCGGAAGTCGCTGCACAAATCTGAAGGCTATTTCAGTGAAAACTTCGGCAGGTTTGGGGATCTTGAGTTTCACATGCGAATCGGGATTTCCCGCGAGATTCGCCATGTTGAACATTTTACAGGAGTCGCTGGAACTCACGATAATGCCCGGTGCGCATCAAAGAAAATTGAACCCGATCTGCTTCGTCTGCAGTCCGCATACCAGAATATCTTACTTCGCAGAGCACACGTCGCTGATTTTGCATCTGAAACACCCGCTCAAGCAGTACGACATCTTTTCGAGAATTCCTATCATTCAGACAGGCTTGGAGTGGATTATGTCGACGGAATCCAGGAACCGCCGATGCCCCTGACTTTTCATCGTTTTTCGAATGTCCTCGGTCTGCTGGTTTCGCAGGGCAATTTGGATGGTGCGGTTCGGTACTTTGATTTTTATCGGTGTCTTTTCCGGCAGTGCAATGGATGGACGCAGATCGAGCGGATCATGAATCTCATCCGTGAAACCGCGGTAGCGTTACCGGAGGAGTCCGCGGTCACCACTGGCAACTGACCTCGTCAATCCCCTTTACCCGACAGTCGGGAGCGTGCTGAATGTTCGCTCCCGACTGCGAAATCCGGGGTCGGGCTCTTTTCGATTTTCCACAAAAGTGGAGTTTGCTATTTTTAGCCGCCCGGGAATTTTACTATCCGTACCATTTGCTCAGGCGGTGTTCGGTGCATCAGGTCGGCAGGGGAGTCCAACTGCTTTTGTCGATCGAGTCAGCCTCGTGATTTCATTCAGCCGCTTGCGGGATCCGGTTCCTTGTTGCGGCGAAATTTTCCGGGGGTCTTTCCGTATTTTCGCACAAAAAACCTTCTTAAATGTGAAGCATCACAGAATCCACAATCATGTGCAATTCGATCGATGGCGAAATCGGTCGAAATCAGCGCCTCGGCGGCCGCCGAAAGTCGGATACTATTCAGAAACGACATGGGGGATTGTCCGCACACTTCCTGAAATAGATGGCTCAGCCGCGAAGAACTCAACGCCGCGTGGGCAGCAATATCGTTCAGAGTAAGGCTTTCCATGAAGTGTCGTTGCATATAGGCGACGGTGGCATGCAGGCGTTGAATTTTATGTACGTCGGAAACCTGTGTCGCGCCGTCGGAATTCTTATCGATCCACTTGAAAATGCCTACCATGGCTCGCGCGACATGCAGCCACGCCTCTACTTTTGCGTAGGGACGCTGTTTTTCCGCGCAACGCAACGCCTGCATCAAAAACTGCTTCTCCAGTCTTCTTTTCTTGAACACTGGGCTGAGTTTGCCGCTTCGGAGCAAGGAGAATGCCCGAAGCAAGTCAGGGGCTGATGGATCCGTTGAGAGCGAAAGCATCTGCTCAATCGTCATATTTGAAAAGACCAGTTTAATTGGGCGGGAACCGACAACTTTTATTGTGTGAGGAATAAGCGGATCTATCAGATAAACGTCCTCGCTGCAAACTGGTATCACCTTCCTGTTATAGTAAAGCCCGCCTTCTCCATCAATAATAGCTCCGATTTCAATGCCGACATGCGTTTTTGTCGCAACGATATAACGGCGTTCAACTGTTGTTCGCGCTATGCAGAAAGGCTTGTCCCACGATTTGAATGAATACCGCACGACCTTCGGGGCATCCGTGGGATGTAAGGCGGCGGGAACGGTTTCCGTTTTATTCATATGGGTTGCCTTGCGTCAGTCGCGAATCGAAGGCCGGCGCTTCATGGCCAATAGTGCTTTCACCAATCTTGAAAACAGCATCCTATTGGATTTGGTATGCCCTGCGATCGGTTCAAACCTTACTGGTTCATAGACTAGCGCGTTTTCCTCACTCAGAACCACTCAATTCAGGTAAAAGTAAAGAGCGATTTTCCGAGGGACCGCTGATCCGCAAAATCAATAATCCACTAAAATGGTCAGGAACACTCAAATGCGCTTTTTTTTGAAATACTTGCGTACTCAGCGTTTTGCCCGACAGGGTTACGATACGCGCGGTGTGCGCGCTCCCGCCCGTATTATCGCGCAATTCAACCACTATGCCGCGGCCTCGATAGCGAACGGATAGATTAGAAGCGTTTTTGGGTTTCGTGGGTCGCTCAACGCCAACTATATCACCGCCGGGAATTGAAATCTGAACGGCGCTCCCATCGTCGGGAACCTTGACTACGGCAACAGAGCGCGTATTTTCATAATACCATCCCTGAGAGGCGGTGGCAAGGGAAGCTGAATCAAGCTTGTCGAGAATGCCCCCATTCGATGAGATCGACGCTGGTTGTTCGTTGAGATTATGCACCCTGACCATGCAACTTCGCGGGCCGACCGAAAAAGAACCGGTGTTATGACAAACACGGGCGGCAATGTCAAAAAGCGTTCTCGAACCCGCTTTCCCGCACTGCAAAACCGTTGTGCAATAGGCATTGTCGGTTTTGTAGGAAGTTGTAAAGCCATCATCCTCATAAAGCACATACTCGCTTTTGTTCTCGGCCGGAAAAACATCATACTCGATCTGACCCGGGGCATTTTCAGATATAAAATCAACGGGGGGGGCCATGGGAATAATGGCGCCGTCTTTTACAAACAGCGGTATTTCATCCGCCGGCAGCGGGTTTTTAAAATTCGACAAGGTCCGAGGTCCGTCGTACTGTTCTCCGGTGAAGTAATAAGTCCATCTTCCTTCAGGCAGATAGACATCGCGTGTATCGGAGCTGAACAACGGCGCGCAAAGCAGCCATTTTCCTATCATGAACTGTGTATTCAATTCATGAACGTTTGGGTCGTCCTGATAATCCAGCACAAGGTGCCGCCACGCTGGAAGACCGGTCTTATGCGCTTCCCATGAAATATTGACCCAATATGGCATAAGACGGTAATGAAGGTCAAGAAATTCACGTGCTACATCCTCCACAAGGGTTCCGTTGCAGGCCCAGGGGACCTGTCCTACACCCCAATCATTCAATTGCGTGATCGGCTGAAGCATATTCGCGGGCCATCCCCGCACCATTGCCAGGTTTGGTTCTCCGGTGGTCCTGCACGACCCGTTGCGGTATCCCCCGCAATCATGAGTTGTCATGGCAAAACCAGCGAGCTGATTGGCCAGTTGTTGTACAAGCGTAACTTCTCGCCACCCCTGATCTCCCATCCAGTGATATCCGTAGCGCTGAGCGCCGCTATAGCCGCCCCGCATGCAACATATGGCCCGGCGTTTTTCGTGGGCGTAGAATTCCTCCGTCGCCTCGACCCATGCGCGCATGATATTTACCTGCTTTGCCTGATATCCCTCAAGCTCATCGCCCCAGAAATAATCGACGCCATGCGCTAATGCTTCATCTTTGACAGCCTGCTTGTATTCTTCAAAATCAGAAACGGGGTCCGTGCCGATGCTGCCCTTGTCGATATAGGCGACAACCGCGCCGTCTTTCCCATGGATGGTATCGCAGGTAGTTTTCATTAGATCCGAAATTGTGCCGTATCTCGCATTGACGAACGTGACGCATGCATCGACAGGATATCCCATTTCCCTGAATGTTGTAAAGAATCCGGGATAATTCGCATTTGGTTCGTCGACAATATAGGTGAATCCCAAGGCTTTGTGCGGATAAACCGGAGGCTTGCCGGTGAGGTCGGTATACTTGTCAAGAAGGGCCGGCAGGGATTGGCCATGCATGAGAAAAATGTCGAAAGCTCCCGGATGACGTCCCGGAAGTTGGCTCATTTTATATCCGCATTCATGGGTTATTGCCGTGTCGATATGAATAGAATACGGGTCGCTCTTGAAATTGAAATAGATAGCGGGTCCGTATTCATTGTTAACGTATATGGCATACCCGGCGGTGCTCATGAAAAATGGTGCGACAGCACCGCCCCCGGCCGAATAATCGTAAATGACCGCATCCTGATCGCGCCAGTCACAAAATGCCGGTTTCTGGCCGTAACGGAATTTCGTTTGGGCGCCGTTTCCAACACCGTAAAAATGTTCTTCCGTCCCGGCAGCATCGCGGTCCAGATGCAATGAATAATCAGTTCCTATTGAAGCAGTATCGGATGTCTTTGTAATCAGCGCACCTCCGGGAGTATAAAGGCTCATGCCAAAAGGATTTTTCTGAATGCGCATTTCTAATGTGGAGGTCGATAAGACAACGCTCTCTGAATTTTCCTCCAAAGTCATACTGATTTCCGAAGATCGATTCGAATTGGGAATCAGCATTGGCGCCTCACTGCCCTCATGCTCATCGAAACTTCCCGTAACCGACATCCACACACGAAATATACCTTCATTCCAGGGCTGGATTCTAACGGTAGCGCTGTCGCAATCAAGAACAACGGTGTTGTTTTCTCTTCGGATTTCAGTAACCGCGCCCAGACCGCCTGCATTTGAGGCTTCCAACGCTACAATGCTTATTACCGCCACGACAGTAAGGTAGAATCGAGATCTCATGACTGACTCCCCGGAAGTTGTATAGTACCTGGTTAATCGGGACCGTACCCGTGATAATTAAAGTAGTTTAGCCGAATCTGAAACGATAGAAGAAAATCATGCGGAATGCCAATAACGAATTTCTCAAATATGAGAATAATCCTGCTATTGCCTGAAGTATTAACCCGCCTTCGGCAGTCGAGCTTGTGCAATAGCTTCACGTAGAATGCCGAGATTCGATTGCCGATGTCGGGTTGAGGTTTTTCAGTCGTACCTTATCACGGGATTCGGCCTGAGGGGAAAGTGATGAACTCGGGCGGAAGGGAGCCGGGTCGGCCTTCATTGACCGTTCCAACAAAGGTATTGACATGTGTGAAAGAGACCTGTCGACAGCGGGGTTCACCATGATTCGTCCGGTGCATGTCGCGGACAGGTGATGAGTCACGCGCCACGTGATTCCCCAAATTTTTGAGAATAGAGACCAGGGCTTACTCCGAAACGTTTCTTGAATTTTCGACTGAAATGGGCCGCATCGTAGAAGCCGAGCATGGAAGCTATTCGGTTCGCCGGATGACGAGTTGATCGAAGGAGAATTGCGGCACGATCGAGTCTCATCTGCGCGAAAATTTCCATCGGACCGCTACCGAAATGCTCTCTGAATGACTGGTACAGAACAGACCTGCTGCACCCAACGTGACGAAGAAGATCTTCGATGGTCAGGTGTGCGTCAAGGCGCCTTTCGAAATACTTCAGGCTTGCCACTACTGCCGGAGGAGAAGTTCGGACGGGAGTGTCCAATGATATGCGATGAAAGACTTCATAGCCCAGACTTGAGAGCTGTATATTCATTTCCCGGGGGCGAGAATCCATAATCCGCCGTGCTCTCTTCATCAGTTCGACCATTGCGCGCGGGTTTGTCGCCCGGAGGACATCGGATTTGATCAATCCCAGTCGTTGCACAAGGATGTCGACCAATGGGCCGGAAAAATTGATCCATCGCTTCAATGCAAAACCGGCGGAACCTACGTGATACCGGGAGGGCTTATCTCTGTGCCGGAGAAAAAGCATACCCTCTTCAAGCGGATAGGTCCGTCCCTCCTGCTCGAACACCAGGTTACCAGCAACCAGCATTTCCACGCCGAACAGCCTGTTCCCACGGCTGTTGAATCGAACATTACCGATCCAGACGGAATAGCCAACTTGCTCGACATGCAGGGATGATGGAAATCCGGACGTGCCGCCCGGCCATCGTTTTTTGGTGTCGTATCGAAAGTATTTCTTGTCTCTCACGGGAGTACCCCACAATGCGGAGTGAATTCTTTCGCTTTGATCCTGATGTCTTTGACTTCCTATCACGAATATACAATTATTTGGGGATAAATATACAATTATCTACACCGATATTTGGAACAAAGGCATATTCCAAACTGATATAGATCAGGAGTTTCCTATGTTTTTCCGAAGAATGGTTGTCTTTTTTCTGACAGCCTGCACTGTTGGCCTCAGTGCCGAGCCCCGGAAATCGGTGCTTGAGTTCTGGGAAAGTGAATGGAATCAACTTGCCGAGAAAGAAACCGATTTGAACCTGGAGAATGCATACGATCCGGAAGCATGGTTCTATTCAGACGATGTAGATCCCGTCGTCGTGGTTGCTCGTCGAACCAAAGCCCTGCTTCGTTTGCTGGAGAGTTCTATACCGGGTTCGGTTCATGACGGTTTTTCCCAGGAGCTTTTGGAATTATCCGGGAGAGTTTCAACGGTATCTCCCGGTTCGAGTGAACGAAGAGAACTATATTCGAATCTGTGCGCTCTTCGTCGAAAAATCATGTTCTCATCGCCGCTGCTTGACTTCGATTCGCTTCTTTTTGTGATCAGGGGGGTAACTTCCCATTACAGTCTGGGTCACGGCAATGGAAAAATACACGCCAATCACATTTGTGACCAGTACCATGGGCAACATGCCAAAACGGGCGGCGGTCTGTTTATGCTCAAGAATGCATTCAAAGGAAGCCCGGTGCTGGTCGATCTGGCTTCGGGGGCCGAAGTTACCGGCAGTATAAACTCCGGAAAAAGGCTGGGCGGGGGATCGTTTTTGTCACCCGAGCTGAGCCATGACGGCCAAACGGTGTACTTTGCGTATGTCGATACGGCCTGGGAAGGATTCAACTGGGTGGACAAGGCTACTCGCAAGGCATGGCTGGATTCCCATGAAGCCTTTACAAGAAGGTCCACGTATCACATTTACCGAATTGGTATCGACGGGTCGAATCCGGAGCAGCTTACCGACGGAACATGGAATGAATTTGATCCTTGTGTATTGCCGGACGGCCGCATAGCGTTCATTTCCGAACGGCGCGGCGGACAGGGACGATGTCATGGCCGCCCGGTTCCGACCTACACGCTACATGTCATGAATACCGACGGTTCCGGAATTCGTCCTCTGAGTTATCATGAAACAAACGAATGGCATCCGAGCGTTGCCAACGACGGTAAAATTGTGTACTCTCGTTGGGATTACGTTGACAGGGAAGCGACGATTGCGCATCATATCTGGCTCTGTATGCCTGACGGAAGAGATCCCCGGGCTCCTCATGGTAATTATCCCAAACCATACACGACGGCCGATTCTCTACCCGGCGATTTCAATCACAAGGGAAAGCCTATCTCGGGCAAAAGGCTTCGTCCGGATGCGGAGCTTAACATTCGGTCGATTCCCGGTTCCCGGCTCTTCGTGGCCACTGCCGCACCTCATCACGGGCAGGCGTTTGGCAGTCTTATCACTATCGATCCTACCTTGCCGGATGACGACATGCTGTCCCAGATCAGGATAATTACCCCGGAAGTTGAATTTCCGGAGGCGCGTGGACCCCAGGGTATCGGGGTCTACGGGACGGCCTATCCTTTAAGTGAAGATATGTTTCTTTGTGCCTACAAAGACGACCTCGTGGTACTTGACCGTTTTGGCAATAGGGAATTGATTTTTTCGCGGAAAGAAGCACCATCATTGGAAAACGATAGTCTTCTGCGTTGTATCGACCCGATACCGGTTCGGGCGACCGATATGCCGCCTACTATTCCTTCGGCGGTAGATTACTCAACCGGCGCGCGTCGGGCTGCAATTCAGGTTGCCGATGTCTACGAGTCGGATCTTGCCTGGCCCGAAGGGACCCGGATACACTGGTTACGGGTAGTGCAGCTTATTCCTTATCCAATTGGCGCCAGGCAGCATATCGGTTATATAAATCGTGACCTTGGAAGAATGAACCTGGGAGTCGTTCCAGTCGAGGAAGACGGAAGCGTGCATTTTGAGGCGCCGGTTGGGAAGGCTATTTACTTTCAGGCGCTGGACCAGAATAAAATGGCGGTTCAGTCCATGCGCTCGTGTACCTATGTGCATCCGGGAGAACAGTTGTCGTGTCTGGGTTGTCACGAAGACAAATGGGCTTCGAGCGCACCGGTTTCACCGTCGGCGTCGGCCCGGGAACCATCGATTATCTCACCCGAGATCGCAACCGAGGACGAGCCTTTTTCTTTTTACAAGCATGTTTATCCGATTATGCAAAACAAGTGCCTGCCCTGCCACCAGGAAAATGGGAAAGGCCCGCAGGCAATGAAGTATGGCGATCTGGAGTCCTGGGTGTTCTTTCATGATGCATGCCTTACCGGCAAGAATAATCCCCACTGTGGATCACGGTCAATTCCGGGAATCGTTGGCGCACGCGCGTCCCGCATCGGAAAGGCTCTCATGACTGAGGCGCATCGCAGCCGACTGAGCAACGATGAAATTCACGCGATCACTTTGTGGATTGACCTGAATGCACCTGAATATAGCGTCTACAACTCTAAAGGCAGTCAGGATCGGCAGAAAGCAGGAGAGACCGTCTGGCCGATGCTCGACGTCGACCCTGATGATCCATATGATCGTGCCGGAATGCCGTATCTTCCTTCGGATGCATACCCCGACCTGTTCTCCTCAACAGACTCACGGCCGGAACGCCTGAGTGTGGTTCGCGGTCGTGAACTTGCACCGAAGCTGTGGATCAGGGGTTCGCAAATGCATATCACCAACACTTGGTCCGAGCCGGTGACGGTTCGTGTTTATACGGTCACGGGAAGAAATCTCACGGACCCCGTTGTCGTTAATTCTGAGTCGGTTAGCACGATTCCCCTGGTTAGATCCGTCGCACATGGCGTATGCATAGTGGGTATTCGGGGAAAAGTGCACTCTCTAACAATTGAAGCGAAATTTTTGACTTTTTAAGCAGGATTGGAGAGGCCGCTGGTGCGCAACCGTCAACGTTACAGCGCGTCCGACGTGAACGGGAAAAGACGGGGAGAAGAAATAATCGAACAGTTCGGATGATAACTGAAACATACTCTATTTCAGCAGTTTTGTTATTGGAATCCCATATCCGCTTTCATTATAATATGCATGGCAACCATTACCTTGTGTAAGGAGAGATAAATGATACAGTATCGCAGGAGGAACAGAGACGCACGTTCTGAGGGAAATATGGCTTTTTTCCTGTTTTTTTTCGTGTGTCTGGGGGCGTTCAGGACGTTTGCCTGGTCACCGGAATCGGATATCAAATGGTTCTGGGAGGAGCAGTACGATGAAATGGTACGCGAATTACCGACCAGGACATCTCCTCGCCGATCGGAATACATTCTTGATGAACAAGCGCTTTTTATGCCCGGGGATAGAGACCCTCTGGATGTGGTATTGCGGAGAACCGAAGCTCTGCTGAGCCATTTGGGGATCTCGTTACCCAATGATCTCCATGATGGGTATGAATCATCGCTAACTGAACTGAAAGCCAATGCTAACGATGTTCCGGTCTCGGACTCGGCCACACGGAAACAGTTGTATTTCGATGTCTGTTCGCTGCGCCGGAAACTTGCGCTTTCAAATCCACTCCTGGATTTCGACAAAGTACTTTTTGTATCGCGCGATAGTGATGATCAGCGAAACATCATGCGCAACAGCAATGAAAACCCGCGAATAGGCGGTGGCGTCTATGTTGTTTCCGATCTTGGGTCCGATCAGCCAAAGCTTCGGAATCTGCTCGAGAGCAGTGTGGTGCAGGGCGGCGATCATGACGGCAAACTTTTGACGGAAATGCCGATGGGAGGATTCCAGGGTCCAGATCTTTCTTTTGACGCGAAGGAAGTGGTGTTTGCGTACAGGACAAAATCGAACAGCAAAAGCGGTTTTTGCATTTATAAAGTGGATATCGACGGCGCCAATCTTCGACAACTGACCACCTATGAGGACAAGTGGAACAGTCCTCTGATCTATTGCGACGACACCTTGATTAATGATAATTCACCGTTTTTCATTCCCGGCGGAAGGATCGGGTTCATTTCGGAACGTCGCCAGATCAACCTTCGCTGCGGACCGCTTGTACCGACCGGCACCATGTTCTCAATGAACGCGGATGGAAGCGATATAATTCCCATAAGCTTTCATGAAACCGACGATTTATATCCCAGCATCGATAACAATGGGATGATTGTGTATACGCGATGGGACTACGTCGATCGTACGTACAACGATGCGCATCATATCTGGACCTGCTATCCCGACGGGACGGATCCACGCGCGCCTCACGGCAATTATCCACATCAATACGGAAGTCGGCCATGGTCGGAGCAGTTGATTCGCGCGATTCCAGGCTCGTCGACGAAATACATCGCCGTAGCCGCCGGGCACCACACGGCGCCTGTTGGAGTACTCGTCATGATTGACGTCTCCATCCCCGACGACGACCGAATGTCGCAGGTAAAAGTCATTACCGCAACGGGATGGGAAGCACAGTGGCCCAGGGATGGATATGTTTCGGGACAAAGCTGGTCCTGCCCCTGGCCGCTCGATCACGATTTTTATCTCGCGTCGAGAAAAATACTCAGTGGCTATAAGAACAATGCGGTTGATCATGGAATTCCGGAACTATCCTCGGGCATATTCCTGATCGACCGTTTCGGTAATCGAAGTCTGCTTTACGACGCCCGTGGGAAAATCGATCTTCCACTCGAAGATCCAATACCGGTAAGAGTTCGCGATATGCCTATAAGTCATCCTGTAAGAACATTTCAGGGCGAACGGTCGGGTTTGCCGGACCATAAACGAGCTACACTCGGTGTGGTGAATGTCATGAATGCCGATTTCGAGTGGCCCGAGAATACGACCATAAAGGCTCTTCGCATCATTCAGCTCATACCGCGAACATGGACTAACCCAAACAGAACAAATCCCATTACCGGATATGCCGGCTGGGGAAATGCAAGAGCGGTGCTGGGAACGGTTCCGGTTGAGGAGGACGGCAGTGCTTATTTTGAAGCCCCGGTGAATGCCGCACTTATTTTTCAAGCGCTGGATGAAAATATGATGTCGGTAAAAAGTATGCTGTCGAATGCTTATGTCCATCCGGGCGAACAGCTTACCTGCGCCGGATGTCACGAAGACAAATGGTCGGCGATACCTTCATCCACAACCCCGCTTGCATTTCAGCGACACCCTTCTCCCATAACTCCTGAACACGAAGAGGCAATTCCAATATCTTATATGCGCCTGGTATATCCAATTTTCAAGGAAAAGTGCCTGGCCTGCCATATCGAAAAGAATGTAACACCGGATTACTTTTCACCCCCCTCCGACGAAATTATCGAAAAGGCCGAGAGGTGGAAAACCCTGATCAATTTTTCCTATTTTAATCTTGCCCCCTATGTGTCCTACATCGGGCAGGGAAATGGCGCCGGTAACGTAATCGACAAAGGCGAAAGACATTTTACACGGAGTCCGGTCAATTATGGCGCCCGTTCCGCAAAGCTCATGAGCTATCTTGACACATCGCATTACGGCGTTACCCTTACCCCCGAGGA
>CAYFVL010000180.1:0-12334 GCA_964346405.1 uncultured Fibrobacterota bacterium
CCGAGAACGAGCAGTATGCGTAAGATGTTGTGCGAGATTGACTTAGAAAAAGCGCGGGGGTATCCGGGGAGATACCTTGAGCGTTTTTCTACAATGAATCGCGCGCCGGCTTACGCAGAATGCCGTGAGTCGATTGCGAAACTTGGGTTAGGGAAAAGGCTCGCCCGTAACGCAACTATTTCGAGGTCGGGCCGGCCTGCGAGCCGGTATGGGCTGAATACTCCGGATTACCGGGGCCGCCTACTCTTTGTCTTTGACAATCAAGTCCACTCTACGGTTTTTGGAACGCCCTTCTCTTGTGCTGTTGTCGGCTACCGGCCTTGTTAAGCCGTAGCCGACCGATGAGAGCCGCGACTCGGCGATTCCCTGTTCTATCATGAAATTCATGACATTTTCAGCACGGGATTCGGAGAGCTTCTGGTTGTACTCGGCCGTACCCTGATTGTCGGTATGCCCTTCGACCACGATATCAGGTTCCTTGAACACCGTGAGAATACCGGAGATTTTGGCCAGGTTCGTTTTGAGGTTCTCGGTAAGTGTTGCCTTGTTCACATCGAACAGAATGTCCGACATGGAGATGATCGTGCCGCGAGCGTCTTTTTTCACGCTGATGAGTTCACTCTGCAGTTCGCTGAATTTCTTCTCGGCTTCTTCCCGAAGTTTCTCGGCTTTCCGTTTTTCGATATCGAGATCCGCTTTCAGCCTGGATGCGGTCCGTCTCTCGAGGGCGATAAGGTCCTGCTGGGTAGCGAGAATCTGCTTGTGTGTGTCGTTCAGTTTGCTGCGCGCCGTGTTCAGTTGTGCCCGCAGTGAATCGGCTATTGCCCGGGCCTCGACAAGCGCGAGCTGCCCCCGGGCGGCTTCGACGGCAAGAGAGCACACCGCCGTCATCCGTTCGGTATCCTTAGAGTCCGGCTTTTCAGCCAGGAGGGATTCCGCCGCTTTTATCTGCGCCCGGGCCTCAAATACGAGGTCTGCGTGATGAAGACGATCTTTGGGAGAGAATTGATCGATCGCCGCATCGAGTTTATCCCCGCAGGCTTCAATTCCGGACCGGGCTCCTTCGGGGTTATCCTGAGCGTATGCTGTGGTGATCAACACCGAGAGAGCGATACCGGCAAAAAAGGTCCGTGGGATAGTATATCCGGTTATATTCATGGCGCCCTCGTTTTCTCGAGTTCGTTCAGTACTTCTTGGTAGGTTTTCAACTGCTGCCGCGTCTGAAGCAGTTCCTTTTCGAGCGTAGCAATGGTGGCACGGGTTTGCTCAAGATCGGCTCCGGCAAGAGCCGTTCGATACAGGATCACCGCTCGATAATCCGACCAGTACGATTCTTCGTTCATGCCGGCTTTCTCAAGAGAATCGGCACGGTCTACAAGCGCATCGGCCGTTTGAACCGTTTCGTTGGTCAGGTTGCGCTCGGAGCAGTATTCGCGAAGTTGGGCTGTTTTCGACGATTCGGCCGGTCCGAGAAGAGGGTAATTCGAGCCGCAGAAAACAAAAAGCGAAGCTCCGGCAAGTATCGCCGACCGGCAGAGAGAAACTTTTTTCATATTAGCGTTCCCAATCGGGTATCCGGGTTCCACGGTGAAATCATCCTGAAGGCATAGTATCAATATAGCACAACATGATACATGAAGGCAATAGAGAAGCCGGATTCACGGCCGGGGAAGCCGCAACGGGGCTTCGTATCGACTACGGCTCCCCCGGACGATCGGTCAATGTGAAGTAGAATGTTGCTCCTTGCCCCGGTCCACTCTCCGCCCAGACATTTCCGCCATGGCGGTTGAAAACCCGCTGCACGATTCACAACCCCACTCCGGTTCCACCGAAATCTTTCTCTGTGTGCAGACGCTTGAATGGTTCGAACAGTTTGTCCGCGAACCGCATATCGAAACCCGCCCCGTTATCGCGGATGTAGAAAGCCGCCCCTTTGGTTGAATTGAGGGCTTCTGGCTTTGTGTCTATGAGAGATACGAGCTTTGGCTTGGCCGCACCCGGGGATTCAATCTGAACAACCCAGTCGAGCCCACAGATGAACGATCCTGAACTCTTCGGGTCTGGTGTAGCCTTGGATTTCGAGCTGATTAACTATTCTGTAGATGTTGTGGGTGGTATCGTACGGCGCTTGTTCTTCGGCGACAACCGTGGCGACTTCTTCCGGCTTGGGTTTAAGCGCCGGGGGGAAGTTACTGTAATCAATCAATTCAATATAGAGGTCTTTTTTTGTGCGGTCCTCGCGCTTGAGAAGAAAACCATCGGCAAGAAGCTTGTTAATGTCTCTATTGCTTTCGTATAGTGCAGAGGGTGGGTACAGCTCAAGCTTTCGAATAATGGATTCGATTTCATTGAGCGTGATCTCATCTGAAGAATAGCGATTGAGCAGATATTGCTTAAGGTCATCCCGTAGAAGGATGTCCGGCAATTCTTTGTGAATCTGGTCGCCGGTAAGACGTTTGTAGCCTTCGGCTTCGAATAGTTCGATTACTGCTTGTTCGAGTTTTTCTTCAGTGAATTTCAACGCATACCTTCTTTGTTATCAAGATCATTCAAATCCGCCTCTATTTCCTCAACGGATGGAAGACTGCCTTTCAAATCCTCCGGTAAAATCTCCGTCAGGGTATATTCGCTGACTCCCATCGGCTTGTGGATATCACGCAGTGCAAACTCAGTTTCAACTTTGTTTTTCTCTCTGCATAACAGGATGCCGATTGTCGGATTATCAGCCTCTGATTTTAGAATATCATCAACCGCGGAGAGATAAAAATTAAGCTTCCCGGCATACTCGGGAATAAACTTGGTGTTTTTCAACTCCACGACAACATAACACCGTAATTTTACGTGATAAAACAGCAAATCGATGTAATAATCGCTTTCGCCGATCTCAAGGTGATATTGACTCCCGATGAATGCAAACCCCTTTCCTAACTCCAGAAGGAACTTGGTAATATGCCCGATCAACTGTTTTTCTATATCGCGCTCATTAAATGGCCTTGTAAGGGAAAGAAAATCGAAGCTGTAGGGGTCTTTGATTGTTTGCTGGGCAAGATCACCCTGGGGCAGTGGAAAGGTCTTTTTAAAATTGGTAACAGCCTTGCCCTGCCGCTCGAAGAGCTGCGATTTTATCTGTAATGCCAATGTATCGCGGCTCCAGCCGTTTTCCAGTGTCTCACCGATATAAAAAAGGGCGCTGGAATGCTCCGGGTTTTTGTCCAGAATGATTTTTATATGACTCCAGGGAATGCGCCCCGCTATTTGTAAAATTATGCCGGGCACCTTTTGTGCCCCGGTCCGGGGCATAAACTCCTGCTCCAATTGTGCCCCGGACCGGGGCACAATTACGTCCGTATCGGCAAACGTCGAGAAATAGTCGTAAAATTTCTTTATATAGTAGAGGTTGCGGCGCGAAAATCCCTGAATTCCGGGATAGTCCGACTGCAGATCATGAGATAGCTGTTCGATTACTTTCGCGCCCCATTTGTGCTGCTCCAGTGTCCGAGAAATCGATTCGCCGAGTTCCCAGTAAAAAAGCAGCAACTCCCGACTCGCCGCAAGCGCCGCACGGATTTGTGCCCGGGATATTTTTTCTTTTATCTCTTTGAGCCAGGTGCGGTACTGTTTGGTGGTTTGCAATTGTGGCATATCATATTTCCTTGTGTATCGGGCTGCCGGTGAGGTGTTTGTACCCTTCGGCTTCAAAGAGTTCGATTACCGCTTGTTCGAGTTTTTCTTCAGTGAATTTCATCTCTTCCAAGCTTTTTGGAAATCTGGACCAGAAGATTTCGGAGGTGTATTCGGTTCCAATATCTGAACCGTTAATGGAATCGGGAAATCATTGCCGATAATTGCGGCCTCCCCAGGTTTAAGATTTGGCAAAAATGCTGATGCTGCTTTATCTATTTCTCCGCAAGCCCTCTCAACAACTTCCCGGTCTCTATCGTTTGTTAAACGGTGAACGATCATTGTCCCTATCTGACTTAAAACACCTTCCGTTATATCACGTGGCCTTTGTGTCGCCAAACAAACATTGAGGCCAAACTTTCTGCCTTCTTTAGCTATCAATTCAAAAGCATCAAGTTTAGCTATAGTATCTTCACCACCAATATTGTTGAGATTATAGTGTCAGCGAGATGACTTTTTAGTGGATTTGTATCTGAAGCTTCCAGGAAATTAATGATTCTGTTTCTTTGGGCTTGATAATCAGACTTGTATTCCATCGGACGGTATTTCCAAAGTGGATTATCAGGCAGCTGAGTTGATGCTTGTATGACAGTAATTCCGATAAAGAATATTGATGCTATTAATTTCATTTGCTTCGTTCCCATTCTTTTTCTTCCTCCCCGCCGTCTTACTCTTGAGGAGCCCAAGCATTTCGGCCAACGGTTTCGGGCGCATATGCTGTTTGTGAAGCGGCTGCGGAACAAATGGCATATTGCCCGTGTTGTTTGTCTGTTTTGAAGATTTGCCGTTCTTCCTGCGCCCCCATCTTTGTCTTTTTACACTTAATACCTTTGATTCAGGTACGCCGGTGTTTGGAACTTCTGAACATATGGTTTTCTGCGAACTTCATTCATTAAATCCCAAAAACATGATCGTACGTAACCTGTTGTTACCTCAGAAGGTATTACAAATTCATACATTCCATCATCACCAGTATACCTTATTGACTTTTTATAAACTGGTTTTAGATATTCCTGTATAGCCCAACGAATGTCGTTGAGTAATTCTGTAATGCGTGTTGCAGCATACGCAAAAACATTTGTATGGAACCACTCATAAAATTCTGAAATTATTGTTAAGGCATCAGATATTTCCAGCTGATGCGAATTCCTATCAAAAATTTTTATAATTCTCTTTGCTACTCCTGTAAGTCGCGGAAAACAATGCATCGATATGTTACCACATATGTAAATGTGATCTTGGCGTTTTATTGACAATCCCGTCTCAAGTTCAATGGAGGGAAACCATAACTTCTCTACAGTAATTTCTTCGTCTAACCATCCGCAGAATTTGGCAACCTCTTCCTTAAGCTTGCTGGTGTTTCCGTCTGGGAATTGAGGCATATCTCCAATGTTGCATAGTATATCTAGACCATTCATCTTGCTTTCACCAACAATTTGATTATCAAATTTTGAGAAGAAATCAACGAGGACAATGTTGTAAAACATCTGGTTTGACTCATTCGCAAAATGTATCTCACGATAGGGGGCGCTTCCTCTAACATCTAATACAATATGATTCAGTACCGAATCCAATAATGCTGTTATGGATTTTGTTTGTATAATGTGGCAATCAACTTGACTAAGCTGCATTTCTTCTTTTCCGTCCTTTGGGGGCGCTATAATATCCTAATTCCATATATGGCAAATCTTCAAAATTGCAAACAACGGCTTGGATGCTGAACTGTTCTTCAGCCTCCAAGCCGTTGAACGATTCCATCGTGAACTTTCTGTCTTGAAATTAGCACCATTTTCTGGACACCCTCCCCGACAATTCGTTTTCACGCAAAGACTCGTTCTCGGCGCGGTGCTGGATGAGCGCTGCTTGGTAGTAACTTCACAAGCATCCGGTCCGACAAATCAAGTCGGCAATTTTCATCTCTATCCTCCAACTGCAGTAGTATATCGCAACCTGTCTCGGATATAACCGAGTAGTTCATTTGGGCGAGTGCGCGAGTGTTGTTTCATTCGGCGCCCGATGCTTGTTGATTTTTCGTGCCCTTCCGTGGGGGGGGGTGGTAAAGAAGAGGAACCACGGACAGCACGGAGGACACAGATATATTCATGGCTTTTTGCACGTCCCTTTGGGGCTCGTATGGACTTTGGGGGCTTTCCGGCTTATGTTACCAAATTAAATTGTGCCGCTTTGTGTGAAAGCAGATCAAGAGTCGTGAGAATTGGTATGGCCAATCCGGCAACGCTGTGAACAGTAGTTGGCCTGCGAAATTCTTCAATTAGCGCAGAAACCGGCATTTTCTGAGCGTTTTCGGCATTCTTTCGGCGTGGACGGGTGGCAAATCCGAAGGGAGAGGGCACCGGTTTTGGGTAAACGTCTTTCCGAACTCGACCGGCTACCCTCAATTACGATAAAAAGACGTTCCATATCAATACCACGAAAGCCACGACAACCTGAAGCACTCCGTACGTGTGATTTTCGTTCATATCGTAAGTAGTGTCTGTCCGAAAACTACCTCCCTAACAACCCCGGACTGGTAATCGTGGCTATAATAAATTACTTTTTAAGCTTGGCGGCCTGATCGAGGAGACTGAACATCGCTGTTATGGTGCGGCTGGGGCGCCACGGCCACTTTTCGGCAAATCATACCGGGAAAAGAACGAAGGGAACCTTCCCTTCAATTTCCAGAAAACGGCAGATAATGAATTCCGCTTTTCAAAAAGGTGCAGATAAAGATTCCGATCAGCTAGGTGACCGGGCCGAACTCGATCCTCGAGACGTAAGGCTTTGCAGAGAAGTCCAGAACGCACTTCTTCCGCGCAGCCTGCCCGTGCTCGAAGAGGTCGATATGGTTTCTCTGTATCTTCCCGCACGACGAATTGGCGGGGATCTTTTTGATGTTATCCATATATCCGAAGACCTGGTTGGGTTCTACATTTTCGACGTAACCGGTCAGGGAGTAGCATCGACTCTGCTCTCCGCAATGGCCAAGGTCTCGTTCTCGAATCACATGCGAACCGTCGCGTCGCCCCGGGCGGTTCTGGAACGGGTGAACAGCGATGTCCGCCGGATTTCCGCCGATACCTACATCACCGCCTTTGTCGGCTTTCTGGACCTCCACAATAACAAATTCACCTTCTGTGGTGCCGGCCATCCCCCTCCGTTCGTCTATCGCCGGCGCGAGGATCAGTTTCAGGCACTAAGTTTCGGAGGGGTTTTCCTGGGAGTGCTGGAGCAGCCGCAATATGCCGATGAAAAGGTATTTTTGAGTACTGGGGACTGGGTAATAATGTACACTAACGGATTGTACGCGCTTTTCTCCCCGACCACTCCGGCAGCAATCCAAAACGCATTCCACCGATCGATCAAAGCATCGGGATGCCGGTCGGTCCGCGAACTTCTGGATCTGCTGCAGGCCCGGTATCGTCGCGAAACTCGTGAATCCGACATGGACGACGATATCTCGGTGCTGGCGTTCGAAATGCTGGGGCAATCGCGAAAGAACCAGATCAAAGAAAAACTCGGGTTCACTCGGGACGAGCCGGTGTATCTTCAGTGGATATCCTACTACGAAGAGATGGAAAGCGCGACAGGAGCCGTGCTTCGGGACATGGATGCCTCCGGGTTTCCCGACGACTCTATCCGGAAAATGAAGATCACCCTGACCGAGTTGATGGCCAATGCAATCGGGCATGGAAATCAGGAAGACCACTCCAAGCGTGCCGTTGTGGGACATGTGATCGATCGGAAGAGAGTGCGGGTCGGCGTATTGGACGAGGGGTCCGGTTTTGACCCGGAGGCTGTCCCCGATCCAACTCTGCCGGAAAACCTCGCCAAGGATCACGGACGTGGCCTCTTCATTGTGAGAAATTACGTGGATTCCATCGAATTCAACGAAACCGGTAATCGAGTGCTCATACACAAATCGAACGGATAGCCATGACCGCCCTGGGCATTGCAGGATATATGGGATCGGGCAAGTCCACCGTTGCTCGACTACTGGCGAAGGAACCCCACACCCTCTGGGACGGCGATTCGGAAGCTAAACAGCTAATTATGTCCGATCCGGCTGTACTTGATGGCATTCGAGATGAGTTCGGAAGGGATGTTTTCTCGGACGGCTCGCTATCGTTCAACGCATTGGGGGCAAAGGCATTTGCTTCGGAAACCGCGTTGAGGCGGCTCAATACGCTTGTTCATCCTCCTCTTCTTGAACGATTGAAGAACCGCCTTTTGCAGAGATCCCACAAAGAACTTGTCATCATCGATGCCGCGTTGATAACATTGTGGAAGATTGAAGAGTGGTTTGATCTTTGTGTATGGGTGCATGCGCCCCGCGTCGAGCGCATCAACCGTATTACCCGCAAATCGGGCCTGCCCCAAAGTGTTGTTACACAACGGGCCGAACTGCAGGAAACCGTCGTTCCACCCCCCTCCGACAAGCAGTGGCTCATGGTGGACAATACCGGATCTCTGGAAGACTTGCAGGCAACGGTCAGTCGATTCGCGGAGAGATACCTTCCCCGAAACTGAAAAATCAATCCATTTGGAGGATTGTTCGAATCATGCTGAAGGAACACTCATCGTTCGTTAAACAGGCGATCGCCACCATCGATCTCCTGCTCCTCACGCTATCGTTTTACCTGGCGTACACTGTCGTATCCGAACATCGGTCTCTTGCCGACATTTACGATTACTGGCTGATGTTCATTGGGTTCGTGGCGTTTTACCTGTATTTCGGGTGGACTCGGTCTCTCTTCTCGGTTCTCGATTTCGGCTGGATGAGTGCTCTGGGCAACCGAATCGTAATGATTTTTCTCTCCGCGGGAATCCTGGGGGCAGCCATTCTGTACGTCCTTCCCGATGTAGCCGAGAGCCGCACACTGTATGTGCTATTCGCGGGTATCTCATTTGTTTTCATCGCAAGTGAGAAACTGGTCCTGAAACACGTATTTGCCCGCATTCGACGAGGCGATCACAATACGACTCCGGTGATCATGTTCGGGAGAGGCCGTTTTGCTTCTCAGGTTGAAAAACAGATCGAATTGCATCCCGAATGGGGTCTGCGGGTCAGAAACAAACTTGACATATCCACCACTCCGCACGAGTTTGAAGAGATTCTGAAAAACAGCTATGTCGAAGAGGTGCTGTTCTGTATTCCCAGGACTCTGACTCGCGAATCGTTTATTATTGACCCCTATCTTCGAATATGCGAAGAAATGGGGCGCTCCGCCCGGGTGTTTCTCAACATTTCCAGCTCGACACGATTCGCGAAATGGGAGTACCGGCGGTTTGTCGAGTATCCAACCCTTCTTTCCTACACCGTTCAGCTCGATCCCGACCAGTTGTTTTTCAAGCGGGTATTCGATATTGCGGGAGCGATCGTTGGGGTAACAATTCTCGTGCTTCTCTATCCCCCACTCGCCCTTGCGATCAAAATGAGTTCTCCCGGCCCGATATTTTTCAAACAGGTCCGCGTCGGACGAAACGGAAAGCGTTTCGTTATTTACAAATTCCGCTCGATGAGAGCCGATGCCGAAGCGAAAAAGAAGGAACTGGAGAAACTGAATGAGTGCAACGGCGCGGTATTCAAGATGAAAGACGATCCCCGGGTGACTACGGTGGGACAGATCATGCGAAAACTGAGCCTTGACGAGCTTCCACAGTTCATAAATGTACTCAAAGGCGAAATGTCTCTTGTCGGCACCCGCCCCCCCACTCCCGATGAAGTCTCGAAATACCTGAAATGGCATCATCGGCGGATCAGTACCCGTCCCGGCATTACGGGATTATGGCAGGTAAGCGGACGAAACAGCATCTCCGACTTTGATGAAATCGTTCGCCTCGATCTCAAATATATCGATTCCTGGAGCATCTGGCTTGATATGAAACTCATTCTCAAAACGTTTATTGTGGTTTTTCGCAGGGGTGATGCGTATTAGATTCGGGGTGCGAGGTTCGGGGTGGAGGTGTCGGATTATTTTTCGGATGAATGGTTGGATTTGGAAACAACAATCAACAGTGCGGGATAGTTTGAGCCTATGAATTTTCGACATTCACCAATTTGGCTGTTGCTCGTCTGTTTTCAGGTTTTTGCGGTTCAACTTGAGAACTGGCGTGGGCCATTCTACACCATCGGGGCTCAACGCGGCGAGGTGAGATCGTCGGGCAGTGGGATGTTCTGGGACGATATCAACGGGCCGACATCTTTCGGCGAGGCGCTGTGGCCCGACTCCACGGCGCGAACCAGCAACTTCTGGACCGTTGAACCATCGGTGTCACTATCGGCATCCGATGAACCCTTCATCAACGGGAATTTCTCCAACTACCACTTCGACCTGCTCAGCGATTTCCGTATCGGCGATTTTCTTATACGTAACGTTCTCGATGTCGATCAGGGTTATGCCGACGATCCTCTCTATCCTTTCATGAAAAAACGTATAAGTGCCGGTCGATTCGAAGAGGCCTATATTCAGTACACAAAGCCTTATTTTTTCCTTCGTATGGGAAGAGCAAAGCGCAACTGGGGACCGTTTTCGGACCGAAGCATTTTTCTCTCGAACAATCCATTCGCCTACGACGGCATCGAGTTCCAGCTCGAGACCGGTTTTCTCGAATTCCGGCATTTGTTCGTATCATTCCCAAGGCGGTACTCCGACTACGATGTTTTTCAGTACGACACATCGGACAACCTCAAACGAGGCCAAAGTCTGGAAGTGAACCGTTTTCTGACAGCCCATTCACTTAACTTCATCATCGGCAAGTGGGCGGTGATCGGCTTGACCGAATCGGTTGTCTTTGTCTCAAAAACCGGATTTCCCGACTTTCAGTATGTGAACCCGTTTTCCATCTACACGGTGACCAACACCAATCAGGAGGCGGCGAACGGGAACCTGATGCTGGGATTGCAGGCCATGGTTCACCCATTCACGAAAAAGGTTATCCTCAAGGGACAGGTGGTATTCGACGACTTCCAGGTGGACGACGAGACCGCCGGTGACAAAGAACCTACTCACTGGGCATGTGATGTCGGTGGGTACGTGAGGGATATCGTTCCCATTGCGCTAAAGAACCATTTTTCGATCGAGTACCGCTACCTCTCCAAATGGGTCTACACGGTTCCCCCGAACAACACTGAAAGAGGTGAACGTTATACATATCTGGGAAGAAGTCTGGGCTATCCTGAAATCGATGGAGACGAGTTTATCGCTGCTTTCACGCTGGTGGCCGATAACTACTGGACGGCGACTCTTGGAACGGAGGTGCGTCGGTTCGACCGGAATACGGTGGCTTCACCCTGGCTTTCCGACCCGGTGGAGTCGGGCGCCCTGGGATACCGATGGGAAATGCCGTTATCCAGACGGGAGACGGTCGAGAAAATGTATTCGGTTTTTCTTGAGGGAAATGCCTATTGGAGGGATTATCTTTCAATGAATATTGCGTTCGAGAATCAGTGGATTAAAAAAAGCTCCGGCGACTCGCCATCTTATAACCCGATAATTTCGGCGACAATTTCGGCGCACTTCCCGGATTTCATTCTGGATTTCGACAGGAAGAGAAATGGCCGCTGAACCAGATTCCCGCCCGCACGGCCTTTCCGACCGAATCCCGGCAGGAGCATCCGCCCCGGCCCGTGAGATCCACGACCGCATAGTTGAATCGATTCAGTCCCTGAGCCGTCTGAAAGCAGCCAATGCCCTTGACAGTCTTTTCAAGCCTCAATTTACCGAACTCTTGACTCTCTTCGACGAGTATCAGCGACAAGTTCTCAGCGACATCGAACGAAACGATACCTGCATCGCCGGATGTTCGTATTGCTGCTACCACTGGGTCGAGGATGTCTACTCCTTTGAGGCGGAAATCATCGCCGATTATGTCCGATCCCGGTTTCCCGATCGAGTTGCGGGTATAATCCATCGCTTTCAGGAAGATGAACTTGCTCTTTCGTACCTCGATGAACGACTGTGTGAAAGCGGCTTGTCGGACGGCAGCGACAACTATATCGAACGACTGCTGGATGCGTTTTATCGACTACAAAGGCCATGTGCGCTGTTGGAGCCCGACGGAACCTGTTCGGTCTACCCGGTTCGTCCCCTCACCTGCCGAACCTACCTGAGTTTCTCGGACCCGAAGTTGTGTGATCCCGCCAACTCTCAGAACGGCGGCGGCGACACCTATATCCTTGACATGGAAAATATCGCGGCCGATCTGCTGGATCGTCTGCACCTGCGGTTTGATCGCTTTGACGGGGATGTGGGATTGCGTTCTCTTGTGGCCAGGTACCTGCGGGAGCCCTGACCCGGGTTTTGAAATCAACTCACGGCTTTCTTCGTTGCAGTTTTTCAAGCTGCCATTTATCTGAAGACTATAGCTTTAATTAGTGTCCGTCCGAAAAGTCCTGTTTTCGCTCGGATTGATGAAGCAAACCGGCGATTTCAGCCTAAAACGGGCGCTTCGACAGGCTCAGCGTCCGTTTTAGGGACTTTTCGGACAAGCACTAATTAACGGTCCTCCAGCACCCGTCACGGCCCGGGGAACAATCCATTTACCCGCCCATCGAGACTATTGCGTATGCTCAGTCCCGCAATAATGTATAATACAAAGACTTAGCCCAGGTTTCGCAATCGACTCACGGCATTCTGCGTAAGCCGGCGCGCGA
>CAYFVL010000181.1:0-12223 GCA_964346405.1 uncultured Fibrobacterota bacterium
TTCCAGTATTCGTCCTCCTCACGCCTCAATGGGAACGAAAATCGCCTCGCCTAAAATTCACGCCAATTGTCGGACACCACACTAGTTAGTGTCCGTCCGAAAAGTCCTGTTTTCGCTCGGATTGATGAAGCAAACCGGCGATTTCAGCCTAAAACGGGCGCTTCGACAGGCTCAGCGTCCGTTTTAGGGACTTTTCGGACAAGCACTAGTTATTCACCATCTTCCCGGAGACAAACCGAGCGATGTATGCGAGAGAATCGAGATTTTCCGGTAGTATCTCACGATCCTCTATGTCGACTCCGAATTCTTCCTGAATAAAAGCCACGACTTCCATAATGCCGGTGGAGTCAACTATCCCCGTTTCAAGAAACGAGGTCTTGTCATCGAGCTGGATCTCCGAAACATCCAGGAAAAAATTCGTTACAATGAAATCCTTTACTCTATCCTTGATATCGATTTCCGTCGTCGTCAAAGGACGCCTCCTCTGTTGTTTGGTAATGAGTTCCGCCTTCCAGCACGGCTGCTATTCCCGCCATATCGGCAAAAATCACTTACATCGAAAGTGCGCCCGCGGTGTCCGCCTTCTCCCGCCCCTTCAACATCTGTTTCATTATTTTTCCCGATTCGTTCCTGGGCAGCATATCGGTCACGATAATCTCCCTGGGAATCTTGTAAGCCGCAAGTGAACCCGACAGAGCGGTTCGCAAATTATCTTCCCGCAAAATGTGTCCCTTTCGCGGAACCACGTACGCCCATGGGGCTTCCCCCAAAATCTCGTCGGGTACGCTCACAACAGCAGCTTCCTGAACATCGCCGACTCCCAGCAACGCTTCCTCGATCTCCTTTGCGCTGACACGGTTACCCTTGACTTTCATCATTTCTTTTGTACGCCCGGTGACGTATAAATAGCCGTCTTCATCTTCTCGCCCGATATCTCCCGTATAGTACAATCCATGGCGCAGGACACGAGCGGTTCCCTCCGAATCTTTCCAGTACCCCATCATGACATTCGACCCTCGCCCAACAATCTCTCCATCTCGCCCCCTTTCCAACCGATTCCCGTATTCGTCCGCGATGAAGGCTTCGGTATTTGGGATGGATACGCCGATGGAGCCCCATTTGCCGGCGAGCATGTCGGGCGGTACGTATGTGAGACGCGGTGATAGTTCGGTCGCGCCGTACATCACAACCAGTTTGGCGGGCGAAAACACTTGGGCTACCTCTTTCTGAAGCCCTACAGCCATATGCCCGCCCGCTTGTGTTACGTAGCGTAGCCTGGGGAAGGTATATCGAGTGATACTGGAGTTGCCCAGAAGGATCGAATAGGTTGATGGAACTCCCGCGAACCCCGTCACCCCGGTCTCCTTCATGGTTTCGAGAACGACGTTGGGGTAGGCGAAGCGATTGTCAATCACCAGAGATCCCCCCACCGCTATATGTGTAGTCAATAGTGTTTTTCCATACACGTAGTAGAATGGCAAAATCACCATTACCATATCGTTAGATGTCAACTCCAGGTATTCAACTATCGATTGTGTATTCGTGACCACATTCAAATGCGAATGCATAACTCCCTTAGGGGTCCCGGTGCTTCCGGAGGTATACACGATGGAAGCAAGATCGGCATCGATTCGGCCAATCGAAGGTCGCGTATATGCCTCGCTGAGACAGATCCCCTGCAGACGATGTGCCGGCCGATTCAGTTTTTCGGTCAACTGCATGGGAATCGTGGAGTCCGATATAAACAACTCAACGCCGGGAGCACTGTGCAGAGTGGGAATCACGGTTCGAAAGTATTTTTTTGTGCATATTACCGCTCTGCTGTCGCTATGATTCAAAAGTTGAGTCAAACCATCGGGCGGGGTCGACACGTTAAGCTCAACCGTTACTCCCCCGGCTTTCAGCACACCGAAATAGGAGACTACGTATTCAAATGAATTCTCGGCGACAATTGCCACCCGATCACCGGGGGATATTCCCTGGTCAGCCAGAAACCCGGCAAGCCGGTCGGACTGACAGTCCAGATCCTCATAGCTCATCCATTCGTTTTTGTGCCGGAGAACTCTCTTTTTCGGGTTTCTCGCGACAGAATTGGTCAGAAGGTCCTGAATCAGCATCTAATACCACACTTTCATGCTTCTACCAATGGTGAAATAAAATGGTGTGTTAACAATTGCGTCGATACAAGCGCCGCGACTGCCATATCGTCACGAGCACTGATACGGTCGACCGGTGACGCTCGAAGTCGCTTCAGCAGCATACTTACCCGCCCCGGGTCAAAACACTCGCCGGCCGTCAGGGCATCCGGCTCGAGCACACGTGCGGCCATGCCCGATCCGCCGTTTATAAAGCAAGATGAAATTGGTGCACGGTAGGGCTGCTTGGAACGATTGAGGACACCTTCGGGAAGATCCGCTTTGAAAGCTTCTTTGAGTATGTGCTTTTCATTCAGCCCCTTCAATTTGTATTCGGGAGGAATTCTTGCCGCAAGCTCGATAACGCGGTGGTCAAGAAATGGGAATCGTCCCTCGACAGAGTTCCCCATCATCATCCTGTCACCTTGCGCACTCAGCAGATACCCGGACATGAATATGCACGTTTCCAGATACTGTGCCCGACACAACGGATGCCATGAAAGAATCTCGGGATCCACATGCTCCGAAAGAGGCTCGGTCACGTTTGCCGTTTCGTTCATGTCCGCCCGAACATGATTGCCCAGCAATCGCTTGATATGTGCGGTATTGTTCCACCGAATCTGGTGTGAGTAGTAAGGGTTATCTATATCTTCCAGCCCGTTGCGAAAGAATGCCTGCCAAAATGCACCCCCCTGGTTTTTCACATAGGGATATATCCGCGACAGGAGAAGCGGACGAAAAGAGGATGTCGGTTGTCTGGCCCAGAACCTTCGAATTCGGTCTTCCTTGAAAATGTTGTAGCCCGCAAAGATCTCATCGGCGCCCTCCCCCGTGAGAACGACCTTTATTCCATTGTCCCGAACCAGTCTGGAGAGCTGAAACAACGGGGCCGGCGCCGTGCGCATCATCGGCATTTCGGCATGCCGGACAACGGAAGCATACCCCTGGGCGATATTGTCGCAGGTGATCTCGATGCGACGATGATTGGTGTTCAACTGCTCCACCATCATCTGCTGATATTGTCGTTCGTCGAATTGCCCGTCCGCAAAACAGACGGAAAAGGTGATAAGATCGCGATTGTGGTGTTTCTTCACCAATGATGCGATAATGGAGGAATCGATTCCTCCACTGAGGTACGACGCAACGGTAACATCAGCCCGTAAGCGAAGCTTTACCGAATCGTGTATCGACTCACTCAGCTCACGAGCATAATACTCCGGCGACCGATATTCGTATTCACCCTGTCGTGGGAACGTGAGTTTCCAGTATTTCTCCGTATGAGTACCGTTGTGGTCCAGCACCATAACCGAGCCCGACGGCACCTCGTGGATTCCCTTGAAAACGGTCCGCGGCGGTAGTGTTGCCCAAAGGCTGAACACCTGATCCAGACCCGCGGGGTCAAGCCGAGGTGTAATCCCGGGATATGCAAACAGAGCCTTCATTTCCGAGCCGAATACCATTCCCCCATCAGGCGCCCTGGAATAGTACAGAGGACGAATGCCGACCCGATCTCGCGATAGTACGAGTCGCCGACGGTTACCGTCCCAGAGTGCAATGGCGAACTGACCATTGAGATGTGTACAGAAGTCCGGCCCGAACTCTTCATAGCAATGGACAATCGTTTCGGTGTCGCTACGCGTGCGAAACCGATGCCCCTTCTTTTCCAGCATTTCACGTAATTCAATGTAATTGAATATTTCGCCATTGAAAACAACCCAAACCGTGCCGTCCTCATTGCCCATGGGCTGTTTGCCGCCCGACAGATCTATAATACTGAGCCTTCGATGTCCCAGGCCGATACCTGGAGCGATATAAAACCCCTCCTCGTCGGGCCCTCGATGCGCCAAACGCGAAGCCATTCGCCGGACGAGCGTTTCGTTTGGAGGACGGTCATGACCAGGAAAACAGATACCGACTATTCCACACACGTTATTTTGTCCTTCTGATCGATTACTAGCTAGCCCAAGTTTCGCAGTCCCGCCTATTCGGTTGCCGTCTTCGTCGGTATCCCCGCAAGGGTCTGGAGGAATCCGACCGCGATCTGCCTTTTCCCAAATTCGTTAAGATGCCCTCCATCTTCGGTAAAATCAGGACGTAATGCGGGATACCATTCACCCCCGCTTTCGAACGCCTCAAATGACCCGTCTTCATGGAGAGCCTCCCACCCCGCGATATCGAATATCGGATCGGTGGGACCAAATCTCCGTTGAAGTAGCCGGTTGTAATGACTACGCCGGATATTTGCATCATCCAGAGTAGCTTTCCCCAACACTCTTTTCACCAGTCCTTTTGTCTTTGATTCCTTGACGGTGAGCGGCACAGCACAATGAACAATTGTCAAATCCGGACATTCCATTTCCAGTTTCGTCACCGCATCCGCATAGTACTCGAAAAGGCAATCGACATCCGTAGCCCCGTCAACGTCGACAAAACACATTTTCATCATACCTATATCAAACGTTTTTCCAAATTCACCGGTAAGCAACGATACAAAATCGTCAATCTTCGACTCCGGAGTGCCGTTTTGCCCGATTCGAGCATGGACCAGTATTCCCCGGCGCGCGGTTACGGGTAATCGTGATTCCTTGATGTCAAAATCGATCGACTCGTTTTCTTCCTTGAGGTGAGCCACACCTTTGATAATGTCGGCTCCCAGGGACTGATGGCCAAAGAATATCCGTCGTCCGGACAACTCCATCCAGGACCCAGCGGCAGCATCTTTGTACCTGATATCCGAAATGCCGACCATCTTTTCTTCTCCGTTCGGATCACGAGAACACTGGAGCATCGGGACTACAAGACACATGCCAAAAACCAGTGTACCGATTCTGATCTCCATATCGCGGTCCTCCTCCATGCGGGAATCCGTTCAGAGTCCTGTTTTTGCGTTCTCGACATGCCATTTCCGAAGCGCATTCATTCCATGTTTTCAATCACAGCCGCAAAACGTATGCCTCACGGGATACCTCCGCCCATTCGACCACTTTCCCGGGGGTGAAACTTGGGTTACGTCTCCAGGAGGCACGGAGGTTGCATACAGAGGTAAAACCCGACTGGCACCGTTCCACCATTCTCGGCCAGAGAGCTGTGCGGAATCGACCCTTTTCGTAAATTCGGTTTTTTCTCTCAGCCAATACTCTCAGGAGGAATTTGCATGATAGCCGTTTCAGAACTGAATCCAACAGTACTTACCATCGATGTCGCCGGAGAGACCGAATCCATTTGCGCCGAAATCCGTCGGCTTCTTGCCGGTGATCTTCGGCGGCGCGGTTTGGTTATCGGAGTTTCGGGCGGAATCGACAGCAGCGTGACTCTCGCTCTGGCAGTCCGCGCCCTTGGTCCCGCCCGTGTCCTGGCGATCCAAATGCCCGAGAGACATTCATCAGAGGATACCCTCGGCATCAGCACCAGGCTTATCGAGCATTTCAAAACACCAAGTGTCCACGAAGACATTACCGGCATTCTTGAAGCCGCCGGATTTTATGAGCGATACAATGATGCGGTGCGGGAGGTGATTCCTGAATACGAAGAAGGATGGAAATCGAAAATTGTTTTACCTTCCGCGGCCCAACACAATGGATACAACATTTTTTCGGTTGTCGCTCAATCGCCGGACGGTATGCAGGTGAGAAAACGTGCGCCCCATAAAGCACTCCTTGGGATCGTTGCGTCCACCAATTTCAAGCAGCGTATCCGAAAAATGCTGGAATACTACCACGCCGACCGCTTGAATTACGCGGTGGCCGGAACACCAAACCGGCTTGAATACGATCAGGGTTTCTTTGTGAAGCTTGGCGACGGAGCGGCCGATGTAAAGCCGATCGCGCATTTGTACAAAACCCAGGTATATGCCCTGGCCGAATACCTCGACGTCCCCCGGGAAATCCGGAATCGCGCGCCAACCACCGACACATATTCCATGCCACAAGGCCAGGACGAATTCTACTTCTCGCTTCCATACGACAAAATGGATTTGTGCCTCTATTCCAAAAATCGAGGCTATAGCGCCGCGGAAACGGCTGCCGCGGTCGGTTTGACGGTAGAACAAACCGAACGGGTCTTTAAGGATATTGACATAAAACGATCCACTACCCGCTATTTGCACCTTTCGCCATTATTGGTAAAGAAGGTTCCGGAGGTCGGGCATACGATTTCTTGACTAACATGGATGCTTGGAAAAATGTTCTTCCACCGCTCGGAGCGAACGGTGAATGGAATGTTTTCGGTTGTGGCCTGCCCGGCCCTGATGCTTATTGACGGCTGTTCTTCCCATCGCGCCCGATTTTTCACGCTACCGCTTTTTTACCTTGTACGACGGTGCCGAATCGGCATAGTATTTTGAATACCGATAATACCGTAATCGACGATCCAGTCGGGCCTGGTTGAGGACGATGCCGAACAGATTCGCTTCGATAGCAGGGAACTCATGCATAGCCCCAAGCAAATCCTTTATGTTGGTGGCTCCCGCCTTCACGACGGCCAAAATACCTCCTATCAGTTCACTCGCAACCACCGTATCCGAAGCGACGGCGAGCGGGGGGGTATCGATGGTTATTATGTCGTGCTGCTCACCGGCTTTTTTCAATAATTCGCGAAATGTCTTTGAGCTGAGGATCTCCTGACCGTCGTCGGTGTACGTGCCGCAAGGGATGCATTGAAGGCGGGGATACCCGGTACTCCTCAGTACATCCTCAGTTGTGCACGCATCGCCGTCATTTCCGCCTGCCGACATCACCAAATCCGACAAGCCCGGCTTCGCGGGAATATCGAGTAGCCGATGAATCGTTCCTTTTCTCAAATCGGTATCGATCAACAGGACCCGGGAACCCAGCCGAGCAAAGGATTCGGCCAGGTTCACTGTAATGAGGCTTTTCCCCTCCCCGGGATTCAGACTTGTAACCGCAAACCCCCTGAGATTTCGTTCCTGAATCTCAAACTGTATGCGAGTCCGAAGTGAACGAAACATTTCCTTTACATACTGAGGTATGTGTTCGTTCTCGAGAGCGATATTCTCCCGGCCACGGTCGACGCCGAGCCTGGTATTGAATTTCCACCCCCTTTTCATCAGACGGATTACGGGGAGTGTTCCGAGGACGGGGTATGAGGTTGCTCGGGCCAGTTGTCTCGTGCTCCGAACCGACCTGTCAAAGAAATCCAGAATCACAACCGGTCCGATCGAAACACCGGTACCCAGGACAAACGAAAGTACGGCGAGCTGCAGAAGTTTGACAATGGGAGGCGGCGGTATCGGAGGTACAGCATAGTCCATGACGTAGACGTCTGCCTGCTCTACCGCATGTTCGACCTTTGCCTCGTTATACCGGGTCAGAATGCTTCCGTATATTTCCGAATCGATCTGGTGTTTTCGTTCCAGCTCGGCAAGGCGCAGTTCTTTAGAGGGAAGGGCTCGAAGACGTGATGAAAGATTCTGAATTCGTTCTTCTCCCTCCCGTACCGCACCGCGAACATCGTGCAGGTACTCTTCAAGGGCGCGCTGCGTTCCGGAATACACGGATGAGTATCGCGATTGAAAATCACGGCGCATGGGGTGCTCTGAAGTGTAGGTTTCCGCAAGTTCTTCCCGCTCTTGGGAGAGGTCGTCAAATCGAGCGGCCAGCACCTCGGCGGCAGGGACATTCCGGTTTCGAAGAAAAACCAGTACTTCACCAACGATTTGGTCTCTTTGATCTCCATCGGAGGCCTGCAGACGTTTGTGCAACCGTTCGGCCTCCCGCAGCGAAACCTCCGCCTCGGAAGCTCCCGATTCCAGATTGCTTATATTCGACACGGTGCGGCGAGCAACCTGATCCAGAGCGATCCTTGGGTTTTCCGACAAAAACGACCTCAGCTCCGTCTCGGAGACACGGAGCTGTTCCCCCGCCCGATCCAGTTGCCCCTTTAGTGCTTTGAGAGTTTCCGAGGTCCGTCGTCGTCGGAAATTCAAGTTCAATGCGACGAATTCCCGGGCAATAGTATTCGCCGTTACCGCTACGAGATCGTAGTCCCGTCCCTGCAATGAAACAGATATATGGTTCCTCCTCTGATGAGGATTCGGCGCGGTAACAGTCAGATCTTCCAATAATGCATCAACCGCTTTTCTGGTTTCGATAATCTCGAATGAAAAATCGTGTGCGGCAAAGGTAAACTCCGGCGAGAACTCCAGGTAAACACCCGGTACGGAATGTACTACGGGGACGGAAACGTTTCCGGCGGCAACAACTCGTTCGTGATCCTTTTCGCCGGTTCGGGAATAACGAATACTATAGTTCTTCTTCCCGTTTACATCGAGCTGGAAACGGTAGACGCCATGGGCGGCGTTTGAATCGACGCTGATGGAATCAAAAATTTCTCCTCTCGCAAAGCGCTGCGGCACAAGCTGTAACGAAAGTTTGTGAACGATTCCTTCGAGAAACCGTCGACTTCCGATCAGCTCAACCCGATTGGGATCGATCGAATACATGGCATATCCCCCGGACTGATCCTCGGGGGGATCCACTCCGATAAGCACCCTTGTTCGCATGGGAGGATCGATCGCAACCACATTCATGAGACCGACCATTACGGCGACGGTAACCAGCGGACCCACCGTTGCGATAAACCATAGTCTTCTCGTTAACAGGCCAAGGTAATGAGAGACATGAAACCCGAAGTCCACATCCTGTATTCCGGTTTTGTTATGCGATACAGACGGCACGAAGGGCCTTTCCTTTCAGACGATCGATCATTGCCATTCACCAGTAGATACTACCGTTTTGCCGAAAGAACATAGTCCGGCACCAGCCCAAGTTTCGCAATCAGTAACCACCATATTCGGAATACCGAACCTCGAAAGTATGCTCCGGCATATGACGCGTTTTAGCGACTTTTTCGGGCTTACAATAAAGAAACAAGAAGCCGCGCTTCCCGTCCCGCGGCTGTGCTGCGTGCAAGAAGCGCGGCTTGATCCGCCTTGAAATATGCGCGAGATAGTGGATACTTCGACAGCTCACGTTTCCGAACACCAGCCGGAACCGGTGATTTTCGCTGTTCAGTTACTAGTCTAGCTAGAAAGCCAGCCGCACTCCTCCTCCGCCACCTACTGAGAAATCCGAGTTCGGAACAAATTCCACAATCGGCGCTATCTCAGCAAAAAAGGTGAGTCTACCATTCGGTATCAGGTATTGCGCACCAACTGGAACGCGACCACCGAAAGAAAACTCTTCATCGCCTACGCCGAATGTCGGCCCAAGCCCTATGTAGAGCGGAAGACGACCTCCCTGGACTTCCGGGGCGGCCAGATTGAACAGATAATCCCCGTAGAACTCCACGGATTCATCATCGAACAGATTGAGAGCAATCCCCGCATCCAATGCCCTCCTTGGACCCATCCAATATTTTGCACTGAATCCGGTCGGTACACCCATAATCACGCCGATCTCAAAAGTTGGAACCCAGGTTTCATCAAATTCGTAATCCTGGGCGACTCCCTGAATTGCCATAACGGCTACTATCGCTGTAATCAGTACGGTTTTCATTATTCTCCTCCTTGCCTTGCGTCCCCCGACAGAGACCGGAGACACTTTTCGACGATTTCACTTCTCCCCATAATACACCGCAAGGTCTGTGCCGCACCATCTGAGTTTGCCTGCGATTCACGAATTCCCGTTCTCGACATCCATGGACGTTACGAGTAACCGATTTTACTTTATGGCCACAAAACCGCCGGCAGCGTCTGACATTTTATCCTTGCCAAACGGAAAAACGGGAGCAGATATACACCTGCTCCCGTCAAGATTCCGATATCTGACAATCGCTTCGGCTATTTCTTTGGCCGTCCTACCGATTGTGCGAAAATCACCTCCTGAGTCTCGGCGAGGCCGAGGGCTTTCGCCAGTTTTTCTTTATCAATGTAGGCCCGCACAACCGTCGCGAAATCATTAGCGGCACAGTAGAGGTACATATTCTGGCTAATGAATGCCGCATTCGCCGAGGCATAAAACCGCCTGTCTTCCTTGTTCTTTGCATTTGATTTGGTGTAGTCGGCAACCATTACCACATTCGCCGCCGCATCCCCGACGAACTCCTGTTGGCCGGTCAGCTTTCTGATATCCTTGTCACTTATCTGAACCAGTGAATTCTGCTCGGCATCATACCGGTAGGCTCCTTCGGGTAGTGCAATGTAGAGGTCGATATTCTGGGTATTCCTCGCCGTCGGAGCAGTGCGTTTTTTCGTATCCGAACGGTTTATGCCGAACCCGGCCCACAACAGATCCGATATCTCCTGCTTCGACAGCTCCTCGGAACCAAATTCCCGATTCGACTGCCGCTTATTCAGAATCTGCATGATTGGCTGATCCAGGTTCGGCTCGGGAAGCGAAATATTCCCACTATCCTGTGCGCCACAAACCGCAAATCCGGCTATCCACATTACCGGAAGTATCCTCTTTCCCCAATTCGTCGTTCTGCTCAGCATTGCGCTTCCTCCTTGACTCGATCAGGTCAGGTTATTGATTAATTAAGAAAAACTGTTCCTCCAGAACTGTTTCCGGCAATTCACTTCCACCATCCGCGCTCGCCCCGAGCCTGTCGACCCGCTCACGGAAGTTTGGCCAGTATACTCAGTATAGTATCCCGATGATTCCCGGGCTGATTGAGGATAATCACGAACGGCCGCAGGCCGTCGGCGGTTTCTACATAGCCGGCGTAGTTATAGACCCCGGACAGGGTCCCGGATTTTACCAGGGCATTTCCTTTTCGAGGCAACAGATCGGCTCGAGGACGAAAATACTCAAGGACCTTCATCATTGCGCGGGCCGTGAGTTTACTGTCCCGCGATATGCCCGAGCCTTCGGAGATCTGCATCTCTTCCCGAGGAATACCGAGTACAGTCTGAGCATGGTTGTTGAAAAATGCGTTTGACCGGGCAAGCGAGGCCGGGTATCCCAGCCGTGTCGCTCCGACCGTCAGATAGATCTGGTTGGCGATGAAATTGTTTGAGTATTGCATAAGACCTTTGACGACCGTGGAAAGATCGCGGGAATTCAGATGCGAATAAATCAGACGCCCTTGCGGTATTCCCTGTGCTACCGTTTCCTGGGGAATGACCACACCGTTTTTGCTCAGCATCGCACAAACCAGTTCACCCGCGTATTGACGGCATTCCAGATGATTTCCGGTCAGGTTTATCCGCTGACGAGTGCCGGGCGACAACACGCCGGCCTTTGCTCTGGCCATAGGCGTAAGCGGCGTTTCGGGCTCTCCGGATAAAACCGCTCCATCGGCACCTTTTCGGACGTTTACCGTGTTGAAATTGACCGCCAGCGCGCCGTTTACCGCATCGTAGGGATTACTTGTACTCGATACGCCGGGTATTCGGATATCCGGTTCAAAACTGCTCGCGTCAAGGTACACTCCACGGACTCTCTGAAGTCCCGACGAGGTAAGCCGTGTCGCAATCGTATCGATTTCGTCGGAAACCAGAAACGGATCTCCCCATCCTTTGATATACAGATTGTCTTCGGCATCCACATAAAAATCAGTTTTGAAACGAAAATCGTCCCCCAGTACATCCATCGCGATCTGTGCGGTAAGAATTTTGATAATCGAGGCGGGAACCAGCAGCCGGTCCAAGTTGTGAGCAAGCCTGATACTTCCCTGTTCATCGGCCAGAACGACGGCACCATTGGTTACAAGTGATTGTATCCGCCGCAATGCCGCGGAGTCGGATGGTAACGATTGACTGTGTACTTGAGAAACAGACACTATCAAGATGCCACAAAGAACCGCAAACCGCCTGAAGAACATGCAAACCCTCGACTGAATTCATTAAATCGTTTAAACTATATCCGTATATCCCATAAACTACTATTACGACGACCGCGGAGTATATAGTATCTGTCGGGGGGAGAAAAATGAACGCACTCCGGGGACCGGCCTACTTCTGTGAAGGGGCGTTTTGAGGGACTGACTATAGGCTGGTTGGGGGCACTCCTCCCTCAGTCCCTCCCCGATATCGGAGAGGAAAGATACCGTAAGAAAAAAAAGGAACTTGGGCTAGTTAGTGTCCGTCCGAAAAGTCCTGTTTTCGCTCGGATTGATGAAGCAAACCG
>CAYFVL010000182.1:0-12198 GCA_964346405.1 uncultured Fibrobacterota bacterium
CTTCGACACCGCTCACTTCGACACCGCTCAGTGCATCGCAGTGCAGCGCAATGCAACGCTTCGCTCACTTCGACACCGCTCAGTGCAGCGCGGTACGGCGTCTCTCGACTGCGAAACTCGAGCTAGCGAAAAACTTGAGCTCTCAATACCTTTGAGTAAGCTTCTGTACGCACTTCTACCAGATAGGTTCCGCGCACAGTCGGCTCCACAACCACTCGACCTGTTTTCCGTAGCTTTTCGGTCTGAATATTGAGCCGTCGTATGCAGCGGCCACGCAGATCGTATACATTCAGCAGTGCCGATTTGGTCATTGAGGAGGGAAAGGTGACCTGTAGTCGGGAACCCCCTTGCACCCTCACACCAGTTAAAGGATTGTCCGACACGTGAACTGTCGCGGATGGTCTTTTCGACAAAGTGCTGTTGTTGTTAACGAAATCGAATAGGTATACAGCAGGGAATGCATAGTTGATGAGATAATCTGGACGGAACCGGGGATCCGGAGTTCCCGATTTGCCGTTCTCGTGCCGGGCGCAGTCGTAGTCGGAATCAAGACCACCGTTAAGAGGGTTCTGTAGCATCAGGACGGCTTTGAAGAGTTCCTCTGCTTTTCGAAGGTGCAAGTCGTTACCCGTTTCCTGATGCAACCGCATGAACAGATGAGCCACGGAGGCTGTCCGTGATGCGCGTGGAGCATGAAGACGTTCCTGCTCAATGGCTCGAATAACATGGGGAGAGGCAAATTCATAGGGGGATCGGTCCCAATTGGTGTACTGGTCTTCACAATATCGGGCGATGTCCTCAACCAGAGATACATCCCGGTATTCGGAAGGGGTGTAGTCGAGTAGGTACAATCCAAGGAACGTGGCATCTTTGGGGGAACGCATCGATTCGGCTTGTCCGAACCCGTGGCCGGTTTGGTATCTCCACCAGAAATCTCTCAAGGTGTTGTCCTCAAGCCATTCCCATGCCTTCTTCTCAACCGACATGAACTCACTTGTATTCAGTTGCAGTCGGAGCTTTCCAAAGAAGTACAGCACCGCCGAGGGATCGAATTCATCAATCTGTTCACCGCCGTGACTATGAGTGCCTTCGCTCATTTCACCTTCCAGATTGGTAAACGACCAAGTGCCGTTGGGGCGTTGCACCTGTTTCAATCCCCGAGCCACCCCGAGGGCCTTGTCTCGCCAGATCGGGTTTCCGGTTGTTTCGTACAATTCGAGATAGGCAAGCCCCGCGTGGAATTGGTTGAATGTCCAGCGGTCGAGTATGGTGCCTCCGAAATCGAGATCGTTATCTGATGTCCTGAGCAGAGTATAGCCTGCCATCTCACTAATTTGCCGCGCAAACAGTGCCTCCTCCGTATTGTCGGTCAGATCGGACAGACGCAACATGGAGAATACGACCGCCGGACACGCCTGCGCACTGCGATCCCGATTACTGCCCGTCCAGGATGAGTAATCGATATTGATCGAAACGAATTCATTGTGCCAGTTCGACCACTGTGCCTGGTTTTTGAGCCAACGAAGGTAATCGAGGAGACGTCCGCGGTAATCGTTCGTGTTTGGGAGGTATGGTCCCTGGAAAGGGGACTTGCGATGGAACTCACGAGACTGGTTCTCACCATTGACAGGAGATCCATCCTCGGTGTAAGGAATAACTTCAAGTCGGTGGACATCCGAACCAGGCGATAACTTATCCCAGTGTTCCTCCAATGAAATATTTGATTTTGTATCACTGAAGGTGATTGAGGCTTCTCCCGAGGGGGTAAGTCTGTACTCGTATCGCGTGGCGTCGGCAGACGAAACAAACTCCAGTGAGGGTGCGTACATAAACGAATTCGGAGGGGTAGTCTCGTAGGGTATCCGTAGAGAATCGCTATTGGTACCTCTCCCGGCGAAGGTATGTTGCCTGCATGAGCTTGTCCAGAAGGGACGGACACCGGGTTCCCCCGGACGTATGGGATGCGCGTATTCATGAGCGGCACGTTCTGCCAATTCCGTGTCGATTTCAGGGGTTCCCGACAAAAGTGCTCGTGCCCGAGTAATGCGTTCGGCGTACGTCCTGCCGACACGTGGCAGGATCTGTCCCCATACTGTTCCCTCGGTCGACTTGTTGTTAACGGTTCCCGTGTACGTGCCGATAATGAACCCAAGCTCATCAATTCTTCCACTTACGGAAAAGTTACAACCCCAATCCTCCGTCGAACCGGTGCCTGGATCATTCTGGAGATTCAGAGAAATAGTTCCACTTATCAATGAATCCTGTACGGATAGACCCGATACGTCGACCGTGTGGACAATCCGGTTTACCGCGGGGGCCAGAGCGATTCCCGACATGAACCCGTTCGAGGTGCGATCCGCGCATACGGTCACGTGTTTTTTTACGTTTGCATAGGGTTTGAATACGTCCGCAAGAGAAAGTGTGTACATGCCATTCACGGGATCCGGCATGGGCTGAGCCGCGGCGAATTTGCCGAATGCGCGCCCGTTCCACTGTTCATCGCCGCTTTTGACCAGAGTCTCTCCGATAATGCTGTTACCCACCACTTTACCATTGATTTGGTACTTGTAAGCGCGAGTGACGTCTTCGTGGGTAGCTTCCGTACTGAATTCCACATGTACGGTCGTGTCGGTCGTTGAAAACGCGACATCGCCGACCACATACTCCTCTCCTCTCACCGTTCCAAGTCCGCCGGAAGCAAGCCGGAACTGAATCGGAACCGCACTTGTGGACTGACATAGCTCGCCTTCCTGAAATGAGCAGGCGCGTAAGTTTCCATCTTTCGTGATCAATTGAAACAAGGGACGCATCTGCCTGTGACCGTCATACAGAAATGGCGCATCAAGCCAGAGATCACAATGGAGGGACGAAGGAATTGAGGACCTCTCTTCTATTCGTCCACGAACGGCACCCGATGTCGAGTTTTCTTCGAAAACTCCCGTATGAGAACCCGTGACGGATGTTCCGTTGGCGGTAAATTCTACATTGTAGTTGCCGGTGTAGGTTCTTATCCTCTTGTACGACATATCCCGGACATAGGTCAAACCCAGCGTACCTCTAAGTGTACTGTTTTCATATATTAACCCCGAAACGTCGATCGTACCGACCATTTCAGAAGTTGATAATGCGGTTGCATAGCCTTCCGAGGGGATTCCATTTCGCATTTCTATCCAGACCTGCAATTCATGGTTGTTTTCGGCGGCATTTTCCATTTTGACTTCCCAGACGGCGTTTCCGGGATTCAGTGCACCTTGTATACTGACAGCGGAAAAAAGGAAAATCGGAAGTAACAGTTGTTTTCGATACTTAGGCATTTCTATTTCCATTCGGTTACGTTTTGGATCCGTTATGCACACTTTGGTTAGTTAGTGCTTGTCCGAAAACCTCGAAAACGGACGATGAGCGGAGAATTCACGCCAATTGTCGGACACCACACTAGCAGGGTTAATGTATGCAGTTTGTGTGGATGAATCACGGATGTCGTGTTATTGTGTTATGTATATTTATTCAGAAGGCATCGTTCTCCCGCCCGGCGGGATCAGGATGAATAGGGATGCTGGAATTGGCTTGAAACCGTTTGTCCTGCGTTGCACAGCGGTGTCGAAGGATGATTTCTTCGATGGGTTGAATTCACCGACAGGTACTTATCAAGTGTTCGATTTCTTCAGTCGATGGTAGACACCAGGAAGAGGGGCATGAAAAAAGAGACAAAGGTAACTCCGTACGTCCGTCGTACAACGGATCGCCTCCGAAAAGATATCAGTCTTCACTTTGCGGAAGGAAAGAAGACGGTACACTCACTTGCCGAATACTACAGCGTTTCATACGTAACAATGTGGCGCGCGGTGGATCAGCTTCGAAACGAAGGGGTTTTGGAAATGAGTCGGGGGCGTGCGGTTACATCCACTGCATACCCTGAACAGGAAAGCGGTCCCAAACCGGCTGTCTCCAAAGTGGCACGGGAACTGCGTCGGCGAATCGAGGATGGAACGTACCGGGCACGGATAGCTCTTCCCAAATACCGCACTCTGTCCGATGAACTTGGGGCGTCATGCAGCACAATTCTCGATGCTCTGAAACATCTCGAATCGCTTGGAGTATGCCACAAAGAGCGCAACCGATGGTATTCAGGTAATTCCGACACTGTCCGGGGAGCGTCAATTCACAGAGCACCCGTTCGACCTTCGGTTGTTCCGGTTCTTGCGAAGGGACCTTTTGATCGGTATCTTCATTTTTTCTCATCACCTCGTACCTATTCGTTCATGTCGGCCTTGTTCTCCGAGCTTGATGGAAACGGGGTAATGACACAGTTGGTCAGCAGCGATCCGGAGCTTCCTTTCGGGACTGTTCGGGGAGGTCCTCACGGTCGCATGAACTACAGGGATTTTATCATATCGGATCAAACCCGGTTTCTGGGAGCATTGTTGCTCATGCAGCGAAGAGAGGACTCCCGATTCGAAGATTGGCTTCGATTGTCTTTCGTGCCGGATTTGCCGGTGGTGTGGTTCGACATGCAGTCTACCGGTCCCGCGCGGGAGCTGTTCACCGATAAGCAACAGACCAGGAACTTTTATGTGGCCCGATTCCGAGAAGATCTTGCAGTGCGAAAAGCCGTGAAAACACTGTATTCGCTGGGGCACCGTACCATAGGGTTCCCTAACTACAAGAAGACGGATCTGGGATGGTATGAGCAAAGGTTTCGATTGGCAGTTGAGGCCGCCAAGAAATTGAGCCCCGAAATCAAAATCATCTCTTCGGACGACTCGATGATGCTGGACGAACCACGTACCTATGATTCAGTCAAGAAAATTCTGCACGGGGATCGCGTATCTCCCGAGATCGCCCAGGCCGTGCGCGTGGTAGGTATGGGTGAGCAGAGGCGGGAAGCGTTGCGCTGGGAATTGTCGGGAGCTGCATTATCTGTAGCCTCGGTGCTTACGAAAAGCTCTGTTTCGGCTGTTCTCATACCGAACGACTATTCCGCGGGAGGTCACCTGCGACTGTTTCTGAAATGTGGTATCACCGTCCCGGGGGAGATAAGCCTCCTTTCTTTCGACAACTACTACGACCGACGACACGTACCGGTATCCACCGTGGATTTTGGCGGTGGGAAACTGGGCTACTTCACGGCGCAGATTTTTCTTCGACAGGTGCCGGTGTCTACCGACCGGAAAGGCGTGATTTCCTTCGAACCGACGGTTGTCAATAGAGGGTCTCTCGGTGTTCGATCCCCCAGGGAGTTATCTCTGGACTCTTTTCTGCAGAGCTGTCGAAATACAAGAACTGTAGAAACCTGATCCGGTCGTCGGAACCGACACAATCCGAAGCGGATCAGTTTACTCTCTGGGCAGTTCCAGCGGCCGCCCGCTCAACAATCTACCATCAACCCTCTCGGGAGGGCCTCATTCGGTCACTCCGGGAATTGAAATCGGTAACCTCGTGTGTGGTTGAATTCTCCCCGTCAGTGCTGCTTCCATTGCATCGGCCCACGGGCCGAATTCATAACAGAACAGCAACTGCTGTACTTTCGGCAGATCTTTCACGGCAAAGGGGTTTCCCCAGACCACAAAGGTATGGATTTTTTCAGCAAGCCCCCCCGCGATCGCCCGAAGTGGCTCGTGATACAGTGCGGTGCCTTTGTATGCTCCCCAGGGAGCATGGGCTATGAACAGAATTTTTTCGTAGTCGATTCCGGCACACACGGTCTGCCTGACTTCACGCCCGCTCGGGCATGGGTTTATTATTCGGATGTCGGCCTGGGGGAAAGTCTCTTTTAGTCGTTCCTCCAAAGTATCTCGACCAGTCTCCAGTGCGGCTACCTCGCCTTTGACTTCATGAGCCTGTTCGGATGCAATAACCACAAGCAATCGGTCGGATTTCGAGAGGGGAGTGAATGGCGCCCCATCTGGACGCATATAGGCGATCGAGTCGTGTGACAGCTCGGAAAAAAGCGCTTCAGCATCGCTTGTTTCCACTTCGGGCGCCCGTAAACCGTTCAAGACAAACTTCATTGCTAGAACGCGCCGTACCTTTTCTTCAACCACTTCCGGTCTCAAACGTCTTTCTTTGCAGGCTCTTAGAAGGTATTCGAAACCGACGGAATCAGGCGTCGTGTAGTCGCCCAGTATGAGATCATGGCCGTTGGCCAGAACCCCGGGGTAAAGCTCTTGCGCCGTATAGTGAGAAAGAATACCTTTCATTGCCAGAGAATCGGTGATGACAAGACCGTTGAACCCGATGTTTTCAAGCTCTGTCGGCACAGAAGGTGACATGGGGAAGGGTATTTCGGGATCGACCGGTTTCACCAGTATGTGTCCAGTCATTATGCCCATGAGGTCGGCATCACGAATTGCATGCGCATAGGGAATCAATTCGGATGATCGGTAGGTCTCTGGATCGGTATCGATTACCGACAGTTCGATATGCGCATCCTGAGTGCCGCGGCCAAAACCGGGAAAGTGTTTCGCGAATGCAAGAAGCCCAGCATCCCGGTATCCCTTCACGACCTGTGTCCCCAGTTCGGCAACTCGACGGGGATCGGAGGACAAAGCCCGTGTTCCACACATACTTCCCGATGGATTCAGTGCGATATCGAAGACCGGACCGAATACTGCATTCACCCCAAGTCTCCGAGCCTCAAGAGCCTGGTATAATGCCCACCGATATGCTTTTTCAGGATCGTTTACGGCTCCAACAGCCAGAGCGGCGGGCCATTGGATGCTGTTCCAGGTATAGCCGACCTCAAGATCCTGGGCTACCAGAATCGGAAAGCGCGAACACTGTTTTAACTCAGCAATACGAGCGGCGGATGTTTTATTGTTCGCATAAATGCCCCCGACAATTCCGCGCGCAAGGGAATCTTCGATGCCTTTCATGCCGGAACGGGAAATAAGCAACTGGCCAAGTTTTTCTCCAAGACTCATGGAGGCCAATAGGTTCCGGACACGGGCACTCTGTTGTTCTTCAAGGAATTCTTTAATCATAATCGCTTCCAGTGGGTTTTGCATTTTCAGGAAAGTGGATAATTTACGTCGTAGTGGCGCCATCTGAGGATAAAATTGGTTTTCTGATTATCTATACGAAACTCAATTTTACGCACCTGTTCTTTTCCGGTGTTTCCCGCCCGGTTATGTATAGATAGTGCAGTAACGTATTAGTTGCCCTGTCCGCGGACTCGGTCCCTAAATTCAGTGGGAAGTGAAAGCGGCGACAATAACGCCCGAATACACTTGGTCACTTCCGGCTATTATCTGAATGAGTGGTATTCGGGGAGTATATGAACAATAGATCGGAAACTGGAGGATGTATGGCAGGTAACACAAAGAAAAAAACGATTTTTCTGGTTATAGTGTTGATGAATTCCATCACATTTGTTACAACAACCTCCGGTGCGGTGCGCAAGGAAGTGAAGGATGCCTGGGAAATGCACTACGAGAAGCTGCAGGTTCACCTTCGTCACCCCGACAGTTACCTGTGGAGGGGAATGACCGATTGCGAAGAACGGGGCGGGAAATTCAAAGACGTGCAGAAAGATCAGGCCTACCACAAAGCGGCTTTGATCCAGGCGGAGGATTCCGCGCCTGCCGATATCGTTATTCGTCGTACCAGGGCTCTGCTCGATCACTTGAAGTCGACCACGGGCAATCCGTTTGACGATTTCGAGACGCGCCTGCGGAATCTTGAGTCAAAGACCTGGAATACCGACTCAGAGGAGAAAGAGACTTTCCTGTCCGCCTGCGCTCTCAGAAGAGAAATCGCTTTTGCCAACCCGCTTCTGGACTTCAATGAATTATTGTTTGTCGCCCATGCCTACAACGGCGAACGGCATATGTGCGATCAGTATTTCGGATTCAACACAAAAGCGGGAGGCTCAATCTATAGAATGAAAAACCCGTTTTCCGAAACTCCTGCGGTTGAGGATATTCTGGAAGGGGCGACAGTGGAAAACGGCACCCATGCGGGCTCCACAATCAATGGAGAGGGTGCTTTTCTTTCTCCCGATCTCGATTATGACGGGAATCGGATCGCGTTTGCCTGGGTAGACAATGCCGGAAAAAACAACGGGGCGTGGTTGGAGTCAAACACGTATAAACTCTTTTCGGTGAATGCCGACGGAACATCGTTGCGACAGTTGACTACGGGAAGCTGGAACGATTTTGACCCGTGCTGGTTGCCGAACGGACGAATAGCTTTCATTTCCGAGAGGCGAGGAGGATTTGGTCGATGTCACGGTCGCCCGGTGCCCACCTTCACTCTGCATTCCCTGAAAGAAGACGGGAGTGATATCATTTGTCTGGATTTCCATGAAACAAATGAATGGCACCCCAGTGTGGATAATAACGGTCAGATAGTGTATACGCGCTGGGATTATGTCGACAGAGATTCGGACATTGCCCATCACCTGTGGCTTTGCTATTTGGACGGAAGAGATCCGCGTGCTCCGCATGGAAACTATCCGCACCCAATATCACCGGTACCCGAAGTGACGTGGTACGAAAACCCGGTCGGTGACGGCAGAAAGAAACGTCCCTGGATGGAGATGAATATTCGTGCGATCCCGGGGGCGGCCACCAAGTATGTGGCAACCGCGACTCCTCATCATGGCTATGCACACGGATCACTGGTTTTAATCGATATCGCCGTGGAAGACGACAATGTGATGTCTCAGATAAAACGACTCACGCCGGATGCGATATTTCCGGAATCCGAAGGCGGAAAAGGCGACCATGGACCTTACGGTACCGCCTGGCCGCTTAGTGAGCAGGTATATTTGTGCAATTTTTTGCAGGATATCTACTATCTGGACGGCTTCGGTAATAAAGAGCTGCTTTGCACCAAAGAAGAGGCACTGACAGCAACATACGGTAGCATTGAAAACGCAAACCGTCCCGACAGATTCTATTTACTTGATCCTATTCCATTGCGTAAGCGAGACAAACCCAATTACACCCCGGTAAAGACATACCAGGGCGAAAGGGATCGCGATGATGTTCCGCGGGCGACAATTTCAGTTACGGATATCTACAATGCGGATATGCCTTGGCCGGAAGGAGCTGAAATCAAATACATGCGTATTGTGCAGTTGATCCCGAAAGCAACGCCGAGGCACAATCAGCCTAAGATGGGGTACGCAAATCAGGGAATCGGAAGAATTCCTTTGGGCGTGGTGCCTGTTCATGAAGACGGCAGTGTGTATTGCGAAGCGCCCGTGGGAAAGGCAATTTACTTCCAGGCCCTCGATAGTAACTACATGGCGGTACATTCGATGAGGTCGGTCACGTGTGTTCATCCCAGCGAGCATTTATCTTGCGCCGGATGTCATGAGGATAAATGGAAATCGATTCCTCCGCCTCCCAATCCAATGGCCTATCAACACGCCCCGGCAACACTCGAACCCGAACTCGGGTCCATTGAACCGGCGAGCTATCATCGGTTGGTTAAAGATGTCTTTACGGAAAAATGCCTTCCCTGCCATCAGGAGAAAAGCAAAGGCATTCAGGATTTCAGTTATCCGGCCCTGCAGTCTTACGCGCATTACTATGACGGTGGAGGGAACGGACATATTAACCGGAGGTATATCGGTGGGTCTCGAACAATCCCCGGTTATTATGGAGCCGCCTATTCGAAAATGGGGAAGAAACTGCTGGAAAGCCACCAGGATCGGATTTCCCGGGAGGAGTTCCATCGGGTTGCCATGTGGCTCGATCTTATGTCTAATGAATTCGTGACAAGTAAATACACGGAACGTGAAGCCAATGGAGAGTTGGTCTGGCCCAGTCTCGATGTAGATCCGGAGAATTTGAGTGGAGTGGAGTATCACAAGCCGATGCCTGGCCAAGTGCGAGTAGAGTCTCCTGTTGAGACGGCTAAAAAAGGTATTGATCCGGTTGTCACATCCATCGATAGACATGTGATTATTCGCAATCCTTTCGATACTGATGGAACTCTGACCTTCATGTCCATGTCCGGCAGAATTGTGAAAAGAATAGAGTTGGCGCCTTCGGAAGAGAGAAGGTATACTGGACTGTCGCTCTCACTGGTTCCCGGGATATATCTTGCACAATTCCGAACCGCTGGAACAGAGAAGATTCACCCTGTGAGAATCGTCTGGTGACAATAGACCGGGACTCCGACGCCTTTTTTCACACCGACAGGGTGCGAAAGAGGCGAATACCGGGATAACAAAAGTTTCGGCAGTAGAGAGCATTGGAAACCGCTCACTACTGCCGTTTTATTTTTCAAGATAGTTTCCGACCCTCCAAAGGGGCGATAAATCACGGCAAATCGGTATGGTGGTTCTTGTTCTCGAACAGATCAAGGAACCGATCTTCAAATTTGTCGAAAACGCCCCACTTGTCGAGTTCATTCTTCAGCTCGCCGGCATAGGACCTGTTTCGTGCTGCCTTTTGAAAAAGACTCTCGATCCTCGCTTCGTCGTAAATGGTCGATTCTTCCTCCGAGGGCTCTGTGATATCTTCCGGGTTTGCTTCCAGTGTATCCGTACCCTCTTCGGGTGAATTGACTACCTCCGGGATATACTCTCGAATTCGTTCTTCGACATTCTCGAGATCTCGATCCGCCACCGAGACGGCTTCCTGGAGACTCGATGTGTCCACGTTAAGATGAAGAATTGATTTCAGAGCATTGACTATTCCGAGAGCCGCTTTGGGATAGGGCAGCCCGCCGCAGTATGCCGGTATGGTTGCGAGAAAACACGCCGCATCAATCCGCTGCGTCCCGGCTATTCCAAGCAATACACCATTCAGGCCGACGATTTTCCCCTTGTGCAGCGGCTCAACGCCTTCCCGTTCAAGCTGGCCCAGCAAAGTTGTTGTATTGCTCGCGCCTAGAACCCTGGATGGAGAATTGTGGCTCATCGGTACTGCAAATGCACCGGCCGTGAATATCCTGGACACGGAAAATTTCCGTGCCACATTCAATACAGCTTCTATTACCGCTATGCCTCCTTTGCCTTCCGGTTGAGCATTGCTCTCGAAAAAAATCATATCCGGATTCTTTCGGTAATGAAAGGTACTGTCGGGCAGATCCGGTATCTTGACGATACCGTCGTGCACAATGATAGATTCCGGTGTGACAATCGCACTCATATCGATTGCCGCGAACATTTGAGCATCGGTTTCACGCCGGATGTAGTCCATAGCCAAAACTCCGGCATTGCCCAGGCCCGGCCATGCGGCAAGAAGGGTTGGCCTTGTATCAAAATGTAGATCTTCCAATGTTTTCATGATGCGCCATCCTTATCTCTGAGTCGCATCGACTCCTGGTTTCCGTTCGTTTTCTATCATGAAGGCGCGTTCCCATCGACTTATCATTGAGCAGTAACGATCAGGTTCTCCGGCCCCTCTCGCCGCATGGAAAGACTCGCTTATCTCCTTCCATTCGGCGTCTGAAAAGTAGATCTCCAGTATGGGGATGAGAATGTGTTTTTCCTTCTCGATGTGCTCTGGATAGAGAGTGGTCAATGCAGTCAGATGAAACATCATCGCGCCCACAAAATCGGATTCGCCCGATGATACGACGTTTCTTGTCGCCGCCGCACCGGCCTCTTCCAGAATTCTTCTACGTTCTTCATGCTCCGATAACAGATTCTGTACCAAACAGCGATGTTGTGGGGTCAAGGACTTGTCTTCGAGTCGATTGAATATGAACTTTTTTTCCTTTTCGTGATGTGCAGTATTAGTGAAAACTCTGAAGAATTCAACCGCATCATGAAAGAAAGCCATATCCATATTTGCCTGCTCTCGAACGTTCAAGAGCGCTTTTTCCACAAGTCGCACCATTCGAAGAATCATATCGTGTTCATTATGAAGTATCCTGATTACCTCATTTTTCTCTGTTTCCATTACTACCTCCTGCAGTGAAAACATATCGCTGCGGCGAATAGGGAAACGACCGCGGACCCGTATTCCGCACACCCAATACGTATCATGCAGTCACTACCTATACATAATAGGCAATCCTTGTGCCAAGACGCTTTTGGGGGGGTGAATTATGCGGGGTCCCAGGTTTCGCAGTCGAGAGACGCCGTACCGCGCTGCACTGAGCGGTGTCGAAGTGAGCGGAGCGATGTGTGGATCCCGCTCTGCTGGACGAAATGTCGAGGGCGATATCCCGAGCGGAGCCGAAGTGAGCGGAGCCGAAATGCCGAGGGGCGATGCCCCGAGCGGAGCCGAGGGG
>CAYFVL010000183.1:0-12166 GCA_964346405.1 uncultured Fibrobacterota bacterium
CGCACAACATCTTACGCATACTGCTCTACCCCTCGACTTCGCTCGGGGCATCGCCCCTCGACTTCGCTCGGGGCATCGCCTCGACACCGCTCACTTCGACACCGCTCAGTGCAGCGCGGTACGGCGTCTCTCGGCTGCGAAACGTGGGCTAAAGAACGTGGATTTGTCAGTTGCAGTATCTAATATGCCCCTGCACAAGCGCCTCGAAAGCCGCCATGATATCTTCGCGATTTCTGGAGACTTTATTCCGTTACGACTCCTTAAAATAGACCTGGTCCATGCCTGGAGCAAATTTAGCGACAGGAAGACCAGAAAGACAGTTTTTTCTGTTCTCTGAATAGTGACCTTCCGGTATGAGATCGCCGGAATCAACTTACTCCGTTCACCTGGTGATCCAATACTTCTCTCGTTATCTTGTCCAGACTTAGTTTTCGCGCTAATTCCGAGATACAAGCTAAGTCCCCAGCTTTCTTGAGTACCGCATAAGTGCCCTGAGGTATTGTAAGTATTGCGGGATTGTGGGCTTTTGGGACCAGGTCGGTAGCGGCGAATCCGATTTTCGGAGCCCGGGGCAGATCGGGTGTGATCTCTTTGGGGGGCGTGGCATAGTCGGGGAGGTCTTCATTCTTGAGCAAGGAGAGGTCGAAAGCATAGAACCCGGTGTTTGCCGGAGCGAATTGACCTCTTTGGTCCCTCAGTCCTCTTGTTTCGTCGTTACGAACGCCCTGCTCAAGTATGTGGAGTCGTCGCTTACCATTTTTCTCAATCAGCACCATTGTGCCGAACGGGTCGTCGGGAGGAAATTCGCTTCGTTCAAAACCGACGCCGAGGATATCATGGCTCACTGCCACGGATGCCATCCTGGTGATCAATTGGGGATCATATATTGCGGTACCCTGCAAAAGGAGTATTCGTGAGCAGTTCAGTTCTTCCAGGTGATCGAGAATGCCGGGCTTCCCATCAATGCCTTTTTGTTTGAGTTTCATCAAGGGTCCGCCTGTTTCGTCGGGGTTCGTGACGGGGATCGGCATACCGTTTTTGAGGACAAATGCGATTTTGTCGTTCTCGGTCAGGTGCAGTCTTGCATCCTGGGAGACCACGTACAAGTTTTTTAGTCCGAAATTCTTCCGGTGATGTAGTCGCTCCGGAATTACCCGAGCGGTTGTAGATCCCACCGGTCCGGTTGTGACTATGACCGGAATCTCGATACCTGATTCCTTTCCGAGAAACCGAAGCAGGGCCAAATTTATGTCCAGAGTTCCGACATTTCCCGGAAACTTCGGCAATTCATAGGTTGCTTTGGTAAAATTCGTCAGTTTTTGGGAATCAATACCGGATTTCAGCAAGCTTAATCGAAGCCGCTCGCCTTCACCACCTGCCGTCAAAACGATCGCGCATCCACGAAGATCTTCGATATTGCCCTTCGTTTGACTCCAGTCAATAACATTTGGGAAATGCTGTTGCGTACCGCAAAGGACATCCCGGGAAGCGTTCGCGTTACCAAGTGCTCTTTGCTTTCGCTGCAATTGACGTTCGTATTCCTCGGGGGGGGATATTTCGTTCAATTGCTCGATAAGCAGTTTCTGTTGCGCCGGGGTGATGGAGTGAAATCCCTCGATGCATTGCTGTGCGCTCTCGTTGTTCCAGATTCTCACGGTGAAAACTCCCATCTGATTCGTATTTCGTCGGGTTGTGCGGTTTTCCGAAGATGGACTTCCGGTATTACGTGCTATACCCCATATATTTCCCTATACAAATAAAAGAGACTATCAGCAATGTTTTTATCCGAGAACCTTGCGGCATGTTCGATACCGGCAGCAATCATTTTTTTTCGTTTTCCGGGATCGTTGAGGATGTCTTTCAGGGAATCAGCTAATTCTTCGGTATTCAGTGGATCCACGTACCGGGCGGCGTCACCTCCGGCTTCTGAAAAGCATCCGCCCTTTGAAGTAATAACTGGTATTCCCGACGCCAGTGCTTCAATAATGGGAATACCAAAGCCCTCGAAAAGAGACGGGTATACAAACACTTTGGATAACTGGTAAATCACGGTCAAATCTTCCAGTGGAATATTCTTCAAAAAATACACCTTATTTACATTATTTTTTCTGATATATTCCATTATTTTTTCGCTGTAAGGTGAAGGATGATTTCCTACCAGAACGAGTGAGATACCAATATCGTGCTCATGTATTGCTCGTAAGATTGAAAGCTGGTTTTTGCGTTCCTCGATGGTCCCAACCGAAAGTATAAAATCATCAGGAAGGTTATACTTTCCAGTTATTCTTCTTTGATGTTCTTCTGATGAATGATTGTAAAAAAGGGGACTGCATCCCTGGTATATTACCTGAATTTTCTCGGCAGAAACACCATAGAAATCAACGATATCTCTTTTGGTTTGCTCACTCACGGAAATGACTCTATCGGCGGCACTTGTGCTATACCTGAATTTTCTGTCGTAGATTCTCCGATCAATGGGCCTGTAAAACTCCGGATGTCTCAGGAAAATCAGATCATGTATGGTAACAACCGACCTTACCCCTGATTTATCGATGCCAAAGGGCAATTCATTACTCAAACCATGGAAAACATGGATACCGCTTTTTTTGATATCCCTGATTACGCCTTTACTGCGCCAATAATGGGGAAGCAATTTATGAATAAGAGTCCGAGGAGTAATTACATCAGCATTGGGAAAATGCTCACGACTGAACCGGCCGGATACAGAAGGTGAATAGAGCAGGTAGTTATTCCCGGGATAAAAGCGGGATAAAATCCGAATTGTATCGCGACTGTAATTACCCAACCCACTCGAGTTGAGAAATGCACGTTTGGCATCGAAACCTATTCTCATAAAAAGTGTATTCCCATCCCTGACAGGACTTTTAATTTCGTGGCGAGCCGGATGAATAAGCTCCGTTTGTATTCTGAACCAGGCAAGGATTGCTCCTGTCTCGACAGCGAAAGTGCTTTGGGTCTGCCGCGCAGCGCCGGCCTGAGGATAAAATGCATGGATTCAGGGAGTAAAATCAAGAAATGGACGTAGTCAGCTTGTGGATTGCATTTTCGGACAGCGGGTTATCGTGTGATCGGCATATGCACTCCGCTCAACTCACTCGATCCTGTGTGGATGGGATCGGTGCATGGCAGTGCTATGTTTTTGACGCAAATCGTTGTCCAGTGCCACGAGGTTTTTCAGTGCGAACTCTGATTCAGACAGAAGACTGCCGGTCTTCCATGGGGAAACCGGCAGTCTTTGGGATTGTGGTGAAAGGACTCACACTATCCGATAAGTGACATAACGCTCGACGGCGCCATGTTGGCCTGTGAAAGCATGGCGGTCGCGGATTGTGAGAGTATCTGGTTTTTCACCATTCGACTCGTTTCGTTGGCGAAATCCGCGTCTCTGATCTGGGATTCGGCCGCGGCCTGATTAGTCTCGGCAACAATCAGGTTATTCACTGCATGTTCGAGTCTATTCACGAACGCACCCATGTTCGCTCGCATGCTGTTTACGCTGTTGATGGCCGTATCGAGGGTCGCTATTGCGAGCGCCGAATTCGACTGAGTCTGTAGATCCAGGTCCGCGACCTTGATCCCGTTTGTCGTAGAGGTGCTGAGGGTATCAATAGTAATGGTGATACTGTCGACGCCGACCGTGGAATTCGCATCAAGCCAAAGAGCGGATCCCACCGTACCCGCACCGAATCGTCCACCGACTGTGGAGTCGGAGAGCAGCTTCATGCCGTTGTAGTTGGTCACGCGGGCAATTCGATCGATTTCGGAGGTGAGTGCTTGAAATTCCTGGTCGGTGTAGTCTCTTTCATTGTCGGTTAGAGTGTCGTTTGAGGATTGGATCGCGAGTTCCCGCATACGCTGCAGGATATCCGAGATCTCACCGGCGGCGCCTTCGGCAATATTCACTACCGCCACTCCGTCCATGGCATTTCGTTGGGCTTGCGCGGCACCGCGAACCTGGGTGCGAAGCCGTTCGGAGATAGCCAATCCGGCGGCATCGTCGCTGGCTCGGTTGATCCTCAGACCGGTTGAAAGTTTCTCGATCGAAGCGGAAAGATCTTTGTTGGTCTTGTACAGTGCGCCCTGCGTCACCATTGCGGGAATGTTGTGGTTGATACGCATTTGTAACCTCCCTGTATACTGTTTGGTCTCCTAATCAACAATCCTTGTTGATTCTCCTGAAAGGCCGATGTTGAAAGACGTTTCGGAATTCCTCCTTTCGTTCCGATTTTTGGACAGGGAGGCCTTTTTTCTGTTCCCACGGAAAGTTGCCGCCTTCCGCGAAATGTGCCGTTTCTCCTCCCTCGTCCCTGAGGTCTGCACCATCTCCTACTTCATGTATCGGAGGGAGGCCCTTGAACTTTAGTTTTTTTTCGGAGTTCCTGGAAAAAGGATTTAAGGACCGCTCTGCATTCCGATTCGAGTATTCCCGAAACAACGGTGGGAAACCGCCTATAGGAATTCAGTACCGTTCCTCGATTGTCGTTGGTGTCGACTGCCCCGAGACGAGGATCGGTTGTGCCGTACACAATCATGTCGGTTCTGCTCTGAAGAATGGCTCCCAGGCACATCAGACACGGCTCAAGAGTTACGTACAGAGTACAGCCGGTAAGTCGCCAGGACGCAAGTGATGAAGAAGCTGCGCTCATAGCGATTATTTCCGCATGTGCCGTTGCATCGCGGAGGCTTTCCGTGCGGTTATATCCACGTCCGATAATCCTGCCCTCGTGGACGATAACGGCTCCGACCGGTATTTCTTTCTCATCGTATGCCTTCAGAGCTTCCTGATAGGCGAGGTTCATATAAACTTCGTGATTGAGTAACACCAAACATCCTTTCGCATCAATGAATTTTCTTCGGGGCTTGACCCATCGTCGGGGTTTCCACAGAAATTCGCGCTACGGGAATAAAATACGCCGCCGAAACAGGGATAGTATCCGACTCTTACAATATGAATATGAGTAACGGCCGTATTCCGTTGGGAACCGACCGGAAATTTGGCTTGCACCCGGGGTTCGCAGGCGATGGCGGGCGGTATGCATTGTTTTTTGTCGTGACGATCCGATTTCTACGCCCATGCCGTGAGTTGGTTGCGAAACTTGGGCGTGTTGGCGGGAGAACCCGGGCAGAAAGCGTAATAATTGTCCACTTGGGGTATACTCAAGCAGTTTTTTGGCAAATACTTGGGTCTGTACTTGAATTGTGGCCCTCTAAGAATATATTTTCAATAAATTTCCTGTGGTGTTTTCGATTCGTTTAACCCACGTTTCGCAGTCGAGAACGAGCATTATGCAACAGCTTACGCAGAATGCCGTGAGTTGATTGCGAAACCTGGGTTAAGAGATCCGGTCGGTCCGTCTGCGAAAGACCGCTGCAAACGAGCAAATATATATGTTTGAAGAGCTTTCCGGACGCCTAGAGGGCGTCTTCAAGAAAATCAAGGGTAGAGGCAAGCTCTCCGAAGAGAACATTTCGGAGGCGATGCGCGACGTGAAACGTGCATTGCTCGAGGCCGATGTTAACTACAAGGTGGTTAAGGAATTCACCGCTCAGGTGAAGGAAAAGGCTTTGGGAACCGATGTTCTCAGCAGTATCACTCCCGGGCAGATGTTCATAAAGGTGGTGTCCGAGGAGCTGGCTAATCTGATGGGGGGTGAGAGTAAGCCCGCCAAATTTCACACCAACAGGCTGAATGTTGTCGTGCTATCGGGACTTCAGGGGTCGGGTAAAACAACTACGGCGGCAAAACTTGGATTGCATTTTCGAAAGCAGGGGCACCGTCCCGTTCTGATTGCCTGTGACACACACCGTGCTGCCGCTATCGACCAGCTTGAATCATTGGGAAAGTCGCTCGATATACCTGTATACTCGGATCGGGAGAAGGATGCGGTGTCGATCGCAGGCGACGGATTAGCCTGGGCGCGGCATGAAGACAAATCGCTTGCTATTATAGATACGGCCGGCCGACTCCATATCGATGAAGAGATGATGGCTGAGCTGAAAAGTGTGGTCGGAACCACCAAGCCCGATGAGATCTACTTTGTGGCTGATGCCATGACCGGTCAGGACGCGGTAAATGTTGCCGCTCGATTTCATGAGGAAATCAACTTTACCGGAGTGGTTTTGACAAAGATGGACGGGGATGCTCGCGGTGGTGCTGCCCTTTCCATTCTCAGGGTTACCGGCGTTCCGGTTCGTTATGTCGGTATTGGCGAACGTCCGGACGGTTTTGAAGCGTTTCATCCCGACAGGACGGCTTCACGGATTCTGGGCATGGGGGATATCGTCTCTCTGGTAGAGAAAGCTCAGGAAAATGTCGATGAGGAAAAGGCGCGCAAGCTTGGGCGTAAAATTCGCAAGAATTCGCTTTCACTTCAGGATTTTCTCGATCAGCTTCGCCAGATCCGCAAAATGGGCCCTCTTCAGGATCTTCTCTCAATGATCCCGGGAGTTGGTGGACAGCTTACGGGGGCCGAGATAGACGAAAAGGCCGTAAACCGGATTGAGGCGATAATCTGTTCCATGACACTAAAGGAACGGGAAAAACCCCAGCTTATCGACGGCAGCCGGAAACGTCGGATCTCGGCGGGAAGTGGTACCACTGTACAGGAAGTGAATCGACTGTTGAAACAGTTTGATTCCATGAAATCAATGATGAAGCGGATGAACAAAGTCGCCGGAAAGCGCGGTCAGAACGCGGCCATGCGTAACATGTTCGCCGGATAACAGTATTTTTTTCAGGAAATTACCGACGTTCTCGGACGGCCGGATAAAGATACAATTTAGTTGCAATTAGCTCAAATAACACAAACCAGGAGTATGCTTTGCCCGTAAAAATTCGTTTGGCGCGAGGTGGAAGAAAAAAAGTGGCCAGATACCGCATAATCGCGGCCGACGGTCGTGCGCCCCGAGACGGTCGTTTTCTTGAAACGCTCGGTTACTACAATCCCGAAGCCGAGCCGAAAGAATTTGATATCAAAACCGACCGAATGGCTTACTGGCTGGAACAAGGAGCCATACCTAGTTTGACAGTCAAGAATTTGCTTCGTCAAGATCGTTTCGAAGAGAAGAGTGAGGCGATCAAAAAAGGCTTGGGTCTCGAAGAAGCCAAAATTGAGCGTAGCGAAGAGCGCAAAAGAAAAGCAAAACCCAAATCGCAAAAATCAGAATAATGTATAATCACTTCCGGGTATCAATGCGTCTGCAAAGCAGATCTTGGTGGTCATCCGGGGATCTCTCTGCGTGGTGATAATGGCGGAATCGCATGTGGTATCCGAGCCCGTGGTCATCGGGCGAATTCGAAAACCGATTGGTTTGAAGGGATGGTGCGGTGTAACCGCTTACGGCCGAGCACTCGAGGCTTTGAAGCTTCCTTGCCGCGTACTTATCGATCAGGGCGGTGGAAAGAAAAACGCACGGATATTGCTCTCGGTTGAGGATCATCCCAAGGGAAATCGCTGTCGCTTCAAAGGGGTTGGGACAAGGGAGCAGGCGGAAGAGCTTCGTGATGCCGACATAGTCATTGACAATTCACTTCTGCCGGATTTGGGGGAGAGTGAATTTTATCATTTTGAGCTTGAGGGTATGCAGGTAGTTTCGGAGCCCGGCAAAATGTTTATCGGGACCGTGAAGGAAGTGCATAATTATCCTTCAGTCGATGCTCTTGAAATAGAGCGGACCCAGGGCAAGCCGATTGTGGTTCCCATGACAAAAGAAACTGTTTGTCGTGTAGATCGCGAGTCGGGAACTATTTCGGTGTCGGTCGATTTTCTCGAAGAAATGCTCTGACAAGATGACCGTTTCGTCCTGTTTTGTCCTTTGTGGGACATGATTACTTAATCCAAGGTTCGCAGTCGAGAGCGAGCAACAGCTTACGCATAATGCCGTGAGTTGATTGCGGAACTTGGGCTAAAGCTTCTGATTCATAGCTGGTATACAAATATGTTCTTTGATATTCTTACACTGTTTCCCTCAATGTTTGATGGTGTATTTGGGGAGAGCATACTGAAGCGAGCATTGGAGCGGAATCTTATTTCGGTCCGGCTCGACAACATACGTGAATACGCGAAAGATCGCCACAAATCTGTCGACGATTATCCCTACGGCGGAGATCCGGGGATGCTTATGAAACCGGCGCCGGTGGCCGAAGCGATTCGGGCGGCAAGAAAACGGAACCAGCATCTGAATCCTACGGTGGTCTTTTTTACTCCCCAGGGCGAAAGTCTGGAGCACGGAGTTGTTGAAGAACTCGCCCGGGAGCAGTGTTTGATTCTCTTGTGCGGGCGATACAAGGGCATAGACGAACGGATACGGGATCGCTATATAGACCGAGAAATCTCAATAGGAGATTTCGTTCTTGCCGGAGGTGAGCTTCCGGCGATGGTGCTCATAGAGGCGGTGTCTCGATTGATTCCAGGAGTGTTGGGAAACGAAGACAGCGCGCCGCGAGATTCTTTTTATGAAGGACTTCTTGCATCGCCACAGTACACGCGCCCCGAGGAATTCGAGGGCATGTCGGTACCATCGGTGCTGCTGAGCGGTCATCACAAAAAAATTGTCGAGTGGCAGAAAGCACAGGCAGAAGCTCGAACACGGGCACGTCGTCCCGATTTATGGGAAGCATATGAAGCACGAAAACAAGAAAACAAGAAATAATCCGCTGAAGCAAACCGAGGAGGTTTAGAGTGAGTGAAATCATTAAAAAGATTGAGAAAGTGCACCTTACCGATCAGAAGGTCGAGTTTGGTACCGGCGATACCGTCTCGGTTTCGATCAGAATTCGAGAAGGCGACAAAACTCGCCTTCAGGCGTTCCAGGGCGTGGTAATTCAGAAAAAAGGCAGCGGCATGGGCCAGACTTTCACCGTGAGAAAAGCGTCCGGTAGCGTGTATGTGGAGCGTATTTTTCCTCGCCATTCTCCTCTTATTTCGGAGATTAAGCTGATTCGGCGTGGCCGGGTCCGCCGGGCAAAACTCTATTTTCTCCGCGACCGTACGGGTAAATCTGCTCGACTCAAAGAGAGAAAGTAGATTCTCATCTAAAAGACTGATTCCGGCAAATGCATTGTTCAACGATAATGCGGTCGGTTCGGTGCTTTTCAAATCCGCGGCATAGAATGTATTATTGGGAAGGAAACCTGTTTTCCTTCCCTTGTTTTTTTTGTGCGTGCGGAACGATCTTATGCCTGAAATCCAGAGAAATGCCCTTAAGACCGGTCAACGTCCCGTACAGCTCAACCTTCGTTCGCTTGGTCCGGGAGAAGTCCTTTTCGAAGAAGGGTCCAGGGGACGAGAGTTGTTCATTATTCAGTCGGGCACGTTCGGAGTGTATAAGAACACTCCGGAAGGGCGTATCGAGCTTGCGCAGATAGGGAAGAACGGCATTATTGGTGAGATGTCGTTGCTCGACGATTTACCACGTTCCGCGACGGTAATCGCTACCGAAGCCGCAAAAGCCCTGGTGATCGATGAGAAGGTATTCAAAAAGACTCTCGGCATAGCTCCCGTCTGGCTTACCAGCATCGTCAAGATCGTGGTGAGTCGGCTCAGAGATACCAACAAGAGAATGGATCAAACGGCGTTGCGTGATCGCGAACGTGGCCTGATTTCTCTTATGTTGCTTCTTTTCCCGAAACATAAATACGAATTCTCCTCAATGACGGCGCTCAGCTATGATCTCGTGGTTGTCGAGGCTTTCTATTTGTGTCGACTCCGGAAAGGAGAGATAATTCGAATCATTAACGGATTTGAATCGCGTGGACTGATAAAGATTGAGGAGGATACGGATCGGAAGAAACATTTGTGCATCGGGGATCCGGAGGTTCTGCGGCTCTTTCAGGAATACCTTAATCTCAAGAGTGAGCACCGCAAATTTCGAGAAGCTGAAATCCCACCGGATTCTATTGGGGTTCTAAGCAATATCGCCTATGTGGCGCAGAAATTCGGCCGTACCGGCGAAGATGGAGTCTATCTATGCAAGTCGGTTTTTCTGAAGGAGATGTCCGGAAAAAAGCCCGAAGTGCTTGAGAAATCGATTCTCGACCTCAGGCGCCGGTCGGTCATAAACCTTCTTCCCGCCGAAGCCGGGGATACAACAATCATTTTCCAACCCGAAGTGATCGCCAGAATCAAGAAAATCAAAGAGTGGTTGCCACGCTTCACTACGGACGCAAAATGAAGAAACTCACCTCCCGCAATGCCGGCGAAAACAAGGTTGGAAGCGGTCGCAATATAACGCGCCGAAACGAGAGAACTTTTCTACGTGGCTCTCTGATGTTCATCGAAGGTGAATCCAGTTCCGAAATGTTCATTATAAAGAACGGCAAAGTCCGAATTCTCCGACAGGAAGGCGAGAAGGCTGTGGAGTTGGCCGTTCTCGGCGGTGGAAGTGTGCTTGGTGAACTCTCGCTACTCGATCAACAACCCCGAAGTGCCACTGCGCAGGTAGTCGAAGATACCGTGGTTTCGGTTGTAGATGAAGCGATGTTGGAGCAAACTCTTGCATCGATACCGAATTGGTTGGCAAACATTGTCAAGGTAGTAGTCAAACGCCTTCGGGATACCATGAAAAAAAACGTCGACAACCTGGTCGGAAAGAGTGTGGGTGGCGTGATTCGGATCATTCTGCTCCTGAAAGAAACACAGGGACAAATCGTCGACAATGAATTCCGCATTGGGCTCCGTATAGTGAAACGAACCATAGCCGATATTATCGGAATAGGTGAGTTGGAGTCCGAAAATGTACTTCTCCATCTCATTATCAAGAACCTGATTTTCATTCGGAAAGACGCAACAGGCGAGGAATATGTCATTTTGCGGGATCCGGAAGCACTTCAGTTGTACATGAATTACCAGAGAACCAAATTACGTGGAGGAAGAATGCCGGGCGAGAACCTTCCGAAGGAATCTGTGGAGCTGGCTCGGTGCATCGTTGATTGTGGGCGGGAAAACGGCCGTAAGATTAAGGAAAAGGTGTATCGAGTTGGTTTACAACAGATTGCCGTGCAACAAGCTCGCTCGGGGGGAGCCAAGGACATTCATCCGGATTCGTTGGACGGTCTTCTGGATGCAAAGGCCATTTTAATGGAGCAGGGCAAGACTGAATCCACGCACGGAACCCACAAGAGTGCAGGAATTATATATAATGAAGAATCGCTGAAAAGGATTCTGCTTCTGCACCAGTGGATAGATGTTTTTCGGGAGGATGTTGAGTTCTGAGACCCACCAAATGGTACGTGTCTCTAAAGACCGCCGCGGGAAGAAAAGAAACCGGACGATACCTTGTTGAGGGAAGTCGGGCAATCAGTCAGATTTGTGCCGCTGCCTCGGAGGCGGTCGAAGAAATTCTTACGACCGATGAACAACTGATTCCCTCCGCTGCCGGATCATGTCCCGTGCAGCTCATATCATCGAAACAGTCTACTCGAATCACTTCCACGAAGAGTCCGCGGAACATTGTGGCTGTTGCCCATATCCCAGCCGATTACTACCGTGACCAACTTCCATCCCATACAGGCAAAAGAATACTCTGCCTCGATGATGTACAAGACCCGGGAAATGTCGGTACTTTGATAAGAACGGCAGCAGCGTTTGCGTTCGACGGCGTTATACTCTCCGCAAGATCCGCCGACGCATTCTCTCCAAAGGTCGTTCAGGCCGCGGCGGGGGTGTACGGATCACTATGGTTACGAAGACTTCATTCTCCAACTGTCGATGCACTCCGCGGGCTGCAAGAAGCTGGATTTGCCGTGATCTCCGCCTGTGCCGAAGGGCAGCACTTTTTCAGGAAACTCGGTAGCCGATCACTCGTGCTGGTGCTTGGGAATGAAGGAAACGGGGTGTCGGGGCAGATTCGGAACTTGTCGGACTATCTACTATCCATACCGATCAGGTCAATCGGTGCCGAATCCCTGAACGTCGGGGTCGCCGGAGGTATTTGTATGTATCTGTTGTCGGGGAGCACCGTTCCGGGGCGACAGATTCGCTGCACCGACTAGCTGGCCCAAGTTTCGCAGTCAACTCACGGCATTCTGCGTAAGTCGGCGCGCGATTCATTTTAGAAAAATGCTCAAGGTATCTCCCCGGATACCCCTGAGCTTTTTCTAAGTCAATCTCGCACAACATCTTACGCATAATGCTCGCTCTCGACT
>CAYFVL010000184.1:0-12141 GCA_964346405.1 uncultured Fibrobacterota bacterium
TCTCGCACAACATCTTACGCATACTGCTCGTTCTCGACTGCGAAACCTGGGCTAACTCACAACTGAAATCTCTCGAAGCACTTCGGGAAGAGATGTAATGCCGGAGGAGAGTTTGGAAAGTGCGTCCTGCTTGAGAGTGACGAGTCCTTCTTTGATGCCCTGTGCGGCAATTTCGGACGCGTACGCTTTCTGATTTATCAAGCGGCGAATATCTTCGCTTATCGGCAGAACTTCGTATATTCCAATTCTTCCTCGATACCCCGTATGCCCGCATGCGGTGCAGCCCAATCCCTTGTAGATCCTGGCCTCGAGAGGTAATCCTATTTCCTTTTTCACACTTTCGGGAACATCTTCTTCGCACTTGCAGTGCTCACATATTCTTCGAACCAATCGCTGCGCAACGATCACCGTAACCGACGACGATACCAGGTATGGCTCGATTCCCATATCGATCAAACGCGTCACGGCCGAGGGTGAATCGTTCGTATGAAGCGTACTAAGCACCAGGTGGCCGGTCAGTGATGCACGAATAGCGATTTCCGCGGTTTCCTGATCGCGCATCTCCCCTACCATAATTACATTGGGGTCCTGACGCAGGAGTGTCCGAAGCGTATGCGCGAATGTCATCCCGATATTAGGATGAATCTGTGTCTGACTAACTCCGCGAATGTTGTACTCAATGGGATCCTCGACGGTTGATATATTGATTCCCGGCTTTCGCAAATAGTTGATCCCGCAATAAAGCGTTGTAGTTTTCCCCGATCCGGTGGGTCCGGTCAGTAGCACGATGCCGTTGGGCATGCTGATCGAGCGTTTGAACAGAGCCAGGCGAGACGGATCGAGCCCCATGGCGTCGAGAGAGTACTCGAATGCCCCCTTGTCGAGTATTCGGAGAACAAGTTTTTCTCCGAAATCGGTGGGTAGTGTACTGACTCGAATATCGACATCTTTGCCGCCTTCGGATATTCTGATCCGCCCATCCTGGGATCGGCGTTTTTCGGCGATGTCCATTTTGCCCATGATTTTTATACGGGAAGAGACCTCGCGTACCCGATCCGACGGAATAACCGCCATTTCCTGCAAAACTCCGTCGATGCGAAACCTGACATTCATTTCGCGATCGTAGGGCTCCAGATGAATATCACTGGCCCGAAGCCTGACTGCTTCATGCACGATGTCGTCGACGATCGTGATCGCATTCTCACCGGTGGTAATCTTGAATGGTTGTGAAGAAGAAGGACGTGTTTCGGTTTCGTCGGATTTGGGGGATTTCTCGCCCTGTTTGCCGTAGTGCTTTGCAATGAGGCGCATGATTTCGTCTTTTTTGACCGCACGAGGTTTTATCAGAGCGCCGGCATGCACCCCAAGCGCCTGAATCGAGTCGATATCATACGGGTATGCCATGAGCATTTCAATCCTGCCGGAGTCATCGATACCGTATGGCAGTGCGAAGTACTCGATTGCGACCGGATATGGAATCACGGAGAGCACCGAATGCGGAACATGCAGCTTTTCCAGGTCGGCGGAGTCAACGGTACGCGAAATTCCGGCGAGGGCGCTTTCGGTGTGTGTTTGATTTGTCGACATCAAATACGGTCCCACAACGGTGGTTTTCAGGTTCTTCTACACCGACACGCTTTTGCGGCCGGTCGCTATGATTATCCAATATAAAAAAGTGATAGCACAAATATATGTTATAGGTAGGGTGCCTCGCCAAAACTCGGGTATAAATTCCGGCGGAATCTGGCAGTATGGTATTTTAACTAGTGTCCGTCCGAAAAGTCCTGTTTTCGCTCGGATTGATGAAGCAAACCGGCGATTTCAGCCTAAAACGGGCGCTTCGACAGGCTCAGCGTCCGTTTTAGGGACTTTTCGGACAAGCACTAACTAGCCCGGAAATCACATGGTCACCAAATTGGCAGAGGATTACGACATCGCACCAATCTACGAGAAAGACGACAAATTGCCGGTGCCGATTCGTGAAGAGAATGTCATCTCCCAGCAAACCCAGGTAGGGATAAACTGGAGCGATTTCGTTGATTGGGTTTACGTCCCCAACCGCATTACCGAGTTTAGAAACTATTTGGGCCAAAACGGAGCCACCGAGATCCGCATCCCTCTCTCCTCACTCGGCTTCGACCCATAACCCAACCGGGAAGCTCGACAAGAGGCTGCCGATCGGCATGGACGGTTCGAACGTCACGGTTTCTCCCGTGTAGACGTTAGTTCTCGGGCCGCGGTAGTGAGCCGGGATGGAAAGTGTTGTCTCGGGCCAGGTATCTTCACCCACCGGATACTCCCCCACAGACACCTGTTTTGTGGTGAACCGAGGAACTACCGTTAAAATGGAATTCTCTTCTCCCGACCGCCCAAATGCAATGAGATTCGAGGCGTGTTTCCCTCTTGCCGCACAGGGCGCATACGAGCCGATTGCGAATACCTCCGGGTTCTCGCGCCGCACTTCAAGACTGCGCCACATGACAAACATTTTCAGCGCCTCGTTGGGCTTGGAGTCCGGGACCGGTATGTTCTTTTTCAATTTTCGAAGAATATCGCTACGATGTTTGAAATCAACGTCGCCCCGATTGTCCGGATCGACAAGAGTGAAATCCCACAGCTCGGTACCTCGGTAGAAATCCGGCACTCCCGGCGATACTATTTTCAAAACAAGTTGCGACAGCGAATTCAGCATCCCGTGCCAACAGACTCTTCGGCATAGCTGTTCAAACGAAGGGATAAATGTTGAGGATTCCGGCCCACGTAACGTCCGCTCAACGAAATCGAGCAATGCATCTTCGTAGGCCGAATCCACTTTCAGCCAGGCGGTATGCACTTTTGCCTCACGGGTAGCCTTGATCATATACCCTTTGATCCGATCCACATACGTGTCGGTAACCGTTTCATCGAGCGGAAACGTACCCAGAATCGTCTGGTAGTACAAATACTCATCATTGAGCGAGGGTGCTCGACCGCCGCGTACAACACTGATCGCCTTTCGATTGATCCGACGCCACGAACGCAGCACCTTGTCCCAGGCATCTGGAATTTCGGACAGCACGTTTATCCGCGCTCGGGTATCTTCCCCCCGCTTGGTGTCGTGGGTAGAAGTTGCCGACATACTGTGCGGCGTGGATTCGTCCCGACGGCGATTGAACGCATGAAACTGATCAAGCGAAACACCGAAATGCTCGGGACTGCCTCCTACTTCATTCTGGGAAACCAGACGATTGTACACATACAGAACCGTATCCTCGAATCCCTTTGCGGTCAATGGACCCGTATACTGCTGAAAACGCATGACGAAACCCGCCCACGACTCCCGAAAGTCGTCGTCGATCTCGGGAGGGAATTCCAGTTGCAGAAACCGTTCAAGAAAATCGTATTCGACTTCGAACTGTGACGCCAACTCACGCGCCTGCGACAACGCGGTTTCGATCCGAATCCGGTCGTCCTCGTGAATCATTTCACCGCTCACGTACGTCCGATACACCGGCATGTGCGTCATCACCTCGACCAGTGCCCTGCGCAATCCGTACATAGTAATGTCTCGACCGTAAAGATCCTGTCCCGCGATTCTTCGTATCAATTGGGCGATATTGTCGATATCACCCGCCATATGTTTGCCGACGATCAATCGTTTTTTGTCGCGAACGATATCCTTGAAAACAGGTCTTTCTCCAAGAAATCGTTCGTAGATTCGGTCGAACTTACGGGCATTTGCCTTATCGCAGAAAACTCCGTTCAGTGCGATGAGATAGTCGTATCCGGTGGTTCCTTCGATTGGCCATTCGGGCGGGAGTTCTTCCCTGTCGTCGAGAATTTTTTCCACGACGATGTAGCAGTTCGGAACCCGATGACGTAGTCTTTTCAGATACTCGCCGGGATCGTACAGACCGTCTATATGGTCGATCCGCAATCCGTCGATGAGCCCTTCATCCACGAGATTGAAAATGAACTGGTGAGTCGCCGTGAAGACTTCTTCATCCTCTACCCGAACGCCGATCAGGTCGCCGATGGTGAAAAACCGGCGGTAATTCAGTTCCTCCGCGGCAACTTTCCAGTACGCCAGACGATAGAATTGCTCCTGATGAAGAGTATCGAGACGAACCGTCGCCACCGATCCGGCATGAGAGACATCGTACTCCCGCACCATCGAGGTCATATGATTCCGCACTTTTTCCGAACCGTCGAACAGATTCCGGATAACCTCCAGGGCCATTACGGTCTGTACATGTCGAGCTTCCCCGTCGTCTGCTTCGGGAAGGTTATGTAAAGTGTACAGAGCACCGAGAAAAGTTGCGGTTTGCTCCCCTTTGGCCAGAAACTCCGAGGGCTCGGTGCCCGAGGGAGGGCCGAACACCTGCCAATAGCTTTCGGGCCGAATCGGGAAACGGTGCTCGTAATACATAATCGCCAGCCCTGCACTGTCGTAAACGAGTCTCAACTCTCCATTTTCCAGACATTTCCCATAGGGACTGCCCAGAAAGGGCGCAAGCACCCGCCCACGCAGATTCTCATATGGATGATTCCACTCTATGTCGAAAAAAGGAGCATATCGAGAGCCCCGACCATGAACCAGTACATCCATGAGATACGGATTTCTCGTATCGTACGCCATGTGGTTGGGAACGATATCCTGCACCCATCCCATATCGTTGTCCTGAGCTATGCCGATCAACTTGCGCAGATCCTCGATTGTCCCAAGCTGTGGATTTATCTCGGCGAAATCGCAGACATCGTATCCGTGATTCGAATCCGGCCTGGGCCGCAGAATCGGTGATGCATAAATGTGTGAAATCCCCAACCGCGACAGGTAGGGCACGATTTCCATTGCGTCGGTAAACCCGAACGAGGGAGTGAACTGCAGACGATATGTTGCGCGAGGAATCGATTCGGTTGTCATGTGAGAATTAATCTCCAGTTGTCTTTAATCTGAATTAGTGTTTTCCACCGCGGTTTCCTTACTCTTCGCCAACTCAGTCGGAATTCCGACACAAGTCCGGCATGGTATCCGTATCTTCCCGGGACAGCACGAGTGCACTCCACGGATGCAGTATAATACTCTCATCCTGAGTAAGCAGCCGAGGGCGCGGTTCCCCCGGTCCGCCAAACTTCTTTTCCGCCGTGTCGAGAACCACACTCCATTGCCCCTTCAAAGGTAGAGTTGTCTCGATCTCGTTTTCCGAAAAATGAAACAGTCCGGCCACTTTTTGCCCTTCATTTTTGCGCACCAGCACGATAACCGGCACATCTTCGAGCTTCGATACCTCGATCTGAGTTCTGGCGGTTCCACGGAGCGCGGCCGATTCCCTGCGAAGCCCGATCAGACTACAATACACCGCCAGAATTGAGGAATGGGGCTCCCGACCGGTATCCCATGAAAGCTTTGACTTCAGGAACGTTTCCTCGGAAAAAGCATCCGGCGGCTCCCCTTCCAGATGGAATTCGGCGAATTCCCGTTTTCGTCCTTCTCGGACCGCTTCTACCAGGTCGGAATCTCCATGATCAACAAAGTACAGAAACGGACGACTCTCACCATACTCCTGTCCCATAAACAGCAAAGGAATACCGGGGGACAGCAGAAGAAGTGCGCCCGCAAGCTTTTCGCGTTCCGGGTCCGTCAGAGCGCCCAACCGATCCCCAGTCATTCGATTTCCGACCTGGTCGTGATTCTGTGTACAGAAAACAAATGAAGACGTCGGCAGATCAAGCGGTTGGCTTCCGTGATCACGGTGCCGGAATTGCGAGTACTCCCCGGTATACACATACGAATGAGTAAGAGCCTTTGCGATCTGGGTGATATCACCGAAATCCCCGTAGTAGGACTTTTTTTCCCCGGTAAGCACCGCATGGACTGCGTGATGAAAATCGTCCGACCACTGGGCATCCATGCCGTACCCTTGATATGCGTGACGCGCACGCACCATTCGGGAGTCATTCCGGTCGTCTTCGGCAATGAGAATTCGCTTTCGACCGGTTTGCTCCGAGAAACGATCGACCGCCTCGGACAAATCGTGAAGAAACGGTCGTGCCGACATGTCGTGGATAGCGTGACAAGCATCGAGACGCAACCCGTCGATATGAAATTCGCGCAGCCAGTACAAGGCATTCTCTATGAAATAGTTCCGCACACCGTTTGAATAGGCGCCGTCGAAATTCACCGCTTCACCCCAGGGAGTATGATAGCGATCGGTAAAATACGGTCCGAAATCGCGAAGATAATTCCCCTCCGGCCCAAGATGGTTATAGACCACGTCGAGAATAACCGCAATCCCATGCTGATGGCATGCATCAACAAAGGTCTTCAGCCCTGTCACTCCCCCGTATGAGTTCTGGACGGCGAAAGGATAGACACCGTCATAACCCCAGTTGCGGTTTCCCGGACACTGGGCAAGAGGCATCAATTCTATTGCGTTTATCCCGTGGCCGGCCGGCTCGGCCAGTCGCTCCGCCGCCGATGCGAAGGTGCCTTGGTCGGTGAAACAGCCTACGTGCAGCTCGTAGATGATCATATCGACGAGTTCCACCGCCTCCCAGGTAGCATCCGTCCATGCGAAGTCGTCCTGAGACAGAACTACGGAAGGTCCATGCACACCCTTTGGCTGACCCAGAGACGCAGGATCGGGACGCTCGAGCACTCCGTCGAGCAAATACATGTACTCGTCGCCGGCTTTAATTTCGGAAGTCGTGCCGCTCCAGTACCCCGACGCATCACGGTCCAGCGCAATGGATTCGCGGGAATGTCCGGGGATTCGGACGCGCACGTCCTTGCGCAACGGAGCCCATACCCGGAAACTTGTTTTGCCGTTCGTGTATCGTGCACCCAGCATACCGATCCTCTTTCCGTTTATATACGTATGTGTCGGCGGCCAGCCGTTACTCGCGTTTGCGTTGCGTGCGTTCGGTGAGTTCGGCCAAATTTTCAGCCGGAAGTCTATCCATTTCTTCGGGGGCACACCGCCATCGCCAATTGCCGAACGTTTCGGCAGGATTGTTCATCCGCGCTCGTGCCGGAAGCATCAGCAAATCCTGCACCGGAATTATGGTCATCAGGGCTTTGGATTCCAGAAGTTTTTCTATCATGGAAGAGATTGTCACTTCGGTTCCTCCCACTGCCCCCAGGTATTCTCGTACTCGCTTCAATTCGTCGGGTCCGGCTAAATCCTCGAGCCATTGTCGTGTGGTGGGATTGTCGTGCGTACCGGTATATGCCACGCAGTTTTCCTCGTACGTGTGCGGCAGGTACTTATGATTGGGGTCGTCTTCACCAAATGCAAATTGAAACACCTTCATAACGGGATACCCGTAGTGCTCGATTACCGCTTCAACATCGGGAGTAATCGTGCCCAGATCCTCGGCGATTACAGGAAACCCCGGAATTCGCCTTTCCATCGTGTCGAAAAAGTCGTAGGATGGCACATCCATCCATTCTCCGTTTATCGCGGTAGTCTCACCGGCCGGAACCTCCCAATATTGCACCAGACCACGGATATGATCGATACGCACGATATCGAACCGCTGAAACAACGCATCCATTCGGGCAACCCACCAGGCATACCCAGTCTCTTTCAGCCTATCCCAATTGTATACCGGGTTATTCCACAACTGTCCGGTAGCGCTGAAATAGTCGGGCGGCACACCGGAAAGGCCCGTCGGACGGGATTTCTCATCCAGTTTGAAAACATCGGGGTTGATCCAGACATCAGCGCTGTCGTAGCACACATAGATCGGAAGATCGCCAACTATGGTCAACCCATGATCATTACAATACTGTTTGAGGCGAAACCATTGATCGAAAAAAACAAACTGCTTCCACTTCACCAGCTCCAGAGCATGATTATGTCGAGAAGCAAGCGCCCGAAGCGCTACCGGGTCACGATATTTGTACTCTTCGGGCCATTCGGCCCATCCGCCTTCGTGAGAGTCGTGCAGAACAGTAAAAAGAGCGAAATCGTTAAGCCAGGATTTTTCCCGTTCACAGAAATCGCGAAAAACATTTCGTTTTTTTCTATCGAGCCACCGCTTGAAGGCGGTTGCAAGCAGCGAGTCTTTATAGTCGCGCACCGCTTGATACTCGATTGTCGTCACATCGGTTTCATCAAAGGTCCCGATTTCATGCTCGGTAAGCAGTCCGTCGTCTCGAAGTCGCTCGAGGCTGATCAGCAGCGGGTTTCCCGCTATCGCCGAGGTACTGAAATAGGGTGATTCACCGTTTTCGGGATTGGTCGGATTAAGGGGGAGCACCTGCCAGTATGTCTGACCCGTCCGGTGTAATATATCCGCAAATTCGTGCGCACCCGGCCCCAGATCACCGATACCGTGTGGTCCCGGCAAGGAAGACAGGTGCAGCAACAAACCATTTCCTCGCGCAAACATCTAACAAAAAGTCCTTCCGTATTCAAATCCTGGAATCCGCAAAATACCATTCCGCATAACGGGACACTTCCCCCCTACCCGGCACCGTCGAGAAGAGCATAGGTATCGAGGGCCCGAAGGCCGATGCCGATCCCCTCGGGCCGATTTGTCGCCGACTCTATCAGGTCACGAGAGGCTCGTTCTATGAGAAACACTCTAAGCAGCTCCAGAAAATCCGTGGGTGATACGGGGACCAGTCCGGTCCTCGCGGTTTCTTCGTAATAAACACCCAGTAATGCCGATGAAGAAGCCATCCACCACTCGGTTGCCCACGGGCCCAGGTCACGTATACCCTCGGATGAAATCTTTACTCGTTCGTAAAGGGCAACCAGAGCAGCGTCGTGCAGTGAGTAAACCAGACTCGCGACATCCCGAAGCGGCGATCTCTTGAGACGTCGTTCACTAATCGCCAAATCGCCATGCCCCTCGAAATCCTTCACTGCATAATCATTACCAAGGTTCAGCAACTGATCCAGGGCATAATCACCATGTATCCGAATTTTGCTGCATTTATACTGCTTCTGCTTCAGAACGGAAACGATCGAGTACAGTTTTTCTTCACGGGCAAGACCCTGCTGAGCAAGATCGAGTGTTTCCTCATCCATCGTTTTCATTGCTCGGCGGACTCCGGCAAATGCTCGCTTGATTGTAGCCTGAAGAGATTGAAACAGTGAACGCTGGAAGAGCATGGTGTAGGGTTCGGGAGCAAACGGTTTGTTTTCCGGCGCCCCCATCAGAGCTTCATGCATCAGCCCGGTTCGCCTTCCAAGCAGTTCCGCCGAACTGGGGAAAATACCCATGCGTTTGCGCACGTGTTCATTTACTTCAGGGTGTTGTTCCACTGAAAGGTTAGTGAACACCGGTTCGGTTTCGGCGGACTCGGAAAGTAGCGCGGCAATGGCTTCGTAGAACTTCGTAGCCGAGATCACCGCCTGCTGTCGAGCGTCTCCCGAATGCGGTACGTATTCGGTGAGTGTTGCGATGGTATACCGTGTCCCCCGTTTCCCTTCATAGGTAACTTCTCCGGCCAGGGGCGGAATGAACCCTTTCATGGAAGGCGCGGCCCGAAGATGCCCCAGCACCTCCAGCTCCGGATTGGTTCCTTCGGACAGTCGTCGATACGACTTCACGCAGATTGAATTCCCCAGTGACACGGTAACGTTTCGAACGCCGGTTTTAAGCCGCTGGATCCTCTCCTTCCACGAAGTGCTTATTGCGGATTTGTATCCTCGTTCAGCACTCCCGATCAATGCACCGTGTGCACCGTTGTGCCGCCGTTTGCCCGCGGCAATCCGCGCTACCGCATGATAAAACCGCTGGTGGTACACACCATCATGAATATACCCGTGCTGTGCTCCGGCAAGTTTGGCAATTATCAAACCTGCATTCGCCTTGGTTGTCGACCTAATACGTTCTTCGGAGGAATAACAGACCGGCAAAAATATCGTCTCGACAGCTCCGCGACTATGTCGAACAGTCAGCAACAAAACGACCGCCGCGGTACCTCCGTCTTCCTTAATTTCCAGAGTATCGTCGATCTTCACCGATTTTATCGGCAAAGGACGAATTCCGGCACTGGTGCGCCTTCGTAAATAATCCGGGAGAATCGAACTTTCAAGCTTGGCTCTCGATCGCCCGTTGAATAACGAACTCCACCGTGTGGGGACATAAAGCTCTGGAAGTAGTTTTTCCGAGGTCTGCTCCTCGGTCACCTCAACCGGCTTGAGCTCCAACCAGAAATAATCGTGGAAACTCATTGTCAGGACATATGGATTGTGGGTAATGGATGGAAACTGGTTGTTCGAGAAGATGTCTTCGGGAACATACCCGGCGTAATCCGATAAATCCAGGCGAACCGCCTGGGCGAAACGAGACAGATTGATGACGACCAGCATCACCTCTTCTTCGTACTTGCGGATGAACGCAAGGACACTGGAATTCTCCGATGCAAGGAATTCTATATCACCACGTGCAAACGCACGATACCGCTTTCGCATTTCGACCACGCGCCGCATCCACCACATCAGTGACGAAGGACTGTGTTCTTGTGTCTCAACATTGACCGTTTCGAAATGATATTCGGGATCTATGATAATGGGCAACTGTAATCGCTGCGGATTTGCGGAGGAAAAACCGGCGTTTCGATCACCGTTCCATTGCATCGGGGTACGAACCCCGTTTCGATCGCCCAGGTAATGATTGTCTCCCATGCCGATCTCATCACCGTAGTAGATAACCGGCGTTCCGGGAAGCGAGAACAACATGATATTCATCAGCTCTATTCTCCGCCGACTGTTGTTCATGAGTGGAGCCAGCCGCCGTCGAATCCCCAGGTTTATTCGAGATACCGGGTCCGATGCGTAGAACCGGTACATGTAGTCTCGTTCTTCGTCGGTTACCATCTCGAGCGTAAGTTCGTCGTGATTACGAAGGAAAACCATCCATTGCGCATTATCCGGAATTCGCGGAGTCTGTTCCATTATGTCGATAATAGGGAACGAATCCTCCATCTGAAGCGACATGAACATCCGCGGCATCAAGGGGAAATGAAACGCCATGTGACACATATCCCCATTGCCAAAATACGCGGCCGCATCCTCGGGCCACTGATTTGCTTCGGCCAGAAGCATACGGTCGGAGAAACGGGCATCGACATGGGCTCGGAGTTTCTTCAGGTATTCATAGGTCTGAGGAAGATTCTCACAGCTACTGCCGTCTTCTTCATACAGATAAGGCACGGCATCCAGACGCATACCGTCGACTCCCATTTCCATCCAGAAATCAATCACTTTGGCGACGGCATCGTGTACTCTCGGATTCTCGAAATTGAGATCGGGTTGATGCGAATAGAACCGGTGCCAGAAATAGGCCTTGGCCACGGGATCCCATGCCCAGTTTGAACTCTCAAAATCGCGAAAAATGATTCTGGCGTCGCGATATTTATCCGGCGTATCACTCCAGACATAAAATTCCCGCCAGTACGATCCTGGACGGGCGGCACGGGACTTCTGAAACCACGCGTGCTGGTCCGAGGTGTGATTGATTACCAGCTCGGTGATGACCTTCATACCACGTTGGTGAGCCTCTTTGAGAAACTTTTTAAAATGCCGAAGCGTCCCGTACATTGGATTTATACTGAGATAATCAGCCGTATCGTATCCGTCGTCCCGAAGAGGCGAAGGGTAAAAGGGCAGCAGCCATATCGCCGTTGCGCCGAGTCGTTCCAGATAATCCAGCTTCTGGGTCAAACCGGCAAAATCGCCTATACCGTCCCCATTGCTGTCGGCAAATGATTTAACATGAAGCTGATAAACAACTGCTTCCTTGTACCAGGTTGGATTATCGACAAATCCTTGTTTTTTCTGATCCATAACGCTTAAAAAACGATCTTCCCTTCGACCAGACTGAATCGTTGAAAGGCAGAGGATTGAGGTGCTGTTACATTCCTTCTCAGGATGGTGAAAAATACCTGGTTCCATGATAACCATGGGCGACAGGCGCACTCCAAGGGCTCGCGCAGAAATTACTTCATATTTTTCGTTTGCTCTTGTTTGCGGATATCTTTGGTTCGACACGTTCACCACATCGCGTTGCATCTCTAGCCCAGTTTTCGCAATCGACTCACGGCATTCTGCGTAAGCTGTTGCACGATCTTGACTTAGAAACCTGGGCTAGCCCAAGTTTCGCAATCAACTCACGGCATTCTGCGTAAGCTGTTGCACGATC
>CAYFVL010000185.1:0-12130 GCA_964346405.1 uncultured Fibrobacterota bacterium
ATGGGAACGAAAATCGCCTCGCCTGAATTCACGCCAATTGTCGGACACCACACTAACCCGACTTCGACAGAACCCGCATGGCTCGGAATTGCGCATCGGAGAATCTTGATGCGTATTTCCGAGCCTTTTTTTTCCTTTCTATATATTTTCCCGCCGTCGAGATTGCTTTCCCGCAAAAGAATTCGCGGCGTATGATTTGCTGCTCGATGTCGGCGTTCGTACGCGTTGTTCCCACTGATCGGGAATGATACAATACACTCTGTGTCACCTCAACTGTTCGGGTCTCTCACTCAGATGGAGAATTCAGGGGCACATTTTTTGAGATAGTGCCGGTCGACGACGTTCTCACGGCGTGGGGACCGAATTTCAGCCGTGAATCGATAAAGCCGGGGCGTACCCCGTGGGTCGGATCGGGTGGCGGGAGATACGAGGTTTTTCGAAATCGTAACGTTTCCTTCGCCCGATTACCATTGCCCATAAAGGAGGAATCGGATGACTATGTTTAAGGTGTTCCTATTTGCCGCTTTTTCTGTGGTGGTCTCAAACGCCGATCCGCTTGTTGCGACCCCTCGGGGCGGCATGCTGTCGCTTTTACGCTCAAACGAACAGACGTGGAGCACTTTTAGTGATTCCGTGATACTGTCTTCAGGGGATTCATTGTTGTCGGCCGATGCCGGGCAAGTGATAATCTCCAAAAACGGCCGCCCTTTTCTGCGGCTGCGCGACTCGGCGTCCCTTTCGATACGAGGGCCCGTGGATTCTCCTATGGTCCGGTTGGGAACGGGGCAAATTTTTCTCAATGTCGAGAGCGAAAACGAATCAGTTTCCATATCGGCGGGAGAATGCACCTTTTCGGGGGCGCCTGTTTCCGCGGCCGTGAAAATGAATGGGAAGCGTCCGAGCATTGCGGTTCTGGCAGGAACGGCGCATGCTCGGACGCCGTGGGGAAGTTCTATTCTCGTGAACTCCGGACAGTTTGCGACCTATGATCCGGCGACCGGATCCTTCAATTCAGGGGATTTGAATCCGCGGGCGACCCAGGCGCTTTCAAAGTGGTCGGGAATCAACCTGGTGAGTTCAGAGAAATCCGACACGTCACCAAGGGATGACATAGGGGAAGAGCAGGCGCCGCTGTTGGCGGTGGATACATCCGGTATGAAAATATATGTTGTCAAAAAAAACGAATCCGCGAGTCTCATCGCCGTCCGGCATTACGGGTACTATAACGAAATGGTCAAAGATGTTCTTTCCGCCGCAAATCCGTCGTTATCGTCTGTCGACTCCCTCCCGACGGGATACTCACTCATGCTCCCGGACCCCGATTTCGACACGGCCGGGAGTGTTCAGCCGCTTATTCAGAAGAACTATTCCATTTCTCAAGGCATGGTCACACTGATGCGGGGAGATGTGAACTTTCTGAGAGGGGCGGATGCCGAAACGACCGGGGCGATTTCACTTTCCGTCAACACGGAAGTTCTGCCGGAAGACATCATACGAACAGGTCCGGGAGCAGAGATCGAACTGATTGTCGCTCGTCGGCATGTCGTTCGCGCTGGAGCAAACACCGAGTTCATTTTGAATTCGTTCTATGATCCCGCATTGGCCGAAGGCCTGACCGATGTATCGGTCATCGCGGGACAAGTCTGGGCCACCGTTGCACCTCACGCCGATACCCTCACGCGATTTCAGTTGACATTACCCAATGCAACCGCCGCGGTACACGGAACGTCCTTTTCGGCAACCGTTCGTGCGGACAAAACAAGTGAAGTGAAAGTCTTTGAGGGGACGGTCGGTGTATCCGGAGCCTCCTGGAGCAAAATGGTGGGTTCGATGGAGCGGGTGGATGTTTCGCCCGAAGGCGCCGTTCCGGAAGTCCACCCGTTTTCTCCGGATGAAGTCGATGACTTTGAGTCCTGGAATCGTGAACTGAATCAACGGGTCTCACAGATCACGAATTCCCGAAACCCCGAATCATCCCCGGTCACACCGGAACCGGAACCGGTGGCGAATGATGAAACGCCCGAGGAGGATGATGAGAACGATCCAGATGTCCAGGTATCGGCGGCTCCGGTGTTGTCGGATGGTGGTGATCCTGTCGTAGTCCCCGAAAGCGGAAGCGTGGAAGAGTCCGAATTCGACTCAACCGACCAGACTGAGGCTCAGGCCGAGGCCGATTCGTCCGCCTCGTCTGATGCTGAACAGAGCACGGAAGAAGTTGCCGAGGATTCAGGGGAAGAAAAGGATGACGGTGGTTCCAGGCAAAATGTCGGTTCTATGGAACCCCGGGGAGAATCGGCCGATCAAGAAAAAGGGGAGACGGATAGCGATTTCCCCTATTCCCCACGATGGGTTATCGGCGCGAGCATGGTCACCGTGGACGACAACGGAACACCGGAACAGTGGACCATGCTTGGTCTCGGGGTAGATATTCCGATTTGGCGGTTCGGTGTTTTTCTCGATCTGGAAATCTTTATGAACTCCCAGGGGCAGTTTGCCAACAAGGGCTGGGATTTTCGTGATAACTGGTACGAGTCGGTATTCAGAAAGATTCGGTACATCCGATATAACCACGAAGGTGATCCCGTATTCGCCAAATTCGGTGGACTCAGCAATGTTACGCTGGGATATGGTTTTGTGGTCAACCAGTTCACCAATATGCTGCAATATCCGGACAACAAGCTTCCCGGTCTGCAGTTTCAATTGAATAATGTCACTCCGATCGGTATCGACCTCCATGCTTTTATTGCCGATTTCCAGGATTTTGAGTACGACGGCGGAGTAGTTGGGGGACGTTTCGCGCTTCGTCCGATGAAGCCTACAGGCATCCCCATCCTGAAGGGAATCAGTATTGGCGCAACGGCTGCCGCGGACCTTGATCAGTATGCGGAGGGACGTAAATGGAAAAACCGTCTTGATTTCAACTCAATGGATGCCGACCGCGATCTAATATTCGACCGTGCCTGGGGAGAAAAAATGGGGTGGGACAAGAACGCAATGGACACACTAACCGCCGCCGGTCACCTGGATACTCATTATGTTAACCCCGAGCTTGAACACGCGGACACCAGTCATGATCGGTTTGCCGTCATTGGCGGAGACATAGGGGTTCCGCTGATCGACACAAAACTGTTTGGTCTGACCGTTTACGGACAGGGCGCGATGTCGTTCGATCGGGTATCCGAATCCGACAGGAATAAAACGAGAGGCTGGGGAGTGGGAATGCCGGGAGCACTCCTTACTCTTGGCCCACTGTGGGCCCAGGCCGAGTATCGACATATCAGCGGAGAATTCGAGCCGGGATACTTTAACACGTACTATCTGAAAGACCGCATACTGCGCCGCCCGTCGGTCCGAGTGAAGGAGGAAACTCTCTCTGAGCAGGACCTCAACGGTGTATTCGGTACTCTGGTAGTTGATATTTTCGGGGTTTTTACGGTCTCGGGAAGTTATCAGCGGCTCGTTGGGGAAGCAGAAGAATCTCCTGTTTTTCGTAAGAATGATAGCTCGCTGGTCCGGGAGAATTACACCTATACTTCCCTCGATCAGCGGTTTGAGGCAACGGCCACGGTCGGTGAAAAACTCATTGACCGAATACCCAAGTTGACCAGGGCTGAGCTGTTTTTCGACAAAAGGAATATTCAACGGACCTATATGCTTTATAAACGGCCGGATGGGTACAATGAACCTGTGCCCATTGCTCCCGGTGACGGGGATGAACCTTTCGACAAGTTCTTCGGATGGTCCCCGGATACGTACTGGGGCTACCGGCTTGGCGCTGAAGTCGTTTCGGGAACAAGTATTATCTGGGAAACACGCCACGGCTACAAGTTCGATAACAACGGTGAACGCGAGCCGGACAATAGCGTGACAATTTCGGTCGGGATGGGATTCTAAAGTGACTTTCCGCGGATCGGCGTGGTAATGGCATGGGTGCGGGATTGCCACGCCGACATGACATTCATCATTTAAACCGGTTTTGGCCGGTTACCTGCGGGAATACTGAATTTGTGCCCGCCATTATCTATATTTTTTCAAGGTGTTAGCCCGACTTCAACAGTCGAGATCGTGCAACAATTTACGCATTACGCAGAATGCCGTGAGCCGATTGTCGAAATCGGGTTAGCTGGTGCCTGTCCTGAAACACCCTGAAAACGGATGCTGATTCCATCCCGCAGCGCGGTACGAGATCAGAGAACGAAGAGGGTTTTCGGATGGATACTGGTTAGCCTCACAAGATATCCCCTTTGCCGATAACCGTCACGTAACGGTATACTCATTTTGTACAGACGGCCCGTATGATGCAGCATTACTGCCCGGGTCGAAGATTTTAAACCTTTAAAAGACGTATCTCGCTTTCACAATAAAGCATGACAGACAATCAATCTCCCCTGCTGAAGAAAGCTGAACGACGGAATAGTCGAAATGGGCTGCGGATTCCCCGGAAGGGACGGATTCGGATAGCGGTTCTGTTGACTGGGGCCGTGCTTTTCTACAAGTTTGCCGTTTCCAAAGAGGGCGCCCAAACGGGCTCCTCTCTTCAGAATTCTACGAAAGCGGTCTTTGAAGCTCCTGTTGAACAGTCCAAGACCGTTGTCGACTCCATGAAGGAAAAGGCGGCAACCGGCAAAGCGCCGAGATTACGTCTGCCCTTTGTCGGCCCCCGAGAGTTGACTCGAAATGACATTGCTGAAATTCTTATCGACCACCGACCGAATCTGAACAATGCCGGTGATACCCTGAAGAGCAACGGCCGTCGGTTAGCTATCCATTATTCGATAGATTCGGTAGTCCAAAACTATGCAAAGCGGCTGTTTGTTCGATATCACCCCATGTACGGAGCCGCGGTTGCTGTTCACCCGTCGACCGGACGTGTACTGGCCCTGGTTTCTTATACCAACCCCGAATCCGAGCCGATCGCGCACGATTTGTATAACAAGTGCCTGTTCCCCGCTGCTTCGGTCATAAAGCTCGTAACTGCCGCGGGCGCCGTTGAAATGGGCAAGCTGAACTCTTCCAGTCAAATACGTGCGGTGGGGAGAAACCATACGCTCTACAAATCCCAGCTCACTCCGAATCCGTCGCAGTACCGTGATATCTCACTAAGAGATGCATTTGCCTATTCGATAAACCCGACATTCGGACGTCTCGGCATATATATCCTCAAATCGATGGGGTTACAGGAGTACGGTGAAAAATTCGGGTTCAATGCACCGATTCCCTTTGATTTGCCAACTGAAACACCCATTATGAGTGTTGCCGACTCAAACTTCGCTATAGCGGAGATCGCGTCGGGTTTTAACCAGCGAACCCTTATTTCTCCGCTTTTTGGTGCGCTCCTGGCCTCGGCGGTGCCCGCCGGCGGTTGTATGCCCACCCCGTTTCTAGTGGACAGCGCGGTGGATGTGACTACCGGAGAAAACGTCTATACCGCCAAGCCGCGACTCTGGCGCAAGCCGGTCACGGAAAAAACCGCCGAGACCTTATCGGATCTGATGGAATCCGTTGCCCGCTACGGCACTGCCCGGAAGGCGTTTCGCTACATAAAAAGTTCCAGAAGATTCGACGATATTGAGTACGGCGGCAAGACCGGGAATGTCAACAGAGACAGTCTGGGGCGTGTCGACTGGTTCGTGGGCTTCGCGCATCATCCGATCGACGAAAAACAGCGCATCGCTGTCGGAGTTGTTACGGTACATGGCCCGTACTGGACCGTGCATTCCAGCTATCTTGGTGCGGAAATTATGCGTAAGCACATCCGCACTATACAAATCAACGCAGAAAAGGCGCTGCAAGCCGAAAAAAACAAAGAAAAGGAAGATCCCTCCGCTTCCTGACCGGGGCGCAACGGATGACTGAAACACAATGGCCGGTGAAATATCCTATCGTTCCGCATTCATAGCAATTCTCGGCAGACCGAATACCGGTAAGTCTACCTTGGTAAACACGGTTTTGGGCGAGCACATATCTATTGTGTCGTCTCTTCCGCAGACCACGCGTAAAAATCTTCGAGGGATCTATACCGAAGATGGAATGCAACTGGTGTTTGTCGACACACCCGGCGTGCATAGAGGACGCCATCGTTTCAATAAAGCTATGTATCGGCAAAGTATTCGGGCGGTAACCGAAGAGGAAGTGGACCTTGTATGCTGGATGATCGATACCTATCGAGAGTACGGGACGGAGGAAGACGCCGTCGCAGAGATCGTTCGTTTTGCGGAAAGTCCGGTACTGCTCATTTTCAATAAGGCGGATGTGTGCACCAACATAGAAAAAGCACGAAGTGATTTCTTTAGGAAATATCCGGATTTCGAGTCCCGCCCGACGGTAACGATTTCGGCCCGTAATCCATCCTCGAAAGATGAATTCCTTTCATTCATACGTCCGTTTGTCCCGGAGGGACCGCAGTTTTTTCCCGAGGATGATTATACCGATGCAGACATGCGCTTTTTTGCCGCGGAATTCATACGCGCCGAATTGATAGGCTTAACCAGGCATGAGGTGCCGCATTCCTGCTTTGTGGAAATATTCAGGTATCGTGAGAGCATGGGAAAGCATGAGGTGGACGCCAATATCCATGTAGAAACACAGGGGCAGAAGGGAATTGTGGTCGGGAAAAGCGGCACAGGAATCCGTCGTATCCGAATCGGAGCATCCGCTCGGCTCTCTCAGTTGGCCCAGTCTCCGGTGAACCTTCGGTGCCACGTAAAAGTGACCCCCCGATGGCGGGACAACGCACGTTTTCTTGAGGAAATGGGGTATTCAGGCAAATCAGATTAACCCGACTTCGACAGTCGAGAGCGAGCGCAAGGCCGACATCAATCCCGCGGCTCCCATTCTCATCAACCTGTGTGTATATTATTTTAGCCCAGGTTTCGCAGTCGAGAGCGAGCAACAGCTTACGCAGAATGCCGTGAGTTGGTTGCGAAACCTGGGTTTAAGCCGGCGCCTGTGTTGAAACTATCGGAAACGCTCATTCTTCTCTCGCCCCGCGGGACGAAGGATTGTTGAAAGAACCGGTTTTCGGACAGACACCAACTACGCGAATGCGCAATCCATTGACTCGAAAGACAGAAAGGAGGCCAAAATGCGCCGAATGAGACGCATTGTCGCCCTTACCCTCTTTTTCACGGTACTTGTGATCCCTGGCACGGCACAATACGGCCAATATTCATCACGTGCGCTTCTTGAAAAGAAGATCTATTATGTATCAGACGGCAAAGTGGGGACTTCCGATTTCTGGGCACTCCATCTCGGCAAACACTCGGCTCCTTTGAGGAAATACTATCCGGGTGAAGGCGAAGTGATTGTTAATTCCGAGGTGAACTTCTCATTGCTTTCGAGTTCATACATTGAGGGAGTCGGGTACTCGAGTAAGGGCAAAATACAGGCTGAAGCGGAATTTGCCCTTGCCGCCGGCGACAGCAGCACGGAAATTCCCCTCGACAGTATCGGGTATGTGTACAAATGGGGACGAATGGTTAAACCGGTCGGTGAGGAAGCTGCCACCCTTCTTCTTCGTGACGAAAGCGGAAATGCTCATACAATCAAGCGTATGACATTGAGAAAATTCGTCTTCAACAAAGAGATGGGCGAACTGAAGTTTGACGCCGATATACCTGTATCGGCATTCTCTTTCACAAAATCGGGCATAAACGAAGCACGGAAGATCATGGCCGAGGAAGCCGCGAAGGAACAGTAGGAAAGCTCACGTGGCGGCTGCGAACCCCTTATTCTAACTAACCGAAGACTGCTGGAATCGGAGAAATGTTGTGGTAAAACTACGTATCAGTACACTCGGGCTGCTGTTCTCTGTACTCGTATGGGGAACCCGGGCTGTCGAATCTCTCAACGAGATCGTCGTGGGCGGTGTGTATCGAATGACACTGACTACCGGGGACGTCCTGGAGGGGGTTGTCGAATCGAAAAACGATACATCTCTGATTCTGGAGTCTGAAGGTAAGCCGTATACGTTCAGGAAATGGCTGGTTACCGATTACAAACTGTTGGCACCACCTAAGAAAAGCATAAAATTGTCTGGGGAAGACGGTCTGGTCGCCGAAGTGGAAATCATTCCGTATGACCAGTTGATTCACCAGCGGATGCTTGGTCGGGAAGTGGATGTCGCGATCAAGAGTGGATCGAGTTTTCGCGGAAAGATCGTCTCGGTGAGCGGTGACATGCTCAAGCTGGATATCGACGGATCGGTCATTCCGTTTACTCGGGATGTAATCGCTCGGGTGTCTACGGTAATTTCCGTGCAAGAGCCGAAACTCAAGAAAAAACAAGCCGGACCGAATCTGCCGGAAGGACCGCTCGATACCGTCATGGTCGCCGGCGGTGAAAAAGGCGCAGACGGAGCACCTAAGGAGCCGTTGTATGTTGTTGGTGTTATCCAGGAGAGAAGCGACCAAGGCATACGAATCCTCACTCGAAGTGGAGAAACGCTTTCAATACCGGTCGGAAAGATCGTTCGAGTGTTCCGACACACGGTATCACCGTACGAGCAGAAAATTGAACGGTATGCGGAATCACTTTTTTGCCCCGGTGGTATGGTGCTGGTGGATTTGCCCCCCGGGGATTCGGGGAGACCATTCTTCAAGACCTGTGTGGATAAATATGAATACCCCGGAAAGAAGGGCGCGGAGCCGAAGGGCAATGTCTCTTTTGAGCAGGCCAAAGAAGCGTGCGCAACACAGGGGAAACGGCTGTGCTCGGTGGAAGAATGGAAATGGGCCTGTGGAGGGCTTGAGGCATATAAGTACCCTTACGGGTGGCACTTTGAGAAAAAACTTTGCAATACCAAAGGATACCCCAACATAGAACCCTCTGGACAGCGTCGGCACTGCGTCGGCAAATTCGGACTGCATGATATGGTGGGAAATCTGTTTGAATGGGTGGTCGATGATCAGGGCGATCCCATGCTCATGGGAGGACCCTTGTCAAAATGTCAGACCGTATCCCCCGGCATGACAGGAGACGCAAAACCTCATACCGGCTTCCGGTGCTGCAAAAGCAATTGAGAATTGTCGGTTACAATTCGTAGATCCACAGAGGACGGCTTCCGGCCGCCTCTTTTTCGTTATATTCCAGCATGATAACTTCTGTCATTTTGTTTCGATGTACATTGATGATAAGGCGATCGATGGCTTCATGCGCAATGTACAGCCCTTTCCCATGCGTGTCGTTGATTCCCGGTGGGATATCGTCGGGTCCCCTGCGCACATTACGTCCAAGACGGTAGAGGACCTCGTTACGTCGTAAACGTCCCTTCTGATCCCTGACTGCAACTCCGCTTTTTTCACGATCGGTTCCCCAGAAGACCTGGATTTCCTCGTCCGGAGAGAGAGTCACCTTTCGATGCCACATTCCCTTTCGATCGCCCAGTTCGTTTCGTGCACCATAGAAAAATGCATTGATGACGATCTCTCCCAGAACTTGTCTGAATTTACGCCTGTGCTCCGGGGACTGAAAAGAATTGGTTGCGCAGTTGATCACTTTTTCAATATCTCCGGCAGTCCGTATACCGGCGGATCGAATTGAAGTCTGCAGATAGTGTTCGAGCCCGAAAATTCTGCCCGAGATTACTGAATTTAGCAGGAACAGAAGCTCGGGAAACTTGAACGGGGTGGATTTTGGGAAAATGTTCCCTATTTCATATCTTTGGGCAATTGTAAAATAATCTCGAATATCATATGCGGTAATCAGGATTCTTTTTACCGACGGATATTTTTTCTCGACTTCGTGAAGCAGCTCATAGCCTTTCATACCCGGCATATTGATGTCGGAAAGCACCAGGTCGATTGATGCGTATTCAAGTATGTTCAATGCTTCGCGAGCGTTATGAGCACGCAATGTCGAAAACCCCTCGTCTTCCAGAAACCCACCGAGAATTTCCAGAAAATCAGGTTCGTCGTCGACAAGAAGAATGGTTCCATTGGTCGGCATACTGTTATGTTCGCATCATTCGTACATGCTGTTACCTGGTGTATGTCCGAAAAAACTTGGAATCGGACACTGATCCGGTCACTTTCCCCTGAGCAGGAGGAGGACGAATTGCCCGTTTCCGAGCCAAATTAGCAGTTTCACATCGTCACGCCGAGCGGGATCGGTGATCTGGTGGTTTCCGGACAGGCATTACACCACCGACAGGTCCCCGACTCGAAGGCATTCTGAGCCTGAAGCATGTGTCTCCCGGCTTTGATTGATAATCAATGGTACCGCCGCTATCCTGGACGATTCTATGCACAATCGCAAGCCCCAGCCCCGTTCCATGGCCCGGAGCTTTTGTTGTATAGAATGGGTCGAAAATCCGGTCACCGGTATCAGACGGAATACCGGGACCGGTATCCTGCACATGAAGTAGTATCGCGCCGTTCTTCTCGGAATCCGCGGAAATCTTCATGACCCCGCCACCATCCATTGCCTGAGCTGCATTTATCAGTAGGTTAACAAGGGCCTGCACAAACCGGGGTCGATCCACGTGAATGCGGCAGCCGGAACTGATATTCTGTTCGAGTCGAATGTTGTCGAACAAATTCTGATACGAAATATAACCCAGAGCTTCTCGAACCAGCTCTTTCACTTCATGATCACCGGGGTGAAATGTCTCTCCCCGTGCAAAATCGAGCAGCCCGTTTACTATTGTCGCGCACCGCAACGCCTGGTTTTCAATGGATTCATAATTTCGGTTGTTCCAATCTCTTGTTTGATCGCGTTTGATACGACCGCGCTGAGCAGCGGCGCTTATGATAGACAATGGGTTTCGTAGCTCATGCGCGATTCCGGAGAGCATCGTGCCCATCGAGGCCAATCTCTCGGCACGATACAGTTGTGCTTTTGCGTTCTCCTGTTCCGTGATATCACGCAGATGTATAAGAATGCCGATCAGGATTGATCTGTAATCGCGTATCGGGAAAACAGATAACCTGAAGTAAAACCCTCCTGAAGCAAAATCCTCGACCGATTCCTCAAGGGTTTCTCGAGCGGCAAGGGCTTTTTCGCATCGCTTGGAGATTCCCCTCGGAAGAACTCTCCTGAACGGACTTCCGATTGCCCCATCACCTGCACCGAGGTATCTGCGTGCGGCCTGATTCAGCCTGAGAATGGTACCGTCGCGGTCGATCAGCATGAGACCAGAGGACATCGAAGCAAATATGTTGGCATTGGTCTCCTGCTCGTTTCTGAGTACTGTTTCCCGAAGTCGAATTTCCTCTTCCAGGCGTATTCGTTCACTTTCGTTGTCTGAACCCATGCTCTTACCGCGGGTCATTCGGGCGAAGAGAATAAGGTGCTCGATGCGGTTCACTATCAGTTCACTGAAGATTTCATGGCCGTAGAGCGGGTAAAGTGTACCGTTACGGAGGTATTCACGTAATGTAGGGGATCGACCGGCATAGGGTTCGTCAAGCAATACGGCGGTTGTGGCTATGCGAGTACACAGCTCCGGAGAACGGTTGCCGTTCAAAACTCGCTCTGCCAGATTCTCAGACAGAATCACCAGGTCGCACCGACGGTTCCGGTCGGCAAGTTCCTCAATCGTGGAAACGCTTGAATGAGCGTATCCGCTCTTTTCGAGCAGCGAACGAAACAGGAGATTATTCACCCCTGCCAGCAACAAATCCGCGAATTGCATACTATTGTTTCGAACTCCCTCAGGAACGGCCCCGCCGGGGGCGATATTCTCGGACATCAAAGGAGTGATCAGGACGGCTTGCGGGCGAAGGCAGTCCGACCCGGGGTTTTGGGGCCGACTGCTCTTTAGTTAAAGAACGTGGATTTGCCAGCTACAGTATCTAATATGCCCCTGCACAAGCGCCTCGAAAGCCGCCCTGATATCTTCGCGATTTCTGAAGACTTTATTCCGTTACGACTCCTTAGTCTATGATAAAGAAGACGGTCTCGACAACTTGTTTTATCGTATCGGAGAGGAACATTGCCCGTTTTGGTCGACCAGAAACGCTTCTCGACAGGCTCAGTCACCAGGAAAATCGTCTCGATTATTACCGTTGAATTTCGTAAAGACGCGTACTGAAATTACCAAGCTGAATAAAAAGCGGCGGAAAAATAGCGCACAACACACCAAGTGCGCAATCTGTAAACCGTCCAGCGCACATTGGCGAATGCGTGGTAC
>CAYFVL010000186.1:0-12062 GCA_964346405.1 uncultured Fibrobacterota bacterium
TACTAGCTAAATACAGGAAACTCGGCATTTTAGAAACAAAAATCGGGCGAAACGGTTTCCAGTTTCGCCCGTTATTTAAATTAAGCCACAAAGATACGCTATTTGTCGGAAATATCTTCGACGACATATTGATCATAGAGTTTGATGTAATCAATTATCCCGTGCACACCGCCTTGCGGATCATTGGCGTTGAACCAGTGCCCGATATTCACACTACAACTGTCAATATCATAGCGGGAAACCGAGGTCGTTCGTGATCCAACCAGTTGGTCGTTTACGAACTGGTACTGAACATCACCTTTGCGGGCAAAAGTGAATGTATACCATGTATCGACAAGGTCGAAATCCAGAGGGGTGTTGAAAATCTCGTCCCGATCATTTCGGTCTTCGTAGTAAGTTTCCAGTGCATTCCCCTTTAAACTGAACTTGTTGTCGACTAATCCGGAGGCGTATCCTTTGGTACGGCACCAGAATCCCTGGCCGTATGAAACAGTCTTTTCGAGCTTCACTCGAACGATAAAGGTATAATCGCTATTCAGTTCAAAATCCGGATGATCGGGAATTCTCACGTATTCCGTGTCGTTTGAGAACCGCAATCCGCTCGTTTCGCCCGAAACTACCCATTCGGCAGTACCAACGATCTCGCCATGATGTCCATTGCCCGATACATCTGCAACAATGATACCTTGGTTTTCATTGAAATCCCAGTGGGCAATAGGCGACGGTTCTTCGCCGGGGGGTGTTGGTTCCGATGGACGAGACGGGTCTGTAATCTGATCAATTACTTCTTCGGCAATTCGGTCACAACCGACTGTCGAAAAAAGCACCATTCCGGCAAAAGCTAATCCCATTGCGCGCATAATGAATTCCTCCTGTAAAATATTGTGTCTTTCCGAATGGGTTGTTTTTCTACGCATCTAAAAAAAGCAACCCATATTATAATATACTTAGTGCATGTTTGGAAACATGTTTTTTCTGTATTCTGTTCATTCCACCCGGCGTGACTAAGGACGGTTTTCTTTGAGTGCTGAATTTGCAGACAGGCGTTATGTAATTTCCCTGGGTTTTCAAAAACGATCATAAAATTCAGCCGGACGTACAAAAAAGGAGGGCCAACGCTTCAGCTCTCCCTTTATGACCGTATGAAATATACCGGCTTTAGTTAGCGAATTATAACAGCCTTACGTCCGACTCTGTCCCTCTCTTCTCCTTCGGGAACAACGAAATATACCCCTCGTCCTCCGCTGGATGCATCACGGCCAAATTCGGCGGCCTTCGAGGGCATTCGCCGCCCTCTCGGATCATAGATGATTCCCGGTCCACCCAGTGTGTAGACGGGTTTGTCGGGAATGAGTGCCGAGGGTTCGGCAAGTCGGATTTCGGACGGGTCGCCTGCTTCAAACATATCGAATTCTACCGAAACATCGGAATCAACTATGAACCCCACCGCGTTAAAGGGGAATTGTGTACCATAATCAATATCCGGCAGAATCGAACCATTCACCACAAACTGGTAGTCCGAAGTGAATTCGAGAGTGTCCGTATCTTCGGAGCTAATCGCACTGGCTGGAACCGAACTGTACTCGTTGTATCCCGGTTGAAAGACATAAGCCACGCGATTGCGACTGCCGCTAATCTGGGCGACAAAGGAGTTGAACGTTGTTCCGTTCTCGCCACTTTGGAGCACGGTATCATGGATGTGCATCGCGATAAGACCGTAAAAACCGTCGACATTACCTCCGGTCCGCCTGGCGATTACTCGCACCGGTGCATTTCCGTACATTCCACTGGTGACTATTATTGATCTGCTTCCGGCCTCTCCGGCGGTAAAACTGAGAACCCCGTCGGACTCCCGGATCGATTGATGGCCGAGTCTCCAGGTGAGCCACCCCTGAATATCGCCGTCCTCGAAATCATCAGCGAAATGACCTTTGGGGTTGCCCGTCTCGTACTCATCGGTATACATTGCCTGGTTGTAAGCAACCTTCTGCCCACTTCCGACTACCAGCCCGATATTCCCCGAAGCATACGAGTCATCTTCTATTGTAGTGAGATAGACGCCGTTGCAGAAAAAATTCATCCTGTTACCGCTCTTGCTCACTTTCAGCACATTGGATTTCGGATTCACGAAAGAATTTCTGCCCGAACCTAGCTCAATGGTCGTAGTGTCGTCGAATTTGGCTATTGTGTAGCCCTGCTGGTCGTGTATCGTGAACAAATACCCTTTAAGTCCCGGTTTGCCGCAGAAATAGATTCCCACGTAACTGTGCGCCTCCGACTGGACGGACATATCGACACTGTACGTGAATGTCGATCCGCCGGCAAGATCGTGTTGCACCCCACCGATGAACCCCGAGGCGTTATCAACTGTGTAGGTTCCGTTTTCAACCGAGGTGGTTATATCACCGGACCAGGAAGCTTTCACCCACTGAGCACCGGATTGGAAATTATCCTGGAAAACAACGGTACCTGATGATCGCGCAACCAGCAAACTCAGAGAAACAGCTGCGGTTACGGCAATCCAGGTCTTTTTCATAGCACCTCCCGATTGGTCGGTAGTATATTCTCATAATCCATTATATAAATATAGTACAAAATATGCCTGTTAGTATACTCAATAGCTGGGGAGCTGTCAACAGTTCATCTCTCGTTTTCTGCACAAAACTTAATATTGGTTTAGTTAGGCCAACTTTTGCGGCTTGGCGTTTTTCTTATGAAATCCTCTAAAAACGTTCAGACTACTGTTCTAAAGTCGTTGATTTCTGTATTGGCGTTCATGTTTCTTTCGACCTCCGCCGTCGCTTCGGATCGCGAAGAGCCCGGAGGTCGGGATTTCTCCATTCGATTGGGAGGTATTGGCGCTGCAATTCTTCCATTTGATGAGAGCGGTGAACGGTGGTCCCCATTCCCGGTTGCGGGGCTGGAGGTCGATCTGGCAACTCCGGTTCCGCGAGTGCACCTCAATGCGCTGCTTCTGGTTGGAAAAATGGACCACAGAACTCGTTCGGATCTTGAAATAGTTGCAGCGGTACAGCACTTGTCACCTGTTTTTCAGATTTACTCCCATCCAATGGGCATATTTCTGGATGTTCAGGCCGGTATAGCCAATACAATGATCCAGATCAACCGAAGAGCGGGGCGGGTGCTCGCCGTCACCGAGAACGAGTTCGGCATTTCCGCCGGAATCCGCCCGTCTTTTCGTCGTCGTCGGTTCTATCTTAGTGCTCCTCTTCTTGTTCATATAACGCTCTCCGCACCAAAACAGTTACAAACGTTCTCGATTGGACTGGGAGCAGGGGGGATTCTTTGAGCAAAGCCGGTAGAACCATATCTACAATTATTACCACAATCTTTTTTTGTACCACACTGATTCAAGGATCCGATGATAGCTTGTATCGAATAGCGATTCCGTTGGATGGATCCAATACTTCGGTTTATAATATCTTTTTCCCCTGGGATTCGTGGAATTCTCGCTCCACGGTTATTGGAAAGCCGTTCGACCGCTTTCCGCACAGTCGAATCGATGGTTTCGATCTCTCGAAATCAGAGGTGCCGGATGCGTCAGATACCGCTGTTCTGTGTGCCTCGGCATCAATCGGAGCCGAAATCGGAGAGCCGCTTCTGAATAAACTCGATGATTCGGATTTGCCGAACCGTGACCACCTAACTCTTTTCGAGACATCTCTGGATGTGCCGAAGGTTCCACTTCGACTTCTTGCAGGATACCGCTATGTCGATACTTATTCGGATCGTTTCGACAGTCTGTGGGCGGATTACTCGGCCCGAGTGCCCGGTCCAGGCCCGGCATTTTCGTCCGAGGGGCTGGCCCACGAGGCAGTTTTCGTTTATGGGTATGAACCTCAAATAGTATCCCTGAACGGATCGTTCACCAGCTACGGGTACTGGGGGGTGACTCCTTACTACTATTCTCCGCTACACACTCGAGGATATCGGGTAACCCAGTCGGCATCGAAACAGCTCTCGGGTATACGCCTGGCCGCCGATCTTGGGATTGATCTTCACGACGACTACCTTGATCCGGTAAATCCAAAAAAGTACCGGGACTGGTCTGCACAGGCGGGAGTGATACACGAGATTACCCCCACCGCCCGATTTGCCGTTTCTCTGTATCGGAATACGAAGATTCGGCCTCGAACCTATGCGGAGGCTTCAGTATACGACACTGCCGGATCAGACAGATTTCGTTACGCAATGTATGCCCGGGCTTTCAGCAATTTCAAGACAGGATTTGGGGCAAAGCTCACCATTCCCATCCCCGTCCACCGCGGACTGTACGGCGATGCCCGGGCCGCCTGGCGATATCGGACATCTCCGCGAGACTACTCTTTTTACCACTACGATACAAGAGTCGAATACCGGTCTCGTGAATGGCACCAGAGATTGCTGCATTTCGGGTTGCGTTTCGACGATCGTCGGATTCCGGCATTCAAAGGCGGCCCCTTCTACTCCTTTATCGATGAGCCCGCGTGGGAGCGAGTCGATACCGTCGGCCCGGTTGTGACGATTCGGCAGGACACTCTGTCGGATGCGGGAAGCCACCATTTGGGTATAGCCGGACACGGCACGCACCGGAAAGGACGTTTTCAACTGAAGTGGAACGCTTCGGGGGCGGTTACTCCCGGAGACGACACGGCGGGATTGCCGTTTGAGGTTCCGTGGAGGGTTGCGGTCGAAATGGAATACGGCGCACCTAAATACGAAAGCGCGCGGGTTGGGGTTCGGGCGGAAATTCGTGATCGCGTCCTTCAGCGTTACTACATGGATAACCTCGATGCTATAGAAACCCGAGAAGCCCCTTCGCGTGCAACAATCGCGCTTTATGCGAAATTGCCGTTCCATTCACCGTTTTTCCGAGAGCATGCCAAACCATGGATTGTGTTTGAGGCACATCCCATCACAGTTCCGTCGGAGCTTTCTATCGACGGGCTCAAGGACCAACGGCGACGGTCTCACCCGGGAGGAAATTACCGGGGACCTCTTTTTCTGATTCGGCTCGAAGGCGTATGGCGCTAAACCAGGTTTAGCCCAGGTTTCGCAGTCGAGAACCGCCGTACCGCGCTGCACTGAGCGGTGTCGAAGTGAGCGGAGCCGAAATGCCGAGGGGCGATGTCCCGAGCGGAGCCGAGGGGTAGAGCAGTATGCGTAAGCCGGCGCGCGATTCAACGATGCGTGAATTCCCGACTTCGGTGCGGAAAATGTCGGGCGAAGCGGTGTTCTCGTTCCCACAGATATTGAAATGGCAGAAGAACTGCCCGAAATACTCATCGCAATTCTTAAAAATGTACCTCTCCCGCGGATAGATGAATATTCCCATTCCCGCACGAAGCGAATACGGGGTATCTTCACCGATGCAGCTACCTGTAGCGCAATAGTTTTGAGCCAATTCCATTGATTGCCCGTGAAATACCGACCGCTATTCCGACAAGAACGAGTCAGGGCATGGATGGCGATAAGTCACTGGGGCAGGCGACTATCAGCGTGACCGACGTTTACAATTCTGATTTCGACTGGCCCGAAGGTACTGTGATTGAGTGCATGCGAATCGTTCTGATATTTCCCAAATCAACCGAATCCGCGAATTGACCCGGAATCGTGTTAACCGCTCTTTTTGACACAGCGTGCTACGAATTACTATTTTGTGACACGGCTTTGTAATTTCCTCAAAACCCATAATGATAAAATTGCCAAAGGCAATAGCTTCATTGAAGGAGTGTGGCATGTGTTGCGACTTTGTACAAAAAATACTGTTTCTCTCGGGTGCGATACTATCGGGCACAATGCATGTCCAGGGTTCACAGGATACTACCGGCGTCGTGGAACTCGATCGAATGGTCGTTACCGCAAGCCGGGCGCCGACTCTTGCACGGAATTCTTCACAGAGTGTCACCGTAATCACCGAAGCGGATATCATGGCCTCACCGTATGATAATGTCGAAGACATTGTTCGTACTACGCCCGGCCTGTACAATTTCAGACATGCCAACCTGCACACTAACGGCATTGTGAGTCCGCTGGATATGCGGGGCGCAGGGAAGAACAGGGTACTGTTTCTTGTTGACGGCGTCCCCCAGAATGACAATTTCAACAATGCCATAGCCTGGGTCGGCTGGGGCCACATACCCAAAAGCGCCATCGAACGAATAGAAATCGTTCGCGGGCCTGCATCAGCCCTCTATGGATCTGAAGGGCTGGGGGGTGTTATCAATATTATTACCAGGAGACCAGACGAAGGGCGCACAACCGTAATAAAGGTAAAGGGCGGCAATGCAGCCACCTTAAGCGCCGGAGCCCGGCACTCCCAGAGAATAGAAAATTTCGCTATCATGGCTGCGGGCGGCTATGAACAAAGCGATGGATTCTATATGGTCGAAGACATCGAAGACTATGTAATAGAACGTTATCGGAAAAAAGGCCAGCTTTTCGGCACAATGCTGTATGATTTCAGTCCGCGGTCGCGGCTGGAATTCTCAGCGCTGTATTTCACACAGGATGCCGGACAGGGTCGCGAACATTTCCACAACGACCTTCAACTTGACCAATATGCGCTCAACTATACCCATACATTCAAGAACGTAAGGCTTCAAGGTATCGGCTACTTGAACCGGGCCAACAAAACAGCGTTTCAGGACAATGCAGCCGACAATTACACCACGTTGAATCGTAGAGAGAAATTCAAGGGAACTTACAATGCCGGGGCCGATTTCCAGGGGACGATTATGCAATGGGAACCGGTGCGAATTATAGTGGGAGGTGCATACAGATTCGCGCATTTTGAGTATGATGTCGACTATACACAAAATGACCGCGATGCCGGCGCAGAAGGCGATCAGCAGACGATTTCGCCGTTTTGTCTTCTCGATGCAAAGTTGCTGAACGACCGGCTTTTTGTGGACCTCGGCGTCAGATACGACAGAAATCTTGTATCAGGAGGCCGAAATCGGGACACGCAGAAAAGCGCTGGTAAGCCGGCCTACGACAGTGTCTATAATGATGCTGACGCCGGCAGTATTTCGCCCAAAGCAGGCATTACATGGCGCCCCGACGAGAAAAGCGCGGTTCGCGCATCGGTGGGGAAAGGCTTTCGGGCTCCGAGCCTTTTTGAATTGTACAAAGTCCATGTTCGTCGAGGCGGAACATATTACCGCAACGCGAGTCCGGATTTGAAGCCGGAATCAATCCTTTCATGGGATCTTGGGGCGGAGCGTACTTTTGGTGGGAAGTTAATGGCAAAAGCCACTTTCTATCAGTCTTTTGCACGGGACTATATCGGCGACCGTCTCACCGGAACCTACCCCTTTTCGGGAGGCGCCAAGACGCGGCAGGAGTATATTCTTGACAATATCAGCGAAGTGAACATTCATGGCGTGGAACTGGAAACGCGGTATTCGCCCGTGGAATACCTGAGCTTTGACGGCAACTATACATATAACATATCCAAAGTGGTAAAGGACCTGGAGAACCAATCCCTCGAAGGTAACTATCTGCCCAATAATCCGCGGCACAGCGCACATGCGGGTATCAATTACAAGGATCCGAAAATTATCAATGCCTCGTTTGTACTAAATGCATACGCGACGATATTCTTCAACAATACAAACACACTGAAAACGGACAACTACTACACACTGGACGCGTCCATTTCACGGCGATTCTTCGGTATGCTCATGGTTTTTTTGAATGCCGAGAACATTCTCAACAACAAATATCCTATTTTTATGTCAACATCCTCGGGCAACACGATTGCACCCGGAGTGGTAGTGAACGGAGGGGTCAAATTTGAATTCTAGCCCAAGTTTCGCAGCCTGCTCACGGCATTTTGCGTAAGCTGTTGTACGATCTTACGCATAATGCTTTACCCCTCGACTTCGCGGTATGGCGGTTCTCGACTGCGAAACTTGGGCTAACTAGTGCCTGTCCGAAAACACCCCGTTCATCGAGTCCCGAATTAACTTCGGGAAGATGAACCTATCGATTGGGGCCGAAAAAGGGCACCGAGTCCCGATTGAAATCGGGACTCGGTGCCCTTTTTCGGGGGTTTTCGGACAGGCACTAACTACTGTTTTCATGTGCAAAACAGAAAGGGATACAGCAATGAAATATTCGGAAGTCGTACGATTCCATGGACATGAATGTCCAGGCCTTGCAATCGGATATCGAATGGCGTTGGCCGGACTCGAAGCACTCACTTCCACTCGGTCGGAAGACGAAGAGCTTGTTGCAATCGTTGAGAACGACGCCTGTGGGGTAGACGCCCTTCAGTGTCTTACCGGATGCACATTTGGGAAGGGAAATCTCGTATTCCGCGATTACGGCAAGCAGGTCTATACGATCTACTCCCGAAACAGCGGCAAGGGAGTACGGGTTCGGTTTAACGGTGATGGCCTGCCGGACGAAATCAGAAACGACCGCAAGACCTATGCGGAATGGATTCTCTCTTCTCCGGCGCATAACCTTCTTGAGCTGAAACCAGTCGATATAGAAGAACCACGGCCGGCGAAAATCAGAAACTCTTTATCGTGTGATGCCTGTGGAGAATCCGTTATGGAAACCCGTATTCGCGATCTTGGGGGGAAGTGCGTCTGTATTCCCTGTTTTGAAAAGCAATCCCCGGAAAAACAAGGACGGGCTCAGGCAAAATGACCCGGGTCGGCTGTCGAACCCCGGGTAACGAACCATGTCGCACGATGGGTGACGGAGGTGCCATGACGACGCAAGACAGTTTTTTGAGTTCGACAAATATCGGACCTGGTTTCAGAAGCGGGTTCATATCAGCCTTGTTACTGGGATTGGTTCTGGTGTCGGCACCGAGCCTTTCCGCCCAAACACGAAGCATCACTGATGAGGCCGGTAGAACGCTGACAATTCCCGGGAATGTCGACAGGGTCATATGCTCCGGCGCAGGCTGCCTCAGACTGCTGACCTATATTGGGGCCCATGACCGTATCGTCGCGGTAGACGGAATTGAAGTGCGTGGATCACCGATCGATGTCAGGCCGTATGCCATTGCCAACCGGCAATTCAGTGAATATCCGATTTTCGGAGAATTTCGGGGACGGGACAATCCCGAACTGATTGCGGCGCTCGATCCTCAGCCGCATGTTATTTTCAAGACACGCTCAGGGCAAACGCATTCCCTGGATATCCTTCAAAAAAAGACTGGAATTCCCGTTGTTGCCCTCAAGGGGACGTCACTGGACGATGATCGGCATGAATTATACGCAACCCTTCGTCTGATGGCCGATATCGTAGGCGCCCGACAGCGGTGCGAGGAGGTTATTTCCTATATAGAAAGCGCCATACAGGACTTGGGGGAACGAACAATGCATGGCGCCGATCGCACCTGCTTTCTGGGCGGGCTGGGCCAGAGTGGACCACACGGCATCCGGTCTACAAGCCCCGTATATCCCCCGTTTGAATACCTTGGGGTTGAAAATGTCGCGGGGACCGGCGCAAATTCCCAATCTTACTTGAATGTCGCAAAAGAACAACTGATTGTGTGGGACCCTGAATTCATATTCATCGATCTATCCACGCTACGGCTTGGTTCTTCCGGCAATGCGGTGGATCAGTTACGCAACGACCCGGCTCTGCGGGGATTGCGCGCATTGAAAAACAATCAGGTGTACGGACTGTTTCCCAGCAATTCATACAACCAGAACATAGAGGTAGTGCTCGCCAACAGCTACTTTATCGGTAAAACCATATTTCCGGAGTCGTTTTCCGATGTCGAGGCGTTCCAGAAGGCCGAAGAAATAGCCACGTTTTTCAATGGAGGACCGGCTTTCAAGCAGATCAACCAAACCCTTGACAATCTGGGCTTTGCCCGAATTGATATCCAATGAGGTTATATTGTCGCATTTAGAGTATGAACATGAATTGCCTGAATACCAGGGATATATCCGGAAAAAGAGATTCGTCCTTTTTGGTCTTCTCACGACGTGCGCGTTGCTGTTTATTGCGGCTGTTTCACTGGGTCCCGTGTATATCCCGCCAATCGACGTGATACGTGCGTTTTCGGGTCTGGAGATCGAGCCGAAATTCTCCACCATTATTTACGCTATACGCTTGCCGCACGCGCTTGCCGCCGCTATTGCCGGCGCCGGTCTGGCGGCGGCGGGCGCGGCAATGCAGTCCATTCTCCGCAACCCTCTCGGATCCCCGTTCACCCTTGGCGTTTCGCAGGCCGGGGCATTCGGTGCGGCGTTTTCAGTCATTATCGCGGGGTCGGGTATCATGCAGTCAACTCAGGTCGGCTCTATAACAATTACCAATTCTTTTATGACCGTCACGCTTGCCTTCGCCGCCTGCATTTTGTGCGCCCTGATAATCACCGTCATCGCGCGTTCCTACGGAACGACACCGGAAGTCATGGTCTTGTGCGGCGTTGCACTCGGTTCGCTTTTTTCCGCCGCAACGATGTTTCTTCAGTATTTCGCCGACGATGTGCAACTGGCCGCTATTGTGTTCTGGTCATTTGGAGACGTCGGCAGGGCGGGTTGGCGGGAGGTCGGTATCATGGGAGCGGTTGTTGCGCCCGGAGCCCTTTTCTTTATTGTCAACCGATGGAACTACAATGCCGTCGAAGCCGGCGATGAAACCGCCAAAGGGCTTGGGGTGAACGTCGAAAGAGTCCGCCTTTGGGGCATGATCGTTTCCTCGTTAATGACCGCCGTGATTGTTTCCTTTCTTGGAATTATCGGCTTTGTGGGTCTCATTTGTCCCCATGCCGTACGAAAAATAATCGGCAATGACAATCGCTTTGTCGTTCCGGCATCATGCTTGTGCGGGGCCGCTCTGCTGATTGCCTCCGATACCGCCGCGCGCCTCGTGCTCGCGCCGCATGTCTTGCCGGTTGCCGTCTTGACGTCGTTTCTGGGCGGACCCCTGTTTATATATCTTCTGCTTGCCAAAAGGGGCGGACAATGCTTTCGGTGAAGAATGTATCGGTTGAATATCGCACGGGAAGTCTTGTTCTTCACGATGTAGACTTTGACCTGGAGCAGGGAAAAATTCTGGCAATACTGGGTCCGAACGGAGCTGGAAAAACCACTCTCCTCCGCTGTATGAATTCAATCCTCAAGCCCAACAGTGGTATCGTAACCCTGGAAGACGTCGATGTTTTGCGTATGCATGCGCGTGAAATAGCCCTAAAAATCGGCTACGTGGCACAGAGGCACAACGCAGGCGCACTGAGCGTTTTTGACGCCGTTCTCCTGGGTCGAAAGCCGCATATAGGTCTGAAAAGCCGCCGTAACGACTTTGCCAAAGTCCGTGCCGCCTTGCAAAGGCTCGGGCTTGAACACCTTGCCATGCGGCATATCGACCAGTTGAGCGGAGGTGAATTGCAGAAAGTCTGCATCGCTCGCGCATTCGTTCAAGAGCCCCGGGTATTCCTTCTGGATGAACCCACAAGCAATCTTGACCCAAAAAACCAATTGGATATCCTCGGTGTTATTCGCCGGATTGTCACGGAGCATGCCATGTCGGCGGTGATGACCATGCACGATTTGAATCTTGCTTTCAGATTTGCCGACCAACTGTTGTTTCTGAAAAACGGCGGCATCGCCGCGCATGGCACCCCGGACACAATCACTGCCCACGTCCTGTCTGAGGTGTATGGCGTGGAAATGGAACTGCTGAAGCATAATGGATATGTAGTGGCAGTGCTTTGCCCTGCTGAGTGACGATACAAGCGCTGGCTGGACAAAGCCGGGAACCCATTAACCCAGCAGGTTTCGCAGTCGAAAGACGCCGTACCGAGCGGAGCGCTGCATTGCGCTGCACTGCGATGCACTGAGCGGTGTCGAAGTGAGCGGTGTCGAAGTGAGCGTAGTCGAAGTGAGCGTAGCCGAAATGTCGAGGCGGTGTCCCGAGCGGAGCGTTGTGTTGAGCGAAGCGCTGCATTGCGCTGCACTGAGCGGTGTCGAAGTGAGCGAAGTCGAAATGTCGAAATGCCGAGGGGCGGTGTCCCGAGCGGAGCGTTGTGTTGAGATAGTATGTTAAGAAGGTGGCATTTAACGGAGCACTCTCGTATGTTGAAG
>CAYFVL010000187.1:0-12003 GCA_964346405.1 uncultured Fibrobacterota bacterium
ATCGTGCAACAGCTTACGCAGAATGCCGTGAGTTGATTGCGAAACTTGGGTTAGGACCCGGTAAGAACAAGTTGTCCCAAATACTCTGTCCTTCCGTTTCTCGACAAACGAGCCGTTACAACGGAACGGGCAATGCCGTCCAATCCGACATGCCCGTCGATTCGGGAGACCTGATGTGAAAACAGCCGCTTACCCGACAATGTGAACAATTCGATTTTGTCGTTCTCGCGAAGACCGGTCCACCGGAGAACACCTTGCGCAATCCGGACATTCAGCGACGATTCAGGGGTGAGCCTTACCGCATTTGCGCCAACGATACCGGAAAAGGGCTCCGTGCCGACAACGATCCCGCTGAGAGTTGCGATATTGTCCGATAGACCGGACAGACTTTGCACGCCAACCTCTATGATTCCATCGCTGGTGGTTGCCTCAAACTCGAATATCTTACCATTCCCGTACCCAATATCATCGGAATAATCAAGTGTCTTCACGACGTTCCCATTGATTGATAATTCCCCTTTTCTTCTGCCGGATTTCAACCCCTCGTGAAACTCCGCGACCAGCAAGGCTATATAATAACTACCCGGCTCCGCGGTTCGAATGCGATAGGTGAAAGCCCCAGTTTTACTGATCGGAGTGCGATATGTTTTGAAGACATTATCGAGTTCCGTACCTGGAATATCGCCGTCGTATGTACTGGTGAACCGCTGAAAGAGATATCCGGAGTCTGCTTGACAGCCGTGAGGGGCGTTCGTTACCCATTCCCTGTCACCGATGAACCCGCTTTCCGCTCCGCCTCCCAGATTGATGGCCACGGGAAGGGACACAAATTGGGTTTCCGGGTATTCCTTGCCGAATTGAGAATAGACGTGAATGTAGGCCAGTCGATTGTTCTGAGCGCCCGGCGCACTGCTGATAGTTAGTTTCCCGTCGGTCACTTCGACATCCCCGTACCCGGTTACCCACGGAAATTCCGAACTCGGGGTCCCATCGACCACAAGCGTATTCTCGACATTGATTTTGTACACGGCATCGGTAACTCCGGCATCCCCGGCCACAATCAACACACGAAATACTCCCGACTCAACTTCCATTTCCCAGATTTTCTCTCCCATGACAATACCTCGATCGTAGCGCTCATCCGGAGCAAGGTCACTGTTCCTTTCATAGGTTTGGCCGGTATTCTCAGAATTCCAGCCATACCGAAACCCCGACGGCTTCTGCGAAAATGACTCTCCACAATCGGCTTCGTATAGCCAGAAGTAATCCTGAATGGGAGAGACGGCGCACACCGCGGCGGCCATGGTGAAAAAACTTGTAAAGAATCTCATTGCGGGTCCTCTGGATGTCCGTCTTCGAGCGAAAAAACTCATATATATCTCCAGTTTCTTTCCATCAGCAATTTGCGAATTATCCCGGGCACGTATCATCGGTCCGTGCTGGGCAAAAAAATACGGACATTGGGTTGTTCGATTCTTGTTCCCAGAAGCAGCAAGGAAAGCGGCAACATCGGAACACCGGAATTGTTGTCACTTCCACCACGGGTCAAGTATTGCTTCTCGAACCGGTTATATGATCCGATACCGGCAGTCTCGGGATCAAGCCCGTTGGCCGTATAAGGGATCGGATGCACGAAAAAGCGTTCTATGGCCGCATCCCCGATCACCTTTGCGCGGTTTAGGTAATTCTCGTCTTTTGTGAATTCCTCAGCCACCAGAAGATTATGGATGGCATGAGCGGCATGGCCGGCCCAGAGGATATCCTCGACGTTAACCTCATTGAGCCACTGATCCGCCACCTCTATGATTCCATCTCGGTATCGATTCGCCAAATCGATTCTGCCAATTTCTCGTAGCTGCCAGTACCGGGAATGCCCCGGCATAATGCAATTGGTCTTATGCGACTCCTGCCGAAGGATCTCTTCTCGTCCTCTGCTGAAAACCGGAAATATGGATACTAACGCAGTATCGTTTCTCAAAGCGAATTCGATTACCTTGTCGTAAAGGGGGTTGTCCCGCGGGATAAAAGGCAGTGATGTCCAGAAGTCAACCGCGGCCGACAAAGTCTGCCATTCCAGAGTGACCTCCTCGGTTCCGGCTTTCCACCTTAGTTGACCGGTTGAGGTCCGATGTGTATCGAAGTAGTTACGCATTATGTCGATATAATGGAGGAATCTATCGGAGAAGCTTCGCTTGAAGGCTTCTCCCCAGAAAAGAGTGAAGTATGCCCCGTGTCGCGGATACTCTTCATGTCCCGACCCTCCATCCTCCGAACAATGGCGATTGTAGTACCCGTTTTCTTTGTCCCAGATTCCACAATCCCAATACGCCTGGGCCGCGATAAGGCTCCGTTGGGCGTTCTGTCGCCACCAGTGTGCCTGCAAAGACGGGGTATTGCAGTGTTCACACATTGAGCCGTGTTCACCCCAGAAAAATGTGCCACAGGTGCCCCATGCTCCGGAGGAAAGCCAATTCTTGTACGAAATGTTCGCACGGTTCGAATAGTGCCCGTTTCCACTCAGGTACGATGCAGCATAGCAGGTACGATACACATTCTCATCGGAATTGGGGTTTGCCCCTCCCTCAAACTTCTGTTTCTCAAAGTTATACCCCGTTTCAAAAACGTCTCCCGCACGAGCCGTAAAGGTGTCCAGGAAAACCTTAGTCTGTTTGAGGTATTTGTTGGATTCGAAGTCCACTTTCGGTAGCGGCTCGCCAAAATTTATTCGGACATCCAACCCGGGTTGCGCATGAACTCCCACGGCGATAAGGCAAATCAGCCAAAACTTCGCGCGCAAGCGTACTCGGTTCAAAGACAAATACATGCATCCTCCTGAATGTTTACTATCTCGACGCCCGACCAGCGGCACAGGCAAAAATCGCAGCAACCGAATTCGCCGGTATAACCCGTGAGTTCTTTGCATACCCAATAATCATAGAGAAAACAGTATTGACCTACCGATGAAAGGATTATCATTTTACCGCGATGACCACAATTGCCACATCCTATTATTACTATTCCTCCGTGTCCCTCTGAATTGATGTATTTTTGAGTAGTCTTTCTAATTCGGAAACCAGGCTAACCCAAGTTTCGCGATCGAGTGCTAGCCGGCGGAACGTTTTTCCAAAGGAGTCCGTGCAAATGCCCGCCGACAACATCATAACGAGGTATGAACACAACCCGATACTCATACCCGGCGCCTACCCATGGCGCCGGGTAGTCACCTTTAATCCGGGCGTCATACTGGTGGACGAGACATTCTACATGTTTGAGCGTGCCTGCTCAAGCCTCGCTCCGCTCAAATGCCAAATCGGTCTGCTGAAAAGCACCGACGGGCTGCATTTTGAACACGTGAAGAATGAGCCGGTGTTTGCCCCGGAAGATCTCGGTACGCCGAAAGGCACCATAGAAGACCCCAGGATTGTGGAGATCGACGGGCTTTTCTACATGAATTTTGTCCACCGCAACTACGCATCCACCTGCCGTCCTACCGGTGTTGGAGTACCCGAGTATGTCGAAGCCGAAGATGTACCGGCCGATGATCCGAATACTTACCGATCAGGTATTGCGACCTCATCAAACCTGATTGACTGGTCCGTAAAATCGATCTATTCTCCTCCGGATATTCACGAACGTGACGATGTGCTGTTCCCGCAACGAATTGGTGGCCGTTTCGCCATGCTACGCCGTCCGGATGACTTTGTCGGGCCCAAATACGGCTGTGACGCCCCAAGTATCTGGATGTCGTATTCGGATGATCTCACGAACTGGTCCGAGCAGAAATTGGTGGCCACCCCGGCATTTGAATGGGAATCGAAGAAAATTGGCGCGGCCTCACCACCGATATTGACCGACAAGGGCTGGCTGGCATTTCATCACGGAGTCGATGCGGGTTCGACGTATCGACTGGGGGCATTGCTGCTGGACAGAGAAGACCCCACGCGCCTTCTGGCACGTACTCCTCAACCATTAATGGAGCCGGAAACTTACTACGAAAAAGTTGGACTTATCATTCCCAACGTAATATTTCCTACAGCGGCGGTTCTGCGCGGTTCTGATATATTTATTTATTACGGGTGCGCCGATACGTGTATCAGCGTAGCCCGGACAACACTCGGAAAAGTCATGAACTCTCTTCACCCGACTTCGGCAATCGACTCACGGCATTCTGCGTAAGCCGGCGAGCGATTCATTATAGAAAAATGCTCAAGGTATCTCCTCGGCCAGTGATCTCCTTGCGGTACTACTCACTCCCGCGGAGATTCACTGCATGTAACCGAGGCCCACAAACAGGAGGTTATCGGTGCACCCCACTGGAATGATAATAGAGGAACGGAAAAACTACTATCTTGTAAATCTTCCGGAAGGGCCGGTTTTGGCGACCCCCACAGGCGGACTCCGAAAAAAGCGCGGACTGCGTCTTTGTGTCGGCGACCGGGTTGCCGTAGAAGTTCTGAATTCGGATACCCGGCAAGCGGTAATCCACAACGTCTCGAAACGCACCACCTTCATATCCCGACCACCTTTGGCGAATATGGATCTGGCCGTTGTCGTCTGCACGATAATAAAACCCAATCTGGTGTACGAGATACTGGACCGATTTCTTTTCTCGGCGGAATACCATGATTTTTCACCAGTAGTGGTATTCAACAAAACCGACCTTCTATCACCCGGGGATTTGCCACATCTTGAGGAGGTTGCATCTGCCTACGATGCGCTTGGCTATACGGTTGGGCGCTGCTCCGCTCATACGGGAGAGGGTATCGATTCGATGGTTGAGATGTGGAAAGGTCACAATGCATTTCTCGCCGGACCTTCGGGTGTAGGGAAAAGCTCGATACTCGAGCGAGTATTCCCGGAAATTCAATTTGAGACGAACGAACTCTCCGCTCAGTTGGACCGTGGTGTGCATACAACGACATTCACCCGGCTTCTCCCAATACCGGGCGGCGGCCACATCGCGGATACTCCCGGCTACTCATTTCTGGATATCCCCACGGTCCCCGAAGATGAAGTAGGCTTGTATTTTCCCGAGATTGCCGCGCGCACGGGTCGATGTCGGTTCAGCAACTGTTTTCACATGCAGGAACCGGGGTGCGCCGTTCGGGCAGACGCCGAATCGGGCGGCATTGCCGGTTGGAGATACGAAAATTACAAAAAATTCTACCTGACGATGCAGGAGCGCAATCAGCGCCGACCTGAAGGTTCTTCTCGACGTACAACCAAATAGCAGGCGTCGGTTCCAGAGCGCAAGGATTACTTGAAAGACCGGTATTTCGCGGTACATGTTTTCATACATAAACCGGGCGGGTGTCCGGCGGAACCGCCCGACCCGCTCGACGAAGCTCGTCCGGTATGGCGGATGGCTCGTCGCGAGTGGAGATTTCGTACTCCAATAATGTACCGTTTTCCAAATGGGCGTCATTCACTCACAATCGTACCGCCACCCACGACCAGGTCGCCGTTATACAGCACGGTCGCTTGCCCTGCCGCGGGCGCGCGGACCGGTTGGTCGAATTCAAGACATATGCGGGAATTCTCGACGGCGCTAATTCGGGCGGGAGTTGGACTGGAGCGGTATCGGACCTGCGCCAGGCATCGCTCTCCCACGGCTGAGGGCCGTTTTCCGGTAACAAAATTTCCGACCTGGACGATGTTGGAAAAAAGTTCATGATCCTCCGCAACAACTACAGTGTGTGACTTGGGATCTATTCGTTTCACAAACATCCGTTTCCCAAGTGCGCCCAGCCCCTTGCGTTGTCCGATTGTATATCGGTATATCCCACGATGTTGTCCCAGAATTCTCCCTTTGGTATCAACGATGGGCCCCGGCTCGGCACCGAATCGGCGTTCAAGAAAACCGGAGGTATCTCCGTCGGGTATGAAGCATACGTCCTGGCTCTCTTTTCGTGATGCTGCAGGGAGATCCATTCGAACGGCGATTTCTCTGACTCGTGCTTTCGTGAGTTCGCCCACGGGAAACAGTATTCGATCGACCTCACATCCGTATACCACATACAGAAAGTACGACTGGTCTTTGGACGGATCCAGACCACGCCTCAAAGCACCGTCTTGAATGCGGGCGTAGTGTCCGGTAGCGATCATGTCGCACCCCAGGAATTTCGCTTTCTGTAGCAGGAAATCGAACTTCAGAAACTGGTTACACCGAATACAAGGATTCGGAGTTCTTCCCCGGCCATACTCCGTGCCAAACGGCTCAATTACGGTCTCCGCGAAGGCTTCCCGCGCATCAATAGTGTAATGAGCAATACCCAGCCGGTCCGCAACCAGTCTTGCCCCTCGGACGGCATCCCAGTTACAACACGTCTTATCCATGGCACCCTCGTCGGAGTCCACAAGCTTCATGGTCCCCCCGATCACCTCATACCCCTGCTCGACCAACAGAGCGGCAGCCACCGAAGAGTCCACTCCCCCACTCATAGCGGCCATAACACGACACTTGTTCATATCCGATTCCACACCCTCGGCTCAACACTCATAAAAGCACAATGAATTCCGGATTGCGGATCTCAACTCACCCGTAACCCGTAGAATATACCCGATTACTCACACACAATGAATAGCTCTTCAAAACCAAGTTTGCGGATCAAGCATTGAGTATATTGCCGATAGAGTGCTCGGATTCGGATTCGATGAAATCAAACATCCGTTCAATCCGATCCGGCTTAGCGGACGAATGCCCGGAGTGAAGAACGCTCATGTTTCGACCGGCTCAACACGAACGTATTCCAGTAACTAATCAAGCATTCAATAATTTTACGGGTACACCACACCAGGATTGATCGAGCACGGCTGTCCCGCGAACATAGACGCAAACCGCTTGCGGCAAAAGACAGCGACCTCGACAGACTCCTGGAGATTAATATAGGGACAGCTAATGTTTCACGACCAGTCGATTCCTCTGGAAGAGGCGCTTTCCAAGAATAAACTTCCGGCAATCGAGACCTTTTCCTGCCCATATGAAACCAAAGATGCTTCCGGAGGCATAGTAAGAATCGTTTTTCCCGAGTTTACCTGCGTTTGTCCCAAAACGGGATATCCTGATTTTGCCGTCATTGAACTGCTCTACCTTCCGGACAAACTCTGTCTGGAGTTGAAGTCATGGAAGCTGTATCTCAACGCATTTCGCATGATCGGGACTTTTCATGAGACCGTGACATCTCATCTATACGAAACCGTACGCAAAAGACTGAAGCCTCGATGGGCCATGCTGATCGGTGATTTTCTGCCGAGAGGGAATGTGGACACGACAATAGTCTTTGAGACACCGACGACACGACCACGCGGCACGGATATTCTGCTTCCCCGGGTTGCTCATCGTGCCAGCCCAAGTTTCGCAACCAACTCACGGCATTCTGCGTAAGCTGTTGCTCGCTCTCGACTGCGAAACTTGGGCTAGCGAAAATGAGTTCAACGGATGAATAGAGAGGTTCGTATGATCAAGAGACTTCTGCCGGCATTTCTGATTTTTCTCCCACTGCTCGTGCTTTGTTCGGATAACCGCTCCCCGAACTCTGTCGACACTGAAGAACTGAAAACAGATTCTCCCGCCGGAACATGGGAAAGCACATTTCCGAGTGCCGATGACACAACTCTCGATAGCCGGCCTGAATTCATGATCACCATGCGGTATGCACAGGGACCTCATCGCTACTTCATCGATGTAGCTGAGTTGGATGGAGGAAAGATTCTTTTCGAAAGCCTGGGTGATTGGCAACTTTCCGGAGATTCGGTAATTCTGACAGGGTCTTCGTGTAAAAGCCTCAACACTAGCTCTACCTTGTTGGAACCCATGCCCGATTCGGTATGCGCTAGGCGTGCCGGTATTCGCGCCCCAACCTCGGAAACCAAATGGCATGTCCCACTTGGCTCCTTCGCTCCCGCAATCCTCGATGCTTTTGGTATTGCGGAAAACCACCTCAGCCTGGTCGCGATGGTGTCACTGACATTCACCAGGGTCGGGGCAACTGCCACCATTCCGGAGCCTGGAGTGGAGGAAGGTGACTGGTCGGTGTCGCTTCCCGCGGATACTCTGGGAAATACAATACGAACCGATCTGATGCTGAACCCGAACAAGTCTTTTGAGATGACCCTCGAACACAGTGAATACCCGAGCCTGCTTTTCACTCAGACAGGAACCTATTCGACCGACGAGAAAGGCTCAGTCATATTCTATCCCGAGGCTTGCTCCGGGCTTGACAGTGCATCGGGAGAACTCGTTCCGATCGTGGACAGCCTCTGTACAACCGGGTTTACCATACCGGGACCGGATTCGGGATCTTCATGGCGAATCAGTGGAGCCGATCTCGGGCCGCTCCTGAATCAATTGCCTTTGTCCGATGATACGAAGAGATTGCTGCATTATATCAGTCTGGATTTTGAGAAAAATCCGGAGTAAGCGGCGTAAAGCGAGGTTTTTGGCTTCCACGAACCTGTATGCCCCCCTAACCCAGGTTTCGCAATCAACTCACGGCATTCTGCGTAAGCTGTTGTCCGCTTTCTGCCTCTACAACACGTTTTCCTCTGTTTTTCTGCTCCTTGTACCCCCTACTGAAGCCCAGCAAACCGGGCGATAGAATCCGGCGTTTATTGTTCTCGCATACCTTTCAATTCTTTTTTTTTGGCCCGACCCTTGCGTTCCTGATAAGTGCATTGCCCTGCTATCTCGACAGGTCGGTGCGCCGATTCCAATGACGGAACGGCAGGAATCGAAAGGAGGCACCCATGGGTGCAAACAATGGGAGCGAAACGCAACAAACTCAGACACAAGAAAAAGCGAACGCCGCCCGAGAGGAGGTATCGCAAAAATTGTCTCAAACCGTGAGTGAAGCGAAGGAGCGTGGATACCATATCCTGTCCGAACAAAAGGGTTATGCCTCACAGGAACTTCGAAAATATGGGCATGCTTTGCACAGCGCGGCGAAACAACTGCAGGAGGAGAAAGGCATGTTTGCCGAAGCAGTTGACGAAGCGGCCAGCAGACTGGATAATGCTTCGCGCTATATTGAAGAGCACTCCGCGGGAGAAGTCGTTCAATCGGTGAACGAATTCGCTCATCGTCATTCGGGCGTGTTCTGGGGCGGAATGCTGTTCGCAGGTTTGGGGGTATCGCGCTTTTTAAAGGCTGGGCAATCCGGTGAACAGACGCAATATACCGAACAACCAGTAGAAGAAGAATTGCCCCGGGAAGTTTACTCATCACGACAATCTCCTCTATGATGTGGAAAGGAGAGATCTACCATGAACTACCTAGACGAAAAACCAACAGTCACTGAGGAATCACTTGCGGATCTCATACGTGATTTGCGGGATGAATCAATGACTATCGTGCGTCAGCAGGTCGAACTTGCCAAGACGGAAATGAACGAGAAAGTTTCGAAAACCAGTAGAAACGCCGCATTTCTCGGAGTAGGTGCTTTGATTGCGTATGCTGGTTTTATGTATCTGCTGCAATTTATCAACTGGGGAGGACGGCAATTGCTGGAACTCGCGGGTCTTTCCGGAGACGTAACGCTCTGGCTCATGCCGCTCATACTCGGTGCAGTCGTTGCCCTCGTCGGGTATGCTTTCATACAGAAGGCAATCAGTGCTTTTAAACACACAAGTATTTCACCCGACAAAACAATGCACTCGATAAAGGAGGATCGACAATGGCTGAGCAAAAAGCGACAATAGATGAAGTCCGGAGGGATGTGCACGATTGGAATGCGACACGTTCCAACGGTAAACATAAGAGTTCGAAAGAAATAGAGTCCGAGATCGACGATACCAGGTATGCGATGGATCGAACAATGAACGAAATCAGCGAACGGTTTCATCCAGGGACCATGGTCGATCATGCCTTTGATTACATAACGAAGAAGGAGAACCGTGAGAAAATAGGAAACTATGCAAAAGAGACCGGTGAATCCCTTGCGGAAACATTCCGCCGGAATCCGGGGCCGTTGCTTTTGATCGGTGGCGGTATAGCCTGGCTTCTGACAGGAGAGCGCAAGGAGAAACAGCAAGTTCATCACTACTATGCGCCCTATGGTTCGGAGGTCGATGCTCGGACTGGTCGGTCGTATCCGACAGAGCGGGAAACCGGAGGATCACTCGATTCCAGCGAAGGTGGAGACGGTTTCGGGGAAAAGGCCAAGGGAACTGCTCAAAAAGCCGGTGAAAAAGCCGCGGGGGCGGTCCGAGGAAAAGCCGAGCAGGCACTAAACTCTGCAAAGGGCGCGGCCGGTACGGCAGGTTCGTCCCTGCGACAATCGGGCTATCAGGCCGGTGAGTCAATCAGCCACGGCGCATCGTCGGCGGGTCGACGGTCACAGCATCAGTTGGCCGAAGGTGCTCGTCGCGCCGGAAACACCGCTCGTGAAAACCCGATAGCCGTGGGGCTGGGTGCTCTGGCACTGGGAATTCTGGCGGGAGGACTGGTGCCCGGCAGTAAAGCCGAGGACAGATTGGCCGGTCCGCAATCCGAAGAAGCAAAACGTCGTCTGTCCGAGACGGCTGAGACGGCACGGGAGAAAGTCGCGGCCACCGCACGTAAGACAGCGGAAGCTGCTTCGGAATCGGCAGAGGAACAAGGGATTCATCCAGAGCAACTCTCGGAAGAAACTCCCTACGTTGCCGAAGAACCTGCGTCCAAGAATGAAGAGCCTTCGCAGAGATAAACAGGCTACCGGAAAAGGGCTGCCAGTCCGCCCGAGTGTGTCATACAACACACTTGGGCGGGCTTTTTTGTCGATTGCGGAGGGACTACAATGTGAGGCGCTTTTTCAAATCGGAAAGGAGTTCAGGACGAATCCCCTCGATTTGATCAAGTTCATCGAGGTTTTTGAATTCTCCGAACCGTGCACGATACTCAACAATATACTGAGCGGCGACTGAGCTTATTTCGGAGATTTGCGCCAATTCCTCTTGTGAAACCTGATTCAGGTTCATCATTTTCTCCGCCATTTTTATTCTCCTTCAGTGAATAATCACGTCAATCCTGTCGATATGTGTCAACCCGAGACTAATTGCAGGCAAGCATGATGCCGAAGCGAAGTCGGCCGAAAGAGAGGACCACCTTTTCGGCATGTGATTTGCTTCCGACAGTGCTTCCGGCCGCTGAAAACAATTCACAGGACCGAGGCAGTCGTTAGTGCTTATCAGAAAATCGGAGACTTGAGTAATGAAAGCTGCTTTTGCGGTACTTCTAACCATTCTGGTACTCATAATTGCAGGGTTAATTTTCATGTATTCCGGAACCTACAATGTTGCCGCCTCAAAGGAGCATACTCCCGTAGGCAGATGGATACTGAATACCGTTCAGACCCGCTCGATCAAAAACCACGCTCACCGAGAAGTGGATCTCAATCTTTCTCCATCGCCCGATGAGGCCTATCGTTCGTTTTCGTCGATGTGCGTTATGTGTCATGGTTCATTAACACAGAAAAGATGGGCTCCGGCGCGGAGTATGACACCTATGCCGCCGGCACTGCACGAAGCCGCGGAGGAATGGACGGCGGGAGAAATGGCCTGGATAATCGAACACGGAATTAAGATGACCGGCATGCCGGCATTCGGACCGTCTTACAGCCGAGAGGATATAGAACGCCTGGCGGCGTTTGTAAACAGCTTACCGGGATATACCGTCACTGAATTCGAACTCCTGAGCAAACCGGGTACTTCGAGGCATGATACGGAAAGCGACGGCCACGGAGCGCTCGTTGCACTGATCATGATGCCCTCTCAGGGTGGTACACTCTCCGCCAACAAATCGTGAAGCGCGGTTGCCCAATCAGTAGTCGAATTCTCCCCCGAATCCACTAGAAAGCTAGCCCTAGCCCAAGTTTCGCAGTCGAGAACCGCCGTGCCGGAGTCGAGGCGATGTCCCGAGCGGAGCGTTGTGTTGCGCTGCACTGAGCGGTGTCGAAGTGAGCGTAGTCGAAACATCGAGGGGCGATGTCCCGAGCGGAGCGCCGTATTGAGCGAAGCCGAAATGCCGAG
>CAYFVL010000188.1:0-11941 GCA_964346405.1 uncultured Fibrobacterota bacterium
GGGTGATGGGTGATGGGTGATGGGTGATGGGTGATGGGTGATGGGTGATGGGTGACGGATCTTTTCTGAGTCCCTCACGATGGTATCATTCCGATTCGTCCCAATCTCAAGGAGGACCGGGAGTGGGCTAATCCGAAATCAGAATTCGATATGATTCTGCCGTTCGTCTTGTTTTTTGACATTTCTGCAATTCACGACAACGGTCATTTCGCCCTTGGGGGGTCGGGACTCGAATTGGTGCAGGAGCTGCTGCGGGGTTCCTCGCATAAATTCCTCATGGATTTTGGTCATTTCACGCCCGATCACTACCGGTATGTCACCAAGCATCTCGTGCATATCGCGCAAAACCTTCAGAATCCGATGAGGTGATTCGAAGAATACAATTGTGCGTGGATCTCCGATAAACGAGGCCAGACGTTTTTTTCTGCCGCCGGACTTGGGCGGCAGAAAATTCTCGAATATGTACCGGTCACAGGGAAGTCCGCTGCAAATCAAGGCCGCATGAACCGCCGAGGGGCCGGGAATCGGTACGACGGTAATGCCGTGCTTCACGGCTTCGCGCACAAGATAGAAAGCCGGATCGGCTACTCCCGGCGTTCCCGCATCGGTGACCAGAGCAAAACTGCGATCCTGTACCAGCTCAGAAATGATCCCCTCGGTGACTCGTTCCTTGTTGAAATCGTGATAAGTTCTGACCGGAGTGGACACCCCGAGTGCTGACATGAAACGCTTTGATACCCGCGTGTCTTCGGCAAGCACTACATCCACGCTCTCAAGCGTTTCTATCGCGCGAGGACTGAGGTCGGATCGATTTCCGATGGGTGTGGAAACCAGGAATAGGCGGCCCATCAGTATCCCTCCAGCTTTGCTATCTTTATAATCTCTTTTACCATTTTGTGCTCGTTGCTCACCTCAAGTTTTGCGTAGTAGGTTCCGTTTGCAATTCGGTAGCCTCCTGTCTGGGTCCGGCCGTTCCAGGCTATCTCATGATAGCCGATAACCTTGCTGAGGAATTGCCGCCAGACAGGCCTTCCGCCGATTGTGTAGACGGTTAATTTAACTTCGTCGGCAAGATCAGTCAAGAGAAACGCGAATCGCACCTTCTCAATCGCTCCCCCAGCATTCGTTTTCGCTCTGAACGGATTGGGGTGACAGGAGAAAAATCGAATGCGCAACTCCTCGCCCGGCATATATACAAACTCCCGTTCTCCCACATTCCCGCTGAAATCCCGTGCAACCACTCTCAGAGAATCCATTTCCCTTTCGGCAGGAGGATAGGCACTCACGGCAACCGTCGAGGAATCCTCGGCCTGCGCAACCTCCGAGCATTCCGAATCATTAAGAAGTCGGCCGTTGAGGTACAATCGCACCGACTCAGGCTCCACACCGGAATCATCGGCGATAAGAATGGTGAAAGACTTACCTTTTGCCACATAGTCCGGAACCGTTATCTCTCGCCCGCCCACGTATGCACGGATGTGGGGAGGATCGGCGTCGGCGGTCGCCCCGGGTGAAAACCATTGGTTACGAGACGATCTGAATGTAACGATACCACTCTTCAGCTCACCCCAAACGACGTTCCACCGATCAGCGGCGGTATCGCGCGCGAATACCGTCACCACCTGCGTATCGGCCGGCGCCGTCCTTTTTGCCGCATTTTGCTCCTGGAGTCGAAAATGCCAGACCAGCGTGTCGGATGCCGTCAAAGCAGGGCGCGTATGAGCGAAGAACTTACGGACCCCTTCGGGATCAACGCCTACCCATCGGGAGTTGGAACTCCGCAACGGGCGTTCCCGGGCGATTTGTTCGTCGATGAGAAAGAAGCGGACAACCGTTCCGAGAGTATCCTTCGGGCGCACCCAGCATCCTCCCCCGAATGAAAAAACCGAATCCTCCCGGGTCCGGACATCCGCGTAGACGAGCTGAAAGCTGCCGGTTACGGCATTATTCCCGGTATTCCACTCGTTCTCGTCGGTGTCCGGCGTGACCCAGACCCTGACATTCACTCGACCCATGGTGTCCGGCAGCCCAACTCGATACCGGTGCACGGAACCCGGTTTCAGATTTTCGGAGATTTGTTGCGAAACAAAGGATTCGCCCCTTCCGCCCCAGCCAAGGGCATAAGTATACCCACTCACCGTTTCGTTGCCGATATTGGTTACACTGAAAACGGCTTTCAGGGAATCATCGTGCCACGCGAATGTGAGTTCCGGCCGATCGAACGCGAGGTCTGCCATACCGTCAAGAGGAAAGACATACACCCCGGTTTCCCCGTTTTCAGAACGAAACTTCAGAAGAAGTGCCATTCCGGGATCAAAAACACTCTTGTCCCCCCCCAGCAAAATGGGCCGCTGCAAACGTCTGATTCCCAATGCGGTGTCCGCAACCATGGGAATACCCGGAAAGCGACCAAAGTCGAGCGTCTGAGACGACGGATAATCGATCGTGTACAGGCAATACAAGTTTGATCTCTGCTCCGGCCCTTCAAAATCCTCCAGTATGGCTCGAATCTCGACGGAATCTCCCAAAGTCGGTACCGCCGGTTCAATTGAGACCTCGTGCAGAAGAATCGTGTCCTTGGAAAATGGCGCCCAGCCACGGATTTCGGTGGAATCATTCCATGCATACACCCGGACGACTCCCTCCGATGTATGCATTCCGGATTTCAACGGAATACGGTACGCCAGAGATCCCTGGCGCACAGGCGTAACTCCCTCATGCCAGGTCAAATTGCCGTCGGTTACCTTAATCTTCGCGGAACCGTCGAGCACCGGATGAGTGAGTGCTCTTATCACCAGCGTATCCGCTCCTCTCAACACTGATTTCTCCAGTTGCACGCCAAGGGTATCCGAGGTGAGCGATAATGGGAGCGCCGGATCTCCCAGAAGGTTGTACTGCCTGATCACCGGCAATGCTTCTTTTCCGTAAAGTACCAACGCGAGAGCTTCAGTATGAGCAATCAATTCACCCAGAGTTTCATAATTTCCCCGCGTCATTTCATCGAGAAGAAGAGTATTCATTTTCAGATCGATGCTCATGCGAGTGTATCCGGCCGCTCCATAGAATGCCGCCGCGCCGTCCTTTCCATACCGGTACATCTCCTCGCCAAGCGATTTGTACTCGAGGCTTTCGAACTGTCCTGTCAGACAAGTGAAGCTGAAGACAATAGGCAATCGTCCTCCCTTACCCCATTGACCATTGTGTAACAGGTGAAAATCGGAATAGGAGAAGAACCGACTATCGGACCAGATGAGCCCACCTCCGTGTCCGGCGAAATTCAGCACGTGGACTCCCGAGTTGATGCAGTCTGCCATTCTCCGAGAGGCCATTGCGGGAGAAACGTAGTACCGGGATGCCGTATCGGCATCCATGCGGATTATATTCATCCGGGAGCCGATGATGTTTCGCGCAATCCGGTCGTTGAATCTGGTAAATTCCTCTTCCCACCCCCCGGCGGTGAGGATATTATCGCGCCAGTAACCCGGTTGCGGATTCGCGATATAGCCGACGGTCTTCGCCACCATCGTCTCAAGCTCATCATCCGACCGCGCGGGCATTCGCCCAACCCGAAGATCGGGGAAATGATCCTCACCCCAAACCGTTGCGAAATACCCGTCGTCGGCGGCAGGCCCCCAGCCCGGGACATTCGAAATATGAGTCGGCACAAAGGTTCGCTCCGAGGCCAGCTTGTACTGCCCGTGCGTAGCGTCGCCGGCCAGGAGCAACCAGGCGGGTTTCTTGTCGCCGGCGTTATCGAAAAGGTATCTGAGGAAAAGTCGGATAGCTTCAGGATTTCGAATCCCATCGGCGAACGCGTTGTAAATGTCACGAAGCGCCACACGCTCAACACGAAAACCTCGCGATTCGTGAACTTCCTCGAGCGGCTTGAGTTTCTCGATCATTGTATGGGGAGCGATCATCAGATAGTCGGCACCCGTGAGTTCGTGCCAGTCATTGCGAATGGTATCGAGTCGAATGACGGATGGTCGACGCCGAAGTGAAGCGGACTGAGCGATATAGCGGGTGGGGAAAGAGATGCTGTCCTGAAGACGAAAAGTGTAGGTGTTGCGGGCGGCATCCAGTTCCGAAGCTGCATTTGTAAACATCCGGTATCCTCCGACATCCCAGATATCTACATCTTCGGTACTGAAACCGGAGATCGCGAACTCAACCCGCGAATCAAGATCGCGCGGATTGATCCGAAAACCGACTTTGTTATCGTATGCCTGAAACCCCCGGACACATACGACCTCGATCCAGTTGAGATCCGCCAGATCGCGAAACCCTCGATCATCGCGCAGAAACGTTACCTGATTGTTTCCATGGGCAAGGAATGATGACGGAAAGGAGGGACTCTCGAATATGTATTCCTCCTGACCGTCCCACACGGCCTCCAGCGCTCCGGTTCCGGGAGAGCGTGCATTGAGCAGAATACTGAAACGGTGATCCTCAATGGTTCCAGGAATCGTAGTCCGCCCCCGGATGCCTATACGGATACGTGCCGAATCGAATACATCGTGTGATGGAGAGGCAAGAGTGAATTCGACTTCACTCTTCTCGGTCAAGCCAACGGTTTTCCAGTAATAGGCATCATTTGAATCGACGACATCGGATTCAAACGGAGGAAGATCAAAATTGTAAACGTCCCCAAGGAACGGGATATATTGATCTCTTTCGAAAAGAAGCGTGTCCGCATAATGTCGGGCCTCGATACCAGCCGGGACCCGGGCATTATTCGAATACACCCGCTGATTCCTGAGCGGCGCGCCGGATACCTCGGCGATACGCAAGCCGCTGCGTTGTCCCCACGCCAGTCGATACACATTGTGATCCGAGTACTGAGTCAACCGGCCGTTTGGTTCTTTCAAACCTTCCGCATGGAAGAGCAAAGTATCTGATTCCGCAAGATGAGGATTGTACACATCCGACACATATAACGGAATTTCAGTTCCACGGCAATAGAGTCGGTATGTTTTCGATGGTATTGTCTCGATTGGTATTCCCGCCCGGCGCAAATCCCCCCCGGTGAGCGCGTAAATACCATCTTCGGAGACTTCTATCCGAACCGCTTCAGTAAACGGCACAGGCAAAGGACGCGCGCCCGATTTCTTCCGGAGTGAAGAAGCCGACGGTATCCGGACCAGGCGTCCCTCGACATGTGCCGGTCCGCCGGCGCGATATACCGGCTGCTCATGTGAGACGAAAACCCTTCCATCTATGTCGGACCCGGAAACCTTATCCGAATTCCGGTATGTGACATGTATCCATTGCACGAATGTCCCTTGAAACGTACCGCGCACTCCGGGACGAGCATGCATTTCACGTCCAGTGGAATTGCGCACCTCGACCCGGGGTAATTGGTCGGGAGAGCTGGAAATACCGAATACGAATTCTCCGGAAGGGACCTGAGGCTTAACCGGAATTTTCAAATCCACGGTTACGGAATGCGCATCGAATCGGACGACATTCAGTCGGCGAGAGAAGCCAACGGTCGCCCAAAGCAGCGCCAGCAGGAACATTGCCGGGAGTATACGGTTCCTGTCAAAGCTCGACATCGAATACCCCAACTGTAATGGAACCAGGCAGCTTCGGGACTGGTGACACTACTTCGACATGCGCTCCCCACCAATAACGTTCACCTTCCGTAAAGATTGAATCGGGAGCCGGGCAGCTCGTTTGCTCCACATGTGAGAAGTTCTTTCGAAACCGTTCGCTGCGCCAGATTACCGATGCGGAATCCCACACCTCTATCCAGGTTTCCGCGGGGGCCGCGAATTCGTGATAGATCCACGAAAAGCGTGGTTTTCCAATAATCGCTCCCGGCTCAGTCAGTTCGGCGGTTGGCGCAAGAGTGACCGTGCAGGCTACCGAGGTGTCTCCCGGACGGCCCATGGAATCCACCGCAAATACACGATAATAAATGGTCTGAAAAAAAAGCCGGGACCCTGAGGAGCGGAATAATCGATAAGTCGGATCAAAAAACTCACGAACTGAATCGGGAATCTCCTCCAGAGCGACAGACGTATCCGCCTCGACAAGCCGCAGAACCTTGTAGGAATGAATCGATACAGAATCGGCGGGAGGCGCGTCCCAGATCAGATGCACGGCTTCGCGGTACGTTTTTTCCCGTGAATCCCAGACTGACGTTATTTCTTTGTCCCGGAACGAGGGGGCATTCAGAGTCGGAGGTGGCCATACAGGATCCGAACAGGTGCCTGCAATGAGCAACGATATCCCGGGAATTGCCAAGTATTGTATTATTCTAATTCGCACGGAAATTGTCTCCGGTATTCCTCAAGAATGAGACACGCGGCCACGCGATCGATATTCGCCTTGTTTCGCCGGTCTTTCTTCTTTCGGAATCGGAGAACTTCCCGTGCACGGTGGGAAGAGAAACTCTCGTCGATAAAGTCGAAGGGTAACTCGACTCGCTGTGCGACCCGTTCGGCGAATTCACGAACTTCACCGGAACGGGTGGTTTCTTCGTCGTCAGGTCCGAGCGGGAGACCAAAAACGAGCTTTGCGGGATTGGTGGAACGAACCAAAGTCTCGATCGCCTCGAGCGGATCTCGCCGTCGTCGATCGATCGTGGTCAGCCCGCGAATGTACCCGCCTCTCTCATCGGTGACCGCAACACCTATACGCCTTCCGCCATAATCAATACCGAGGAGCTTCATCCAATTCCTTGGTCCACTCCATCAGAACACCGAGAGTCGGAAGAGTACAATTAGTAGCCGGGGCTTCTTTATCGAGCACAAATCGAAATTTGCCACTCTCCATTGCAAGAAGTTCAAATACGGCGTCTTTCCCACGGGCTCTTCCGGATACGGCGTATACAATGGTGCCGTCCTTAAAATAGACCAGCCCGCTCGGTTTCCGATCCTCAACCAGAAGACATCCGGTTTTGTGGCCGATCTCTACAAATTGTAGCACCTCGGGAAGGCTTCCGTCACCTATTTCTCCCTCAAGTGCCGCAACTTCGACACTTTTCCGGATCTCTCTTGGTTGTTCCTCACTCATAAGAAGAGGTGTTACCAGTGAAAACACCTCACGATCGGTAAAAGATATGCCCAGATACTTTGCATTTGGAATCACCCGGCTTTTCTGAATTAGATCGGGCTCGGGTACATTGTAGAAAATCACCAGTACATTGGCGGCATTCGCTTTCGCGGCGATCAGACGCTCGAGATCGTATTGAATCGTGGGGCCGAATTCCCAGTCAACCGCGACAACGTCGGGCAGGTTGTGAATCAGCGTTTTCCCCACGTCGTCAGAATTTCGCACCGTCGATACCGAAAACCCAACCTCGGCGAAACACTTCTGCAGCGAAGCCCCGGAGTCGGACAGGTATCGAGCAATAATTTTATCGTTTTTTGCAATGATCAGAATACGCATCTCGACGGTTGTCGACTTAATCCATCCTGATCGGACCTTGTTGGCGCGCATAATGAAGAATCGCACGACCAGAATCAAAAGCACTATTCCCGCAACGATCGCAAGCAATTTGAGGAAATCACTGAGGATAATGGATGAGGGAGCATCTACGATTCTTACGTAGCGACGCTCAATCCAGCCCGGAGTATCACCGTATTGAATCTTGCACCACGAATCTCCTGCCAGCAGGAGAGGATAATGACGCCCTTTCGAGACAATTCCAAGGATTGGTGACTCGGGCCGCAGCTCGGCCAGAATTTTTGTCGGTCCGCGGATAACCTGAACGTACTTTTCAGTATCGGCGCCAAGCTCGGATTCGGGTTCGGGCTTTTTGCTGAAGAAGAAACCAAAGGAAGGGAACACCGCGGAAAGGATTGCCTCGGAGCCGTCGAAGGAAACAAACCGCCTTGGAATACAGGTATAATCATTCCACTTCGCCTCGACGGGAACAAAACCCGCGACGAACAGCATCACCACCGATACGGTAAAAAACCGAAAACATTTGGCCATATGGGCTGGTTCGTTACAAATCCGAAGTTTTCTGACGGTATATAAATATAAATGTAGCGGCCAGGGTACCGAGGAGAAGAAATGCAAAAAGCACCAGCGTTCCGACCGGGACGGCCATCACCGTTACCGTGGGGGTGCTTACTACCATTCCGGACTGCTTGTCGAGCCAGCCGACTTTTTCCTGGACCTTTACCTGATACCAGGACTCACCCTCGAACACAAGTTCAAAATGGTCGCCCTTCTTGGCCTGCCGAATGATCCGGGACTGGGGATCGAGAAATTCATATATGTTCGCGAAAGGACTCCGAACCCTCACATACCCGTCCGTCCCGGCAAACAAAGGGGCCACAGTCATGAACACTACGCCTACCAGTACGAACAGTGACATTCTTCTCATGAATGTCCCTCCTTAAGCAAATATTGAGTACCATATTGAGCGAACAGCAGATTACGGAACTTTTTCAGGGATCCGGTTCCGCAGAATTCCAGTCGTACACTAAGATACCAAAAAATTGGTCGTTTCACCAAATTTTGTGACATAATCCGTATCGCATCCTTCTCCGTGGTCAAAATTCCGTCATATTGATCGCCTGAGAGGGAAATTAGCTCTTCTTCGGTATAAGGATAGTGATCGGGGTAAAATGCCTCTCCGGCAAAAGGAACCCCTGTTTGAACGACAGTCGCCCGGAAACGTTCGGGATGGGCGATGCCCGCAAGCAGAAGTGGTCGGACCAGCGGCGGCCTTTCCCGAGTTTCCCCGGTAAAAGCGTTCACCCATCCTCGTGGTCTGTTGACGGCAACAAAAGAAGGTATTCGCGGAAAACGACATCTGAACGTACGCTGCGCAGCCTCCAGAGCATCCTGCTCGTGATCCCCGCCGATGAATACAACTGCATGGGCACGCTTGAGTGATGAATGCGGTTCTCGAAGATATCCCGCGGGAAGCATCTTTTCGTTTGAATATGAATGGGGCAGACACACTACGTCCCGGTTCCTTCCAGCCCGGCGATGCTGAAATCCGTCGTCCAGGAGAAAAACCGATTCGGAGGAAAGTCGATTCGCCAGAAGCCGTGCGGTATCGACCCTGTCACCTCCGATCCCAAACCAGGCGGTTGGCAGAGATCGCCGCAACATAGCAGGCTCATCACCGATTTCGCGCCATGATATCTCAGCGGCCGGATCGACCACGATCGTTGCATTCGACATCCTCCCATACCCGCGACTCAGCACCGCAACAGGACGTCGCATCTCACGCAAGATTTCCCCTATCAGAAGCACCATGGGCGTCTTACCTGTACCACCGGCATGGATTCCTCCAACACTGACCGTCAATCGTCCCAGATCGTGCGAAGCTCTGGGGACATAGTCATACCATGCGTTTCGCAGTCCAACGATACCTCGATATACCACACTCAAAATGGTCGTTATCGGATTTTTGCGTACCCTGAATTCGCCTTTCGGCATGTCCTCAACCCTTTTTTGCGAGACGTTCTTTTTCCCGGCCAAACAGTCTCATTGCCTCTCCCCGCATACTCACCCTACTCAGGATGAACTGTTTTGAGCCAATGCCGGCATCCCGTTCATGCTTCGACCAAGAGCGGTGTCGAAGTGATCCCGCCCCGCGGGATGAAGGATCACGGGAAGACGGATCGAAAAACCGTTCGTGCTGATCCCGCGTGGCCGAGGCACTGAAGCGGATTTTCGGACAGGCACTAAATATGAAACAAGGAACCGGACGGAAGCCCAATCGGAATGCCCGGCAAAGCCCCGCTGACGATCGTTGGTACTCTCATCAACATTGTCACAGCCTGACACACACCTCTGTTCCATCATGAAACACATCACCCATAACAACTTCTCGTGGTCCAAAAAACGGCCTATTTAAACCAGAATCGGCAAATCCAACGCCGGCACACAGGTTGCTTGTTAGGTGGGCAAACAAAGAGAAAAGCACCATTGGAGAATGCAAATTGTGAAAGGAGACGGCACTCATGAATAAGATTATTGGAATCGATTTGGGCACGACCAACTCGGTTGTGTCCGTTATGGAAGGTGGGAAACCTACGGTTATTGCCAACGCGGAAGGATCGAGAACAACTCCATCGGTGGTTGCATTTACCAGAGACAACCAGCGTCTTGTCGGTGCGATTGCGAAGCGTCAGTCGGTCACCAATCCCCAGAATACCGTTTCTTCTATAAAAAGGTTTATGGGACGGCGAGGGTCCGAAGTTACGCACGAAGAAAAGCTTGTGCCGTACGAAGTAAGCGGAGCTGAAAATGAGCCGGTGAAGGTGAGAATTGAAGGAAAAGAGTATACTCCACCTGAGATTTCGGCTATGGTGCTTCAGAATCTGAAAAAAGCGGCCGAGGATTACCTTGGCCATGAAGTAAAAGAAGCCGTAATTACCGTTCCGGCCTACTTCAATGATTCACAGCGACAAGCAACCAAAGATGCCGGCAGGATCGCGGGGCTCGATGTGAAGCGAATCATAAACGAACCGACCGCGGCTTCACTGGCTTACGGTCTGGACAAAAAAGGGAACGAACGCATAGCGGTGTTCGACCTTGGCGGCGGGACATTCGATATCTCGATACTGGAGATCGGAGACGGAGTATTCGAAGTGAAATCTACCAATGGTGATACCCACCTTGGTGGTGACGACTTCGACCAGGCGCTGATCGATCACATCGCCGACGAATTCAGAAAAGAAAACGCTATCGATCTGCGACAGGACCGGATGGCGCTGCAGAGACTCAAGGAAGCCGCCGAGAAGGCCAAATGCGAGCTTTCGAGCGCCATGCAGACATCGATCAATCTGCCGTTTATAACCGCCGATGCGAACGGTCCTCGTCATCTGGACATGACTCTGACCCGTGCCAGGTTTGAATCGCTGGTAGCCGATCTGGTTCAGCGTACCGTAGAGCCCTGCAAAAAGGCGCTTGCAGATGCCGGCGTATCCGCAAAGGACATCGATGAGGTTATTCTGGTCGGTGGCTCAACCAGAATCCCGGCGGTGGTGAACAGGGTTGAAGAATTCTTCGGCAAACAGGCGAACAAGAGTGTAAACCCCGACGAAGTCGTCGCTCTCGGTGCGGCAATTCAGGGCGCGGTGCTCAGCGGGGACACTTCGGTCAAGGATACGCTTTTGCTCGACGTCACTCCCCTGTCCCTCGGTCTCGAGACCCTTGGGGGCGTGATGACCAAACTGATCGAGCGAAACACCACGATTCCGACAAAGAAGAGTCAGGTGTTCAGCACGGCGGCCGACAATCAGACAGCGGTCACGATCATGGTCTACCAGGGCGAACGCGAGATGGCTTCGCACAACCGACTGCTCGGAAAGTTCGATCTGATCGGAATCCCGCCGGCACCGCGAGGCGTACCGCAGATCGAGGTAACGTTCGATATCGATGCGAACGGTATCCTGAATGTGAGCGCGAAGGATCTGGGTACCGGGAAGCAACAGCAGATCCGGATCGAGGCCTCCAGCGGATTGTCGGAAGACGAGGTGAACCGGATGGTCGGGGAAGCCGAAGCGAACGCAGCCTCGGATAAGGCGGAACGGGAGAAGGTCGAGATCAGAAACCAGGCGGATCAGTTGGTTCATCAAACCGAACGGACGCTCAACGAGGTCGGCGACAAAATCAGCCCGGAGGATCGGCAAAAGGTCCAGAGTGCTCTTGACAATCTGAAAGAGAAAGCCAAATCCGGTGATACCGCCGCGATCAAGTCTGCAATAGATGCGGTCACGAATGCGTCACACTCGATGGCGCAGTCGATGTACGGACAACAACAGGCCGGCGCCCAGGCGGGACAGGCCCGGGGAGGCCCACAGCAACATGGGCAACCACACGCCGAACCCCACCAGGGTGAACACGGCTCAACGGTCGACGCCGACTACGAAGTGGTCGACGAAGACAAGAAGCAGTAAACGAAAGCGGTCAATACTCCATGGCCCGGGGGGCGTACGCGAGAGCGTTCGCCCCTTTTCTGTTT